>NZ_JBKEIV010000049.1:0-96643 GCF_046693725.1 Anaeromassilibacillus sp. SJQ-1 | reverse complement strand
GATCAGCACACGCTTGCCGTTCAAGCCCTTATAGTCATCTTCCGCCAAATACAGCTTTTGGACATGATCGGTTGTGATGGATTTTACTTCCACATGGATGGGGTTGCGCATATATGCTTTTACGCTTTTGCGCGCAACGATATAGCGGCGGCATCCCTGACGCGCCATCTCATAACAAAGCGGAATTCCCTTGGTTTCCGCTGTAACCACTACATCATGCTCCGGGCATTTGGCCAAAAGCGCTTCAGCCGTCTTTTCCGTAATCTCCACATCTCCGAGCATCACAAAGCCTGCAATGTCCAAGTGTTCATCGATTGGACAAATCGGAAGGTCCCGTTCACAGCCTGCAATCGTCATATGGTAATACTTATTTTCACTCAAAATAATCAGCCTTTCTTCTACACGCTACAGCGTGTGATCCGTTCCAACTTTCAAAAGTGTCATCAGCCCGGAGGCCATGCCATCGAACGGCCTCCCAACAGATGAAAATGCATATGCATCACCGTCTGTCCGCCGTCTGCACCGACATTTGTCACCACGCGCCATCCCTTATCAAGATTTAAATCCTTGGCGAGCTTTGCTGCCGACCGCAAAGATGTGTGCTACAATTGTGCCATTTTCTTCTGTGATCTCCGCTGCCGATGCGATATGCTCCTTCGGAATCAACAAAATATGTATCGGGGCCTGGGGATCCAGGTGCGTAGAAAGCCAACACGCGGTCGTCTTCAAAGGCCTTTTTGCTGGGGATTTCACCCGCCGCAATTTTACAAAAAACGCAGTCCAACCGTATTTCCTCCTTTCGTCGCTCCTACCCTGCCAACAGGGCCATGATGAAGTGCCATTCATACACTCTTTTTCACGATTACTTTCTGACAAAGATTATACCATACAGAAGGGAATTCCCGCAAGATTACTGCATCATTGCATCTACGATGCCTTCTGCTGCGGCCAGGGCCTCATCCAACTTTGTGAGATCTTTTGGCGCCTGCCATAGCAAATTCTGCTTTACCGCCGCCGTTTCCTCCGGCAACTTTGGCGACCTCACGCACAATTTTTCCAGCATTGAGGCCCTTTTGCTGGGCATCCTTTCCCACTGTGACAGCAATATTGGCCTTTCCATCCTGCGTGGCTGCCAAAACAGCCACCACATTCGGTGCGCTGTCGCGAATCTTATCGCACATAGTGCGCAGTGCATTGGCCGGAGTTGCCGAAAACAGCGCCGTGATCACACGAACCCCATTGATCTCCTTTGCACCCTCAAATAGGCCGTTAATACGCATATCGGCCATTTTTGCATTCAGCGATTCGATTGTGCGATCTTTCTCTTTCAGCTCAGCGGCCATCTGTTCCGCCCGCTGTGCCAAGCCGGAAGTAGATGTCACTTTTAAAGCGGAGGCAACTGCACCGAGTTGGGCCAACGTCTCGTCTAAATAACGCAGGGCGTTCAGGCCCGTAACCGCTTCAATACGGCGCACCCCTGCAGCGACAGAACTTTCAGAAAGGATCTTGAACAAACCAATTCGCCCCGTATTATCCACATGCGTACCGCCGCAGAATTCCTTTGAGAAATCCCCCACAGAGACAACGCGAACAATGGAACCGTATTTCTCGCCAAACAAAGCCATTGCCCCCAACTTCTTGGCCTCCTCAATCGGCATTTCGCGGCATTCGACCGGCGTGCCACTGAGGATTACTCCATTGACGATGGTCTCAACACGGTGAAGCTCTTCCGGCGTCAATGCGGAGAAATGTGTAAAATCAAAGCGCACATACTTCTCATCAACCAACTGGCCTGCCTGTTCTACATGATCGCCCAGCACCATACGAAGTGCCGCCTGCAACAGATGTGCCGCCGTATGATTACGCATAATCGCGCGGTGGTTCTTCCGGATCGCCTTCTGTCTGAACCCGATCCCCGACAGAAATTGTGCCGCATTGATGATTCCATGATGAATGAAGTTCTTTGCATGATTCTTCGTCGTATTGTCGATTGCAATCAGTGCATCGGCTGAAGAAATAGGACCTACATCGCCCACCTGGCCGCCGCTCTCTGCGTAGAAAGTGGTTTTGTCCAGCACCAAGGCAATCTCATCGCCTGCGGTCGCATGATCGACACGTTCGCCATCCTTGAGAATCGCCAATACCGTTGCTTCGGTCTGGGATTTCTCATATCCCAAAAACTCTGTCGCAGGTATATCGGCCAAGACATCGTTCTCCCCTGCCCAGGCATCTGCACCCGCATTTTTCCGGGCGTTGCGCGCGCGCTCGCGCTGTTCCTGCATGAGCTGGTGGAAGCGCTCCTCATCCACGGTCATCCCCCGCTCTGCGACGATCTCCTTCGTGAGATCGAGCGGGAAACCCGTAAGTGTCGTTCAGCCGGAAAGCATCTTCACCGGACAGGCAAGCATTAAAGTCCTTATCAATCAAACTGTTCAGCATCTGCATTCCCTGATCGATGGTTTTGGCAAAGCTCTCCTCTTCCACATGGATCAACTTTGTAATCATCGCGCGCTTTTCATCGAGCTCTGGATATGCATTTTTATTTTCATCGATTACCGTATTGGCGACATCTGCCAGGAATGTATGATTGATTCCCAACAGGCGGCCATGGCGTGCCGCACGGCGAAGCAAACGGCGCAGTACATAGCCACGCCCTTCATTGGACGGCATAACCCCGTCGCCGATCATAAAGGTCGTGCTGCGAATATGGTCCGTGATTACGCGCAGAGAAACATCCTTCTTTTCGTCCTCGCCGTATGGAACTCCTGCAATACGGCAAATATGCTGCATGATATTCTGCACCGTATCCACCAGGAAGAGGTTATCCACTCCCTGCATAATGCAGGCCAAGCGCTCCAACCCCATGCCCGTATCAATATTCGGATGTTCCATCGGCGGGTAGTTTCCCTTTCCATCGCTGTCAAACTGGGAAAAAACCACATTCCAGAATTCGACATAGCGGTCGCATTCGCATCCAACGCCGCATCCTGGCTTCCCACAGCCATACTTTTCGCCGCGGTCAAAATAGATCTCCGAACAAGGTCCGCAGGGGCCGGAACCATGCTCCCAGAAATTATCCTCTTTCCCCATTCGTACAATGCGCTCCGGTGCGACGCCAACCTCTTTTTGTCCAGATGTCAAACGCTTCATCGTCGTCCTGATAAATTGTGACCCAGAGCTTGTCCACTGGCAATTCCAACACCTTGGTGCAGAACTCCCACGCCCAAGCCGTCGCCTCGTGTTTAAAATAGTCGCCAAATGAGAAATTGCCCAACATCTCAAAAAAGGTGCCGTGGCGCGCTGTAATTCCAACCCGCTCGATGTCCGGGGTGCGAATGCACTTCTGGCATGTCGTAACACGCTTACTTGGCGGCGTCACCTCGCCGGTGAAATACTTTTTCATCGGGGCCATACCGGAATTGATTAAAAGCAGGCTGTTGTCATCCTTCGGAATCAGCGAAAAGCTTGGAAGGCGCGTATGGCCTTTGCTCTCAAAAAAGGATAAAAATTTTTCGCGCAATTCATTAAGTCCTGTCCACTGCATGTTCGAAACTCCCATCTTCAACAAAAAAATAGAGCTTTCCCGTCCACATGGGACGGGAAAACCCGTGGTACCACCCAAATTGCGCCTTACGGCGCCGCTCAACTCCCTTAACGCGGGATACGCCGCAACTCATCGCTGCGGGGCTTAGGGTTGGCTCGCCATTTGCCGCCCTCGGCAGGTTTCTTTCAGCCCGATTTTTCCGGAAAACCCTCTCTTTTGCCGCACAGACAAAGGCATCGACCCTTCATCGCCTTTGTATTCAGTTACAGAATGATTATAAACTTCCACTGCCGGAATGTCAAGAACAGCGCATACGAAAAGGCTCGTTCATTCCAAACTCACTTTACTCGACGGGCAGTGCATCGGCGATTTCCTGAAAAACCGGACCACAGGTTGCGCCGCCGCCGGTTCCGTCCTCGCCCATTACCGTAATGACATAGCGCGGTTCCTCCTCTGGGTAATATCCTGCTACCCAGGAGATAACCTTTTCCACGCCGTCTACATATTTTCCGGTCTGTGCCGTCGCGGTCTTTGCCCCAGCGCCGCCGGAAGCGGGTTTGAACCGCTTGCTGGTGCCTTCTTCGATCGACTGTACCATAAATGTTCGCAGCAGAGAGGCCGTGTGTTCCGTCATCACGCGGCGTGTTGCGGGCGTCTGTGCTTGATCGAGATACTGCAAATTTTCATTGACAAAGCCTTCGTAGATCGTTGGAGCCGTATATTCTCCTCCGCTGGCAATCGCATTGACCATGCCTGCAATCTGTACGGGCGTTGCAGTCAAGGCCCCTTGCCCAAAAGAAAAGTTTGCCAACGCCTTTGGGATTTTCAAGCTTTCCAAGGTGGGAAGGTCTCCGGCCGCGGATGAAAACCCCGGTGCAATTTCTACGCTGCTTCCAAAGCCCAAATTTTGTGCCATCAATAGGAATTGTGCCTGGGGTACCTGTTGCATCACATGTACAAAATACGTATTGCAAGATTGGGCAATGGCCCGGCTCATATCCTCCTCGCCATGGCTCTCCCCATTATAACAATGGAAAATGTCGTCGGAAACCTGTATACCGCCTGTACAAGTATAACGGGTTTCCGGTGGAATTCCATATTCCAACGCGGATGCAGCGGAAACCAACTTAAACACGGAACCCACGCTGTACGCGGAAAGAGCGCGGTTTAGAAGGGGAGCATCCTCATCCTCCAATACCGATGCTACATCATTGGGATTGAAATCCGGCAGACTTACAATTGCACGAATTTTACACGACGGCACCTCGGTCACCACCACCGCCCCCTTTTTCAGGTGTTTTTTGGCAGCCTGCTCGGCGACCTTCTGAATCTCCTGATCCAGTGTGAGGACCACTCCCCGGCGGCTTAAAAATGAAGTATCATTGATCTTTTTTTCCTCTCCTGCCAGTACCCGGTTTGTCGCATCCACTTGATAGGTGACGCTGATTTCCCCTTGTCCCTGCGATAACGGTTGGTCAAAGAGTTTTTCAATTCCTGAGACTCCCTTTCCTGCACCATCCAGATAACCAAGAATATGGACGGCAGATTGTTCATCCGCATACCGTTTCTCCACGGGAAATACATCCGCCCCCTCCGCGGTAAAGGACTCTTTTACCCGGAGGGCAAATGGTTTTCCCGCTGTTAACGACGGATACACGTCCGCCATCTCCTTCTGGCTAAGTATATTGCTTAGGGCTGCTGCATCCTCAATGGTTGGTACAATCGCTGCTGCATATTCCTTCTGCTGTCCTGTAAAGCTGCGCAACTTACAGTCATAGATGGTCCCACGTGTATGGGCGACTTCTAAACGGTAACTTCTCTGCTGATCCGCAGTCTGTGCAAGAGTTGTTCCATTCGCCACCGTGAAGACGCTCAACACGGCCACCAGCATTCCCAACATCAGAAGCAGAAAGAAGGCAATTGTACGTCTGCCAATGCGTTCCATATTGGTCTCCTTTCACACAAAATAAAAACGTCCTCCTGTCAGTATGACCTGACAAGAGGACGTTTAAACCGCTATGCCTTTTCAAATCGGTATGTCCCGGAAAGGATTTTAGAATGGTCTCGAATCAATGGCACAATCGTCCTACTGGAGAGATACAACAGCAGGAACGCATAGACAAATGCAGCAAACTGTGAAGGGATCTCCAGCTTCAACCCTGTAAGGGACACCAAAGCGGCTAAAACTTCCTTCATGATGTTCTCCGTCCCACACAGAATTAACGTATTGCGGCCAATCTCCGTAAAGGCTTTCACATGAGCGAGCAATTTTGAGCCGATAAAATTTAGAAACAGAAAGGCGAGAGCCAGCCCCGCCGAATAAAATACACGAATTGCTTTTGGCAGCTGAAAGGGCAGGGCATCGATCGGAAACGAAGGTCCTTTGAAATAGACGACACATGCTACAAATGTACATACTAGGGCTGCCCCCCAAAAAAGCACCTTTGCCCAGAGTTTTAGCCCATGAAAATGAAACTCCTTTAAATAGGGGAAAAGGACCGCCCCCAAAGCATAGTAGAGAATATAGCACATCGCGCTGTCGATTCCAAAAAACATGCGCGGCTCTCCTACCGGACGATAGGGAATTCCTATTTCCGTTGCGATGTAAAAGCCGAGGCTCACCAATACCACCAGCCAATCTTTCCGCAGGAACTTCTTCAGAGCATAATGGCCAATGGAAATGACGAACAGGCAAGGAAGAAACCAAAGGGCGGCTGCAACTGTTTTTGTTCGTACGCCCATAAACATCGCCAAAATCAAATCAACAAACTCGGTAAAAGAGCATCCCCAGGTGAGCACATCCACCACCAGATTAATCGCGCTGAAAGCAAAATACGGCAACACAATGGTACAAAGTTTCTTCTTTAAAAAAGGCCAAAACGATTGCTGCTCTGCACGCGGCGCAAAAAAGCCCGACGCCAAAAAGAATAAAGCCACACAATATTGAAAGGTGAACGGATAGAGAGTCCCCGCTGCCGTTCCCATATGTCCTACGTAGATGGACGAAATGCCGAGAAATTTCAGCGCATCCACCCAATCATATCGGGCCTTTTGTGGTGAAGTGGTCTGTACAGCTTCCAAATGGACTTCCCCCTTTTTTAGGAATCCTTCGGGCGGCGATGACGCAAAATCGCCCCCCGCTTCAACGGACGATCCGTCTTTAAAAGTACCGTCATCGTCGCATGCGGCGCCGCCTCGATGGGCTGACCATCCTGGTCGAACAATTCCTCTAGCGGCAGATCAAACGGCTTCTCTCCAATTTCCAATACATCCGCCACCTCTCCGCGGAAAAAGCGGTTTCTCTGCGATAAAATAGCGATTCCGTCATGATAATCCTCACAGACGGCGATCTCTTCGTAGTTGCGGACATATCCCCCCTGGACTGTTTCCTGCCCCGGCTCTCCGCCTAGATAAAAGCCCGTACTGTATGGCCGGTGGCTAATCTTTTCCAATTCTTCGACAATCCATGGGGAAACCGAGCAATCGGGATGTTGAGCCAGCTCATCCAAAGCCCAACGATAAGCGTTTGTGGTCACCGCTACATAATATGCCGACTTCGCCCGTCCCTCAATTTTCAAACTGGTGACCCCTGCCCGGAGAAGCTCCGGAAGGTGGCGTACCATACACATGTCCTTGGAATTCAGGATATAGGAACCCTCTCCATCCTGATAGATTGGCATGTATTGACCGGGACGTTTCTCTTCCACCAACGCATATTTCCAACGGCACGGTTGTGCACAAGCTCCCCGGTTGGCATCCCGCCCTGCCATATAATTGGATAAGCAGACACCGCCCCGAAAAAGACATACACATCGCCCCGTGTACAAAGGCTTCAATTTCTAAATCCTTGGGCGTCTTTGCCCGGATCTCTGCGATTTCTTCTAGCGTTGTTTCGCGCGCCAATACCACACGCTTGGCACCCAACTGATAAAAAGCATTTGCCGCAGCATAATTCGCAATCCCCGCCTGGGTAGAAACATGTAATTCTACCTTGGGCGCATAGCGTTTTGCAAGGTCCATCGCGCCGAGGTCGGTTACAATCAACGCATCTACCCCTACATTTTGTACAAATGCAAGATAGTCGGGCAACAGATCGATCTCCTGATTGCGCGGTACGGTATTACAGGTCAAATATACCCGTACACCCCGTGCATGTGCCAAAGCGACAGCCTCCTGCAATTGTTCGCGGGTAAAATTGGATGGAGCCGTGCGCATACCAAACATCTGTCCCGCCAGATACACGGCATCCGCCCCAAAGTCCAGCGCTGCTTGCAGACGTTCCATATCGCCGGCGGGCGCCAAAAGCTCCGCCGGTTCTCTTTCATGTCATTCATCGCAACCCCGCCTTCTGTAGATTCTGCTGATGCTGTTCCAAGGTCTTTGCGTAATAGGCATTGCGGTCTGCGTCGTGACAGAAATAATAGTAATCCGTGTCTTTCGGATGCAAAGCCGCATCAATCGCCTTCGCGCCAGGGTTGCAGATCGGGCCGGTAGGCAGGCCTTCGATTTCATACGTGTTGTACTTGCTGGAATACGTTTCCCGAATGTCCTCTGGAATCGCACTCTTCGTACGGTACGGATAGTACATGGTGGGGATCGGATTGGAGGCGCAAAAGCCCATTTAATCCATCGCTGTTCAAGCGGTTGTGGAATACGGAGGAGATCATATACATGTCCTCTTCATCCGCTGCCTCCGCCTGAATCATAGAGGCCAATGTCATCACTTGATCGATCGTCATCCCACTGGCTGCGATTTCTTCCCGAATTTCTTCTGTGAGCTTCCGGTCACAGTTGTTGACCAATTTGGAAATAGCATCCTCCGGGGCCTCGTCCTTGAAAAAGTCATACGTATCCGGGAATAGATACCCTTCCATATGATAGTACCGGTCACCGGTCAGCTGTTTCAGGAAATCATACTTTTTCATCCAAAGCTGTAGAATTGATATAGTTCAGCGCATCCTCCTGAGAGCAAACGCCGTTTTCTTCCAAAAGCTGCGCAACCTCAAGAGCGTTCACTCCCTCTGGGAACGTGATCTTCACAATATCCACACGGTTGGCATTCGACTGCAAATTGTTGATAATCGCTTCATAATCCATGCTGGTATTCAGCTTATAAGTACCGTTGTTATAGTGGCCGTCCGACTTTGTTAGCTTGGAATAGAGCTTGAAAAAGTCCGCCCGCTGAATGACTCCTTGCTCTTGGAGCACCTCCGCAATCTGATCCGTTGTTGCCCCCTTAGGGATCTCGACGGTCACATTGACCTTATCACGGCCGATGGCCAACATATCATTGATACCGGCCACTGCGTACTGTGCCAGTGCAATGCCGATAAACAGAACCATCATCAGCCAGACCAAGCGGAAAAACAGTTTATTTCTTCCACGCTTTTGCTTATTGCGCTGTTTATGTGCTTGTGTCGCCCGTTTTGCTGCATTGCGCTCTGCTGTACGAACGTCCGGTGCCCGGCGCTTTTTTTGGGGATCACTATAGCTATTTAAAACCGACGGTTCTCTGCCCCGGGATTCTTGTCCTTCCGAAAAAGAGTCCTCGGGAATCTGCACCCGGAAGTTCTCTACCTTTTTCCGGCGCAGTTCTTCGTTGCGCTTATCGTCGTTCATGGCGTATCCTCCTGCCTCGCAATTCTGCGGACATATTTCTCTGTAATCAAAATATCCACAGGCCTGTCGTAATACCCATGGGGCAGATTCCACTGGATGCACCCCAGGTAACACACGCCAACTGTGATACCGCGGAACTGTGCAAGATAGCGGTCGTAATAGCCCTTCCCATATCCCAAGCGATACCCTTGCGCATCAAAACTGAGTCCTGGCACAATACAAAGCGCACGTCCATACGAATCTCCCACATGTTCGCACTTGTCCACAATGGGCTCCAATACGCCAAATGTACCCTTCTCCAGATCGCTCAAGGAGGTAATGTAATAGAATTCCATATCAAAGGTATCTGGTACACAACGCGGCACAGCCACTTTCTTGTGATTGGCAAGCGCGGCATTGATGATCGCCAAAGTGTCGACCTCGATGGGCTTACTCACATAGATGAAAATCGTATCTGCCCGCGTGTACTCCTCTAATGTCAAAAGCCGGCATTGAATCGAAGCATCCAGACGAATTTTTTGCTCCACATTCATTTTTTCCCGGTAACGCCGGTAACGTGCGCGCAAGTTCTTTTTCAGTTCCTTGATGTTCTTGATATACATGCGACCGTCCTTTATAAGCAGGTCAATTTTGACACTGAATGGATTTTTTGATCGCAACGGATGCCTGCGATCCACAGAGCTCCGCCACAATGCGCAGAGCAAAGTCCATCCGCAACGCCTGCACCCTTTCCGGTAATTATACGCCCACTGACACAGACGGGCTGCGAAGAAAGGCTCGCCCCCTCCAATTCCTTTTCAAAACCGGGAAAACAGGTCGCTGTACAACCTTTCAGCGCCCCCATATGTCCCAGAATGGAGGGAGCCGCACAGATGGCCGCCACATACAGACTGTTGTCCAAGCAATACTGTACGGACGCTTTGACAATCGGAGACTTTTCTAAGTTCAGTGTTCCCGGCATACCGCCCGGAAGCACAACCAACTCCATATCATCGGTGGTGACTTCCTTTTCTTCGATGTCCGCAGTCACCGGAATTCCATGACGAACCCGTGACAGTCTTACCGCCTACTCCTACAGTCTTTACATTCAGCTCCGCACGGCGAAGGATATCCACGGTTGCCAGCGCTTCAATCTCTTCAAACCCATTTGCCAGAAAAACATAGATCATTTTATAACGCCCCTTTCATCAGCGATTGATTTTAATCTTTCCCAAGGCCAAGATATGGCTTTTTTTCTCCAACTTGCAATTGATCCATAGAAGCGCCGTCTAACGGCCGGAGCATTCCACAAAACACAGGTTCCGGCGCAGAAAGGGAGGAAAGCCCGGCCATCTCCAACAGTCCGCTTCCCTTGGGAAGCACGAATTCGATAATTAGAAGCCGGCATCTCCTGTAGCATTGCCCCGAACAATTTAGGCAAGTGCTCTGTCGTGCACATCAGCTCCGTCACCTCACAAAGCCCTTCTCCAGCATACCGACAGATCGCATATGCTGGCCCATGTGTACAAACCAATCTGCCACCATAGGCACGATTATCCTCTGATGCAAACCAAAACGCGCGGTCGTCCCAAAGGACTGCTCCCTCCCAATTCTGTAACAGGGTGTTGCGTATACGGTTTAATACCTCAGCCGGTAAATACTTCCGCCCCTCCACCTCGGCGGCTTGTTCACGCAGCTGTTCAGCGCGGAGTAAATACTCATCCCGCTCAAAAAACGTCTGATAACCGGACTTCGCATAATACGCATAAAGAGAGGGATTCGCCGGCAGGATTGCTGAAAACTGCTCTTCCCTCTGGGCGCCCACCAAGGCGGCATAAGCCAACAGCGCACTCATATATCCGTGGGAACGGTGTTCCGGCGCAGTCGCACAGGCAAAGACATAATGAATACGCACGGCCTTTCCGCCACAAACCATGCTCGCTGGCAACAGGTGTAACATAGCTGCCGGTTGGCCGCCGACGCGATAAATCAAGCAATTTTCTGGACAAAATGCATTGTTAAAAAAGAAGTTGGCATATCGCCTTTCTTCTTCAAAACACACCTGCCACAGCTTTGCCAATACCGGGCGGTCCTCCCAATTTGCAAAACCGATCACCGCCGCACCGCCTTCCACTTAGTTCTTTTGTTCCAATTCCGTGATTTCTTCTGTTTCTGAACGCAAGGTCGCAGAATATTTCTCAAGAAGGTATAGCCGGATTATAGGAGAGCTTTGCCTTGCGTAAGCCCTCAATTCCCAAATCCTCTTCCCGATTGATATAACGATAGTTCTCCAGATTTTTTGCCGCATATTCGTGATTGATGGCTGCATACAGCCCTTCGTATCCATTCAGCGCCTTTTCAAAATGGAGAAGATAAACCTCCGGATTGATTTCCTCCCCCACGGTGAAGGCCACTGGTTTCCCATCGACGCGCAACAGCCCGCCGGAAAGCGCCAGCTCCTCAAAAGAACGAAAAGCCATATTGATCGCACAATTTTCGTTGTCCGTACCATCCTCTTTGCCACAGCCACCATTTTGTACGCACCACTCGTGGGCAATCGCTTTACAGTCGGCGTAATTTTGCGGTGTAATATCCTCATAGGACCAATTATAAGAACGTTGGAACCGTGCCAAATGGTTTCGCTTTCCATGATACTTCCGTCCGGAAAGGTGGATCAACGCCTGCGAATCATAAATATAATCCGAGGCGTCCCGATCCAGCTGAAAGCGGAACATCCCTGGCATCGTTTGTTCCAGCTGTTCTGTCTCCTGTTTGGTCAATCCCCATAGGCGAAATTTACAACCGTAATCTTTCGCATCTGCGAGCACAAGTTCCACTTTGCTGCGCAAGTCCCCCGGGCCCAATGGAATCTGATAAGTCCGGTTATCCGGTAGACCAGAACAACGCAAGATTAGTCCATCGTGCTGGCAAACCCGTGTGCCATATGCGCAAGACCAAAGATACAGCGTACCAAAGGCGAACTCGCTCCCCATCCCACCGGATGCGGATAGCGCCGGTTGCATCCATTCGCGATCTGAAACTTCTGGAATTTTCCAATTAAACATATAAATGAATCTCTCCTGCCAATTCTTTTATCAATTCCCTGTGAATCTGTTCCATAGGTTTAGCATTGTCGCCCTCTGCGCAATTTATAACCAGCCAACCGAGCATTTTTGCCGCGTATGCCGCGGCCTCCCTGCACGCAAGCAGATAAGCGGTATTTCTCTCATGAATGTCCTTCTTTCGCTCGTCGCCATGGTAACGGGCACTTAGAAGCTTTTGACTCACAGGTGGGGGCATATCCAAATAAATCGTGCAATCCGGTCTGGGAAGACCCATTTTACTGTATTCATAATCCTGCACCCATTCGATAAAGGTATTCCATTCGCTCCGGGGAAGTTTGGACATCTGAAACACAATATTGGAAGTGGCATACCGGTCTGCAACAATAACCGTCCCCTTTTGGTAGTCCTCTTTCCAGAACTGTACATAACTTGCAAAACGATCTACAGCGTAAAACGACGAAGCTGCATAGGCGGACACATCATCCGGATTCTCACCGAATTTGCCATCCAGATACATCTTAGCCAGCACGGACGAGGGCTGTGCATAATCTGGAAACGATATTTTCCGTACATGCGCCCCCTGCCTGTTCAATTCCCGGCACAACAGTTCGGCCTGCGTCGCCTTTCCACTGCCGTCCAGCCCCTCCAGGGTAATTAATTTCCCACTCATACTGGTTTCTCCACACGGAAAAAAGCACGCACCTCTGCCGCTTTTCCACAGGACATTTTCCCCTCCGGACATGCGCCGCGCAGGCAACCTGGACCTGCATTTGCAAAGAGATGCGGCGCAACCTCACGCACTAAGAACAACATTTGGGTTGCAATATCCCGAATCTCCCACTGGGCGCGATTGCAACAACGAAGCGCAAAGAAATTTTGTAACGAACGTGCATTAAACGTACAGACCATTTTGGTTTCGCAAGCATTGGGCAATACAAAACGCGCATCTTCAATCGCGCGCTTCTCCGCAGTACGAACTGCTTCTTTTTCGCTCTTTCCCTCTTCCAACAAAGTCTTTTGATGTTTTTCTTTTAAAAGAGCGGTTAAACGTTCATAATGCCGGCGGTCTTCCTCCATGGCTGCCAAAAATTCCGCTTTTGCCTCCGGAATTGCCTCGATCTCCGGTGGCACGACATAAGCAAAATCACTTTCCGCTACATAGCGTTGGCTTTGTACGCTGAACGACGCAATGCGGTGGCGCGTGATCTGCGCCAACAGCGAGCGTGAAACACCTTCAATTCCAAAAGTGAACGAAGCGTGCTCAATCGGACTTTCGTGGCCAATATCTGCCAGCATCTGTACAAAGAAGCTGTCTTTTCTTCCGTTAACCCCTCGCCGATTTCGTCAATCGCAGAAGGCGAATAGCAAAGCTTGGCTGCCATGGCAACCGTTTTCTCCGGCTGGGGAGTATACGTCAGAAGGGTAACTCTCGCCATAAGTACTCCATTCCCCGCCGGTTTCCAGGTGCGGGAAGTAGCCGGCGGCATCTACATCCCGTTCTCATACGGTGGATTTTTTCCTCCCGTTTTTCGGCAATAATCGATTGTATTATAACAAATTCTTCCTTTTGATTCAAGTAGACAGGCCGCCCCCCTGTTCTACGCAAGGGGGAGCCTCGCTTTCCTCCCATGGACTTCTTGAAAATATTGCTGCTGTATAGTAAGATAAAGATGGTAAAAACTTGCTCTGCGGGAAAGAAATGGGTGTTTATGAATTGCCCAAAGAGAAAAGGATATGCACACCAGTTATCTATGGGACAATCTCCCATTGATCTTACAAAATGCCGAAAAAGAGATTCTTACTGTTTCAAGAATTCCAGCACGATGGCTTCTGATAAGGCATCCTTACTTTATGTAAATAGGATTGATCGGCCGTAAGGCGATTATGAGATCCCTGACCGATTCTTTGTATCCCAATAAAACAATCTCTCGGGGGAAATCCTCTTTTTATAAATTCCAATAATTTCAAAAAATTTCTTGACGCAAGATTCTTGCGATACGTTCATAAGTCCTTACACATATCCGCTTTCAATTGTTCGAAAGGTTATAGAGAAAATGACGTTTTTCTTTGGAGGGGATCACAATGAAATTTACGATGCCACGCCAGGAAACCGTTCAGAAGATTTTTAAAGAATATGCGCTTATCACAGCCAGTACCCTACTGATGGCAGTGGGAATCTATTTTTTTAAGTTTCCAAATAACTTTACCTTCGGAGGCGTGACCGGCTTGGCTGTTGTCGTCAGTCAGGTGATGCCCATCTCTCCCAGTACTGTCAACTTTATTGTTAACCTTTTGTTGCTGATTTTAGGATTTCTTTTTTTGGGAAAGGGCTTTGGTGTACGCACGGTTTATTCCAGTATGTTGCTGTCAGTAGCGCTCTCCGGAATGGAATATTTCTGGCCCTTGGACAAGCCTCTGACCGACGATCCCATGCTGGAATTGGTCTTTGCGATTGTCCTCCCCGGCCTTGGTTCTGCCATCCTGTTCAACATTGGCGCGTCGAGCGGCGGCACCGATGTTGTTGCGATGATCTTAAAGAAATATACGAGTGTCAATATTGGCAATGCGCTCCTATTGAGCGATCTGTTGATCACGCTATCCGCGTTCTTTATCTTTGATATAAAGACTTTTCTGTTCTCAATGCTGGGGCTATTTACCAAATCGCTGGTGATCGACAACGTCATCGAAAGCATCAACCTTTGTAAATACTTCAATGTTGTATGTAGTACCCCGGAGCCAATCTGCGATTTTATCGTGCATAAATTGGGTCGCAGTGCCACTGTTTGCGAAGCAGAAGGCGCCTTTTCCCACGATAAAAAGTACATTGTATTTACCGTACTCAAGCGATACCAGGCTGTACAGCTCCGGCAATACATCCGGCAGGTAGAGCCAGGTGCATTTATCCTGATTTCCAATACGAGCGAAATCATCGGTAAAGGTTTCCATAGCGTATAGTAATGATCTAAACAATCTCTGTAAAACCATTCAAAATAATTTGCAAGAACCCCCGCTACAAATCCCAATGGGACGTAGCGGGGGTTCTGTTATTAACGCCATATACTTTTAACTGTGTAAAATGAGTCCTATTTATGCTTGTGCATATCCCAAAGTACCCATATTCCCATAAGGAGTGCCGCAATAAAACCTAACATCCCCACCAATGGGATTCCCAAAAGCTTTGGCTGCATTCCGGTGGTACAAAGCAAACAGGACCCCAGCAACATAGCAGCGCATAGGATACATTTTACCAGCCGGTTGACCATGCGATCCAAAGAGGCCAACGGCTGTTCGGAACCAATCACTTCTAAGTTGACTTTTGCTTGACCTTTTAAAGCCATTCGAAGCAGGTCAGACATCTGTGCGGGAATACGGATTCCCTTTTGGCTGGATTCATACAAGTTTCTGAAACGGCCTTTTTGCTCTTCTATCCAATCAAAATCTTTGCGGATTTCTGCCGACATCCGATTTGCCAAAATTTCCAAAAGATTGATCTTTGGGCTGACAACCGCAAGAACCCCCTCTAAAGTGAGCACGCCTCGGCTCAGCATAGAGATCCCTTTCGGCACGGATATGCGATGTTCCCGTGCAAGGCCGACCAATTCCTCGATGATCTGTCCAAGATCCATACTCCCCAAATCCAGCTTGGCATACTTTGCCAGAAAATCGTCGATGTCGCCATACAATCGCGCATGGTCAATACGCCCGGAATGCACGCCCATTGTCAGCACAATCTGCTTTAGATGTTCCACATCCCCGCTGACAATGGCCTTTACCCCGTCCCGAAGCAAGGAACGGTCGCGTATTGTGAGGCGGCCCATCATGCCTAAATCGATCCAGACGATTTTTCCCCGCGGATACGGATGTTTCCGGGATGCGGGTCTGCATGAAAAAAGCCGTCATCGATCACTTGCTTTACATAGTTGTCCGCCAGCTTTAAACCTACCTCTTCAAGGTCATACGCTTCCCGATGCAGTGTATCCACGTCGTCGATTTGGACCCCATCCACATATTCCATCACCAACACGCGGGTAGTCGTGTGCCGGTGATCAATTTCCGGACAATCCACAAATGCAGTATCCCGATTGCAGGCCCGAAATTCCTCTGCATTCTGCGCCTCCAACAGAAAATCCATCTCCTGTTGTGCAACCGTCCACATTTCGTCCAACACCATGTTCAGATCTACTACGTCGCCCACTTCTGTGAGATTCAGTAAACGTGCCGCACGATGCAGCAACGCCACATCTTCGGCCATCGTCTCGCGGATACCCGGACGTTGTACTTTTACAACTACCGGCCGGCCATCCCGTAATACCGCCATATGTGCCTGCGCAATCGACGCTGATCCAATTGGCTGCTCTTCAAAGGACAAAAAGATTTCCTCCATAGGCACCTTATATTCAGCCTCAACCACGTGGCGCACTTCTGCAAACGCCAATGGTTGAACGTCTGTGCGCAACTTTGCTAATTCCTCGCAATATTCGGCAGGAAGCATGTCATGCCGCATAGACATGATTTGTCCGAACTTGACAAAGGTAGGCCCCAAGTCCTCTACCGTCGCACGCAGTTTTTCCGGGGTAATTCCCTGGGTTAGCTTATGCCTTCCCAAAATGCGCAAGATTTCCCCCAGGCGCTTACCGTTCCCCGGGGAATTATTCAACGGCTTTGTCGTTTCCATCCCGTTCCTTCGCATCGAGCTCCTGCAACTTCTTGAGCAGTTGTGCTCTTTCTTCTCGACTCATCCGTTCTACATCTACACAGGGCGCGCTGCACCCTTGAGAGGACAACGGTTCACCCTGTTTGACCGGTTGCTTTTTCTCCTGTATCCTATGTTTCAACTCTTCGTTGAGGACTTTGCCCTGTTCTACGGTGAGTTCCCCTCTCTTCACCAGCTCTTTCAAAAGCTCCTCCGACTTTTCCGCAGTCACTGCAACGGCCCCTACTCCAGCCAACAAAAGGTTTTTCAGATCGTTTCCTAACTCCGCCAACATGGCAATTCCTCCTTTACATTTGGACACAGTTTTTATAGAAAGCATGCCCAGATTGATCTATTTTTTCCATCATAACATACTTTGCACAAAAAGAAAACCGGAAAGCAACTATCCCCATAAGGGGAAGGGCTTTCCGGTTTTATCATTCGATTTCGTAGTCAACACAGGCGCGGCCACAAGTAGATGCACGCACCGTTTCCGCCACTGCAAGATGCGCCGGATTCGATTGATATGCGTCCTGATCCGCCCTTGTCTGAAATGCGCAATACAGCGCAATATCATATTCCCCACCGTTGTAGTTGGCGCCGAATTCAATTTCAGTCAACCCCGGCACAACCCCCAGGAGTGCTTTGAAACGTTCTTGCAGCGAAGCGACCAAAGCTTCTGAACCATCTTGTTTGATTTCATCCTTGAGCTTCCACATGACAATATGCTTGACCATCGGTAGATCCTCCTTATAAATCAAAAATGTTTAACCCTGTTTCCGGGTCCAGCCTACGCCCCACATATCCCTCGATTTTTCGGATAAACAGTTCACAGGTAGCACTCACCACAGCTTCCGTGAGGTGGCCGCCAATCACCTTGCCATCGAGCCTCCCAAAGGTGGCGTGCAAATGCAGGTAAGGCTCCCCGTTCTTTTCGGTAATATTCCCCAGAAGGGATGTCAATTCCATCACCCCATCAAAGGTCTTTGCAATATATTCTTGTTCTTCCACTCGATAGACACCCACTGACACATGTTTAACTGCTCCAATCGCCGAAACAATTCCCAAAGAGATCGATTCCTTCCGGCAGAGCTCCTGTAAACATGTGAGTACCTCTTCGCCTTTTTGCAGGCGTACAACATATGTATCTCCAAAAATACTGTATTTCATTGGATCGCTTTTCCTTTCCAGCCCAAAACCTGTATCTGTATAGAATTTGCTTTTCCTCATTTTAGCAAGACATCGGCTGGAATGCAAGTCAATCCGCCCCTATGTCATTCTGCAGAACGCCGCAGATGGATACGGAATCTTTTCCAAATTTTGCACGAATGGCATCCAAAGTGGTCTCCAACTTCTCCTGCTTCTTCCGCTCTTTCTGCCTGGAATGTTCAAACAGACTCATCTGCTCTCCTGGCGCCTCTTTTGCTGGTACTAGGTTTGTACCGGTGAGCGTCAACATGCGGATTGGCGCGTTGGGGTTCCACGATTCCGTTAGAAGTTCCATCGCAGTATCCGCTAGTTCCTTTGCCAGAAAAGTTGGTACATGTAAAGGCTTTTGACGGGAAATGGTTTTGAAACTTGGATTGCGAATATTAAGTTGCACTGTATAACATTTTACGCCACTACGGCGCATACGCGCGGCAACTGTATCGGCTAAAACAGTGACACCCAGTCGGATGTCATCCCAGCCGATCAAATTACGTTTAAATGTTAGACCATTGCCCACCGATTTTACCTCTTTCGGTTCGTAAACGCTCTTTACCGGACTCGTATCCAGACCATTGGCATGATCGTATAATTCTCCACCCACCTTCCCTAAGCTCGCTACTAAAGTCTTGCGGCTTGCATGGGCCAAGTCCCCGATTGTACGAATACGCATTTTTTGCAGAGTCTCCCGCGCACTCTTTCCTACATAGAGCAGGGCATCCACCGAGAGAGGAAACACCAGTTCCGAATAGTTCTCCCGTGAAATCACCGTGGTTGCATCAGGCTTTCTGTAGTCGCTTCCCAGTTTGGCAAAAATTTTATTAAAGGACACCCCAACTGAAATGGTCAGGCCAGTCTCTCGTTTGACCTCTTCACGCAACCGGTCCGCAATCTCTTTTCCAGTACCAAATAGCTTTTGACTGCCGGTCACATCGAGCCAACTCTCGTCAATTCCAAAGGGCTCCACTAAATCAGTATAACGCTGATAAATGGCATTTACCTGTTTTGAATACTTGGCATATTGATCCCTATGCGGTGGAGCAAGCACCAGCTCTGGACACTTCCGCCGCGCTTGCCAGATGGTTTCCGCTGTCTGAACGCCAAAGCGTTTGGCTTTCTCATTTTTGGCAAGTACAATCCCGCGGCGGTTTTCGGGATCTCCGCATACTGCCATCGGGACATCCCGATATGCTGGATGCAACAAACACTCAACAGAAGCGTAAAAAGCGTTGCAATCGCAATGTAGAATAACACGGTCTGTACGCTCCATGCGTTCCATCTCCAATCAAACGTTCTATTCTAATTATAAAGCGCACCCCTTTAAAAATCCAGTATTCATTTTGTAATACCAATATTTTCTAAAAAAGCCGCCCGGCATTTCCATGCCGAAGCGGCTTTACTCTTTGGTTAACCGTGTATTTCCAGTAGCTTTTGTTTGAGTTCATCCTCCAAACGGCTCAACTCCATCTCCGCTTCACGGCGTTTTTGGCGGCCTTCCGTCTGAATCTGCATGACCTCGTCCAATGTAGAAATTAAACTTTGGTTGGTTTCGCGCAGCGTTGCCATATCCACAATCCCACGTTCCGTCTCTTTTGCCGTTTCGACCGTCGCCATTTTAAGTGTCGCGGCATTCCGGCGAAGCAGCTCGTTTGTCATATCGGTTACCTCGCGCTGTGCTTGCGCCGCCTGTTGAGAATGTGCAATTCCGAATGCCAACGCCATTTGACTTTTCCAAAGCGGAATCGTGTTGACCAACGTGGACTGAATCTTCTCCGACATCTGGGTATCATTGCTCTGCACCAACCGAATCTCTGGCGCCATTTGGATGGATATCATTCGGGTGAGTTCCAAGTCGTGCAACTTCTTATCAAAGCGGTTACAAAGAGAAGCAAGATCATTGGCTGCCTGGGCGTCTTCCGGCAGGCCGGTTTGTTTTGCTTTCTCCACCAGGAGAGGCAGTTCTTCCTGCTGAACCTGCGTAAGTTTCTTTTTGCCTGCCAAAATATACATGGACAATTCCTTGAAATAAACCTTGTTCATTTCATACATCTTGTCCATCATCGCAACATCCTTGAGCAATTGCACCTGATGTCGTTCCAACACCGCACAAATCTTTTCGACATTGGCCTCCACTTTATCATACTTGGCCTTCAAGGCTGTCATTTTATTTGCACTCCGTTTGAAAAAGCCAAAGAATCCCTTCTCCTCTTCCTCTACATCGAAGCTTTTTAATTCTGTAACAACACTGGAAAGCATCTCTCCTACTGCGCCAAGGTCTTTTGTACGAATGTTGCTCAACGCATCCTCTGAAAAGTCTGCCATCTTTTTCTGTGCGCCTGCACCATACTGCAAGATCATATTGGAATTGCTCAATTGAATTTTGGCCGCAAAATCGTCCACCATCCGGCGTTCTTCCGGCGTTAAGCTACGCTCATCGAATATTGGCGTTTCTGTAGATGTCTGCACAGGCTGTACCTTCTCGATGGAAGCAGGCTGTTCATCTGCAAACGGCTCGAGGGTCAACATGGGCTGCTCCTGAAAAGTCTCGTCCATAACAAGTACCTCCAATCGAATTTACGGTTTCTTCTGATGAAACGTATCCCCAGTCAGCCCCTCCTGTGCAAGCATCGTCTCCAATACAGAGATGTCTGTAGAAATATCCAGTGCATCATCTTGGAACAGGCTGTCCAAAAGATTTTCAAAGGCAATATTGATCGTATCCAATGTATCGCGAATTTCCGTCTTTACCCGGGTAATGTTCTCTCCTTGGATGGACTGTTCTCCAAATTCCCGATAAGCTTTCACCAATTTTAAGGTAATAGGCAAATAATACTGCATAAATTTGCGAATGCCTGGAAGTTTTTTGGGATGTGCCTCTACATGGTTAAAGATTTTCGTGGATACTGCATCTAGTCGGGATAGCTTTTGCGAAAACACGTCTTCGAATATCGCGTGATTCTCTTCGCGAATCTGCCAAAGATAATCACGCCCTTCCGCAATCACTTTTTCCAACTCTGTAGGTCCGTCCGGACTGGACACTTTTCTTCTTTGCTCCTCTTCTTGCCGGCGACGGGCGCTCTCCTGCGCCTGTAAATACTGGCGATACGTCTCATCCGTCGCGATGAAACAGGTTTCTTGCTCATCAATATGCCCTTGCGGGAACAAACCATCCCGAATCATCTTACGCAAATCGTGTACAACAAAGGACTTTGACTCGTCTACAGCCGACGCCAGGAGTTTTAAAGAACAAAATGTGCCGCCGTTTAACTGGGCCTGATATCTTTGAAAACGCCTCTTTCGACGCACCTGGCGCACTCCACAGATTGCCAGTGCCGAAAAGCCTACGCACAACGGAACAATAACAAAACTAGAAATTGCAAAAGCAGTCCAAGGCATGCCAAATAATACGGAAATCAGTGCCAAAAGAATAAACGCCAGCCCCGTAGAAATTGCGCCAACCAATCCGATAATCTCCATAATGATCCCTGCTACTGAGCCGGAAGGGGCCTTACGGATTCGTATCTGGTCCTTCATGACACGGACTGGCCGGACCGGATATGCATACCGTTTTTGGGGAACCGATTTGGTTGGCGGTACCGGTCCTTTTTGAACGTTTACATTTTCCCTCACCGTATGAACAACGGTTTCTTTCAGATTCAAAGCATCCTGAACCGTTTGATGAATCTGTTCCTCTAAATGATCAAAAAAATCTTTATCAATCATGCGGTGTTCCTCCACACCAGGGGATATCCCCAAAATAAAACCGGTTTCATTATATCGCATTCCCTAAAAAATAACAACATTTCTCCTGTGGGAATCATGCCGCATATAACCATTTTGGAAAAGGTTCCTAGATAAATCGTCCCCTTCTTTACGAATCAAACGAAACGGCAGGGAAACAGCAAAGAGCTGAAATCCTAGACGGGAAGCCAGTAATGTGAACAGGCTCTCTACGCAACACTTAAAGCGATATACACGATTGTTTTCTAAAAGGATACCGCTAAATTGAATTCACAATCTTTCATTTTACGGAGGACATTCCTGAACATTGCGTAGAAGCTTTCTATCTTACATGTATAACATCATTTACATATATCCAATTCTTTCCTTCTCATAAACTCCTGAAATAACTCCATTCCTATCATTTTAGTGCAGACATGATTCATCCCTACATTATATGCTTTACACATGCTATCCTGCTGTAAATGCATATAATACATATTCTGATTCCCTCATTCGATTTTATAGGAAATCCAGAATAAAGTAAATTCCCTTGGCACTATTTTCTTCATGTCCGTATTTTATGAAATTTAAAAGGATTTGCCCTGTTTTTGATGAAATGAGTACGGTTCTAAACGTTTGACAGCCCAATTGCTAACGAGAAATATTTACAAAGACTCTCTGTCATTGGCTGTCAGATTCTTGGTCGGATTGGTCTACCATTACATCATTTAAAATTTCTGGTATTCCGACAATGGTCTCCCATCACACAGCTCCCTTCATACCTTCAGCGTCCCCCACGGAAATTCCCGCTATTGGTTGTTAAGTGTTTCATTTGGATACCAGTTACTTCCACTCTTTCCGTAACACGATTCCGATGTTCGCCTATCAACGCCGGACATTCGGCACCTTTACACCTATGGCGTTTCCCTGCCACCGACCATCGAGTACTTGCCTAGTTACAGGTTTCTTTCACTCTTTGTACAACGCGATTCTGGTATTTATCGATTATTGCCGGATTACCTCGGTGGAAACAAACTTTATACCATCCCCGAAAGTTTATCCACATTCGTCCAATTACTACTACACAATGACTTGTGTAGACACCCGTACTCTGGTCTGGAATACTCATCGCGTCTTCTTCGTCTTATAGAAATTCCCTGTTATCGGTTACCGGGGACTTCATTTTAGATAGCAGCCACTTTCATTCTTTCCAAAACACGCTTCCGATGTTCGCCTATCAACGCCGGACATTCAACGTCTTCGCGCCTATGGCGTTTCTCTACAGGAGTTTCATGCCACCAATCGCCGGGTACTTGATTAGTTACAGATTTCTTTCACTCTTTCCCAAAGATGATTCCGGTATTCATGGATTATTGCCGGATTTCTCCGGTGGAAATAGCTTTTATGCCATCCCTAAAAGATCCCCACATCCGTCCAGCTGTTACTACACAGTAACAACGTCGTACAATACATTCCCATACCTATGAAAAGTGTGACCCAGCAGGGGTTATTCGCATCTCGTTTGCGAACTCCCCTGCTGGGTCATATGGGTGGAATATCTCTTCTTTGGCTTTCCTATGTATTCGCTCTCATGAGAGACAAATCTATTTACATGCGATTAGAATATACGTTTATATTTACATGTAGAAAAGCTATCTGTCAGAGATATTCCATATTCTTTTTCTTTCCGAAGCCTCATAGCTACCATCACCATACAGTGTTTCACCGTATTCTGCCCGGCAGGGTCGTGTAGACGCCTGTATTCTAGCACGGTGGACGCACAACGTCTTTCGTGCCTAGGGTATTGCCTACGAAACTCTTTACTATTGGTTACTGGATTCGATCGGATGTAGTTTACCTTCTCGTTGTTCAGAACAGATTTGGTACTCAGCCGATTGTAACTGTGCAGTGTTTGACTGCTTTTCTGCCCGGCAGAATCGTGTAGACACCTATGCTCTAACCCGGTGGACGCACAGCGCCTTTCGCGCCTACGGCGTTTTCTACGCAGGCTCTCTTCCATCAGTGGTTGCTGGATCGAATGGCTTATGCCCTTCGCTGGTATCCGGCATTCAACCAATGGTCACTGTGCAGTGTTTCACCGCATTCTGTCCCGGCAGTGTCGTGTAGACGCCCGTGCTCTGGCCCGGTGTGCCGGTTGCATAGACTCTGTAGTAGTAATCGTTTCCAACCTTCGCCACAAACTGCGTCTTGAGAACGCTGCCGTTGCCTACCGTAAAGCTCGGCGTCTGGTTGTTTCCATTTACCACCGTCATCTTGAAACAGTATGCGCTGCCTCTCTTGAGCGTGAAGTTCACTGTCGTGTCACTCACCACATGCGCCTTCTGGGTCGAGACGTTCTGTGCCGCAGAAACGACGCCTGCCGCCCCATAGGAGTTGGAGGCATTCACAGAACTGCTTCCCTTTCCTCCCTTGTTGTCCGGCTTCGGGTTGGGCTTCGGCGTTTCCGCCTTCTCCAAACTTGCTACAGCTGCTTCCAGGTTCATATATACCTTTGCGATTGTCTGGTTGTCTGCGGTTTCATCCCCGGCGACTGCCTTTGCTACCTGTAGCGCCGCCTCCAGGTTTGCCACACTACGGTCCGTATAGCCGTTCAAGTCGATCGCTTCTGTCTCTTCGATGAGCTTCTGCAATTCTTCTCTGCTTGGGATCTTCCGCAGGGATGCCATTGTTTCCGCAAGCTTCTGCGCCATTGCATCCACTTCTTCCTGTCCAGCTTCCGGATTCCCAAGCATCGTCTCTGCATCTTCCAGCACTCCATTAAAGGTCTGGAACGCCTCGTCCTGGATATAACTGTCCATATCCAGGCTATTCGCTTCATCCACCACGGTCTGGAGCGCCGACAGGTCTGCACGGTATTTCAGATTTTCAATCGCCTTCTGCAAGTTCTCATATGCCTTGTCCACTTCCGCCTTCAGCGGGTTCTCTTCCGCATAGACGTCCTTTGCCTCACTCAGCGCTTCCTCGAAGCCCTCCGTGCTGCTCGGCTTGAATGCATCCAGTTTCTCCGCCAACTGCTCTGCGATTTCAATCAACGGCAGCAGCACTTCCTTGTCGCCTTCCTCGAATTCCAACAGGTGCATCGCTTCCAGCAGCTCGCTCCAAGCCTTGTTGACCTCCTCCTGAGTTGCAGCTCGATCGTCGTAGACCTCCTGCGCGTTAGTCCGGGCATTCACAAAGAGTTCCCGCACTTCCGGTACCAGGCGGTCGATGTCCTCCTGCGTTACGTTGTTCGCCTCATCCAGGACAATCTTCAAGATGTCCTTGTCCACCTTCGTAAAGGTAAAGCGCAGGCTCGCGCTCTCATTCGGCATCGTGTAAGTGTACGCAAAGCCGTTTGGTTCAAACGGGATGTCCTCCCCGTTGAGCTGTGCACTGGCAAACGCGCCGTCGGTTGGGGTGAAGGTAAAGGTCAGATCTTCGCCCGGCATCACTTTCGCGCCGTAGATCGCATCCGTGGAGATCACCACATCTGCATTCCCTTCCACTTCCACCGCTGCATTGCTGCTCCACTGTACGGTCAACAGCTGCGGCTCCGCGGGAACAGAATCCGGTGTAACCCATTGCATACCACTCTTGGCTGTTCCAGAAACGGTCTTACCACTTTCGGTGAAGGTCACCTGATATGTGGTTTCTTCCTGCAGGTTCAAGCTGATCTGATCGATTAATTCCTCTTCATTCGTCACAATATTTAAAATGCCATTGGAATCCTTTTCTGCTGTACAATTGTATGCCTCTATCGAACCATCCTGCTGTTCAACGACATACGCCTTTGTCAAAACGGTCTCTTCCATGGCTTTGAAAATTTCATGTACGTCATTATCACAAGCGCCACCTTGACCATAATAACCGCCAACGTTTGTGTCCGGTGGAGCTTTCCACCAATCGCTGATCATATCGACATAAGATTCTCCCAGCGTAACATCCTTCCGAGTTCCCTGCCCATAAAGAGAAGAATCATTTTCTATTTGGACAAACAGGCTACCCTCGATATACGGATCTGCGATAAACGCCCAATTCAGATTCCCATCAAAGCCCATCAACTGCACGCAGGAACCCATCGCGTTCATTCCCTTTTCCAGATAATATGGATCTCCAGTCAATTGATACATATTAAACAGCCCGTAGATGTTCCATGCAGTCCATCCATGAGGAGAGTTCATCATATTATTCGGATCGGCTGTCAAGAGCACATCGTACTGTGCTTCCCAGAAACGCAGGGAACCACCGTTCATCCGAGAGTCCGGGATAATCTCCTGTTCCAGTGCCTGATGTTTGTTCAGGTATTCCAATGCGCTGGCTTGATATTTCTCTCGTTCCGCAGAGCCTTCTGGATGCAGCAAAGCAAACTGAGACAGCTGTGTCGCAGAACAGGAGAAGGCTCCATCCTCAAAAGTCAATTGTCCTTCTGTATGAAGATCTCCATGAAGTTCAACCAAATTATCCATCGCCTTTTTGACGGATTCGTATTGACGGTCATAACAGGCCTGCCAATCCTCCTCATCATTTCCAGCGGCAATCATCTCGGCTTCTACTTCCATCAATTCCATAATGGACTTTGCCGGATAGATGACAGAGGTATAATCTCCGCTTGGTCCCTGATAGGCGCCTGTCTGCGGGTCCTGGCGGCTAATCAAATAATCTGCAATCTTAATCGCCTTTTGCAGATCCTCAATCGTTCCACCTGCCTGATACTTATCGACTAAAATTCCGACTGTTGTACTGTGATTCTGAATTCTTGTCGGATTATTCTGCGGAATTCCTTCCTCATTGTAGTCGATGATTCCGTAGATTTCCTGGAATTTCTGATCGATTTGGCTATCCTTTTCTTCATCTGGGAAGTATTTCATTCCCAAATATGTGCTATACAAGCCATACCAGGATTCGCAGCAATCCGCAGCTTTGGCCGGGTGGCTGAGCGCGGCCTCCTTTGCCTTTTCCATATACCAAGACCACGGCTTTCGCAACGTGACCATTGCCTCTGCTTTATAGCCATTGGAGTCCACCCGCAGGGTATATACGCCCTCTCCATCTTCCGGCGTGAAGCTCCCGACATACCGGTTGTCCTTAGCCTGTTGTAAGGAAATCGGCGCCAATTCTGAGCCATCCGGCGCAAATACACGCATTTGAGATACCGGCTGCCCTGCAAAAACCGATATATTTGCAGTTTCTCCCTCTCCCAATGTGTATTGATCTATGTCAATCGAAGGGGCATTGAGCATCTCTGTGACATCCTCTTTGACGTCTTGCACACTGTTGCTTAATTTCAACCGGATGTTCCAAATTCTGGTTTCATCTGTTTCCAAGGAGGAATTGTCCCGTGGATGACGCTCGGGCAAAGTTTCATCCTTTTGCATCAAATCCAGGACAACGCCATTGATTCGATGCGCTCCACTCTCGTAACTCAGCCGATAAGAAGAAACCGGTGCATCTGCTACAATCGATACAACATTCTGTTCCGGGCTTTCCAGATAACCCCACAGATGGGTCTTCTCACAACGCAACAAAGTCGGGAAGAACAAATTACGGTAACTTTCGTAGGTATCCTTCATATAGGTATCAATGCCCAGATTGATGCTCGCCCGATCGGGGGTTACCGTTTGATCGTTGGTGTTATGAAGCGTTGCTTGAATCTGAAGGATACCATCATCCAGCAAGCTATAGGAGATGCCAAACTCTACGCCATCCTTGGTTCCTGTATAACAATGTTCATTTTCCGCTGTCTTTTTCAGCCGTACTGCATTGCCATTCCACTGCCAGGTGGGTCCTGCAAAACCGCCCGTGCGGAAAGGAACCTCAATCCATTCACCGGCGTCGTTCTGGAATTGCAGATCATTCATGGTTCCGCGAGCATGATCTAAAAGGACACCCGTGGATTCATCTGAAAGGATTCCCCACTGTGATCGGGAGGAATGACAACCGGCGGATTGTTGTCATGCAAGGTAATTGCATGGACACTTACACTTCCATATGTCGGATCGGTTACATCTGTAATCTCCACGCGGAAATGATAAACATCCTCTTCATTCTCTGAATAGAAATTTACTGTCAGAATGTTCCCAGTGGTTTCCCCAGAAGTCCGTACAATGGTCGCTAACGGAGTCTCTTCGTCGTTCAGGCGAATCTCGGTTTTTACTGTTGCTTGATAAGCCCCAGTATACAGTTTTAATGTACGAAGTGTGGTGCTGCTGTCTACATCAAAAGTCAAACCATTTCCCACATGTTGCATGATAATTCCACGCTTTTCCGATGCATAGGAACTGGTGTTATTCTCACGGTTCATACCATCCATAAAGTGGAACTCTGCAAACCGATCCCCTGTAATACCACTGGTTGTCCCCAAAGCAGAAACATTTTGAATAAAACTGTCAACATAGGTCTCCTGAAGGTTTTTATATTCATAATTGTGAATATCTTCTGCATCAAAGTAGGCCCAATCCAAGTTCCCCTCGCTCGTCAGGTTAACGGTTTGTGTCGTCTGCTGGGGAATATCTTCGGAGATGTAAGTAACCGGTTCGTCCGGCAGTTCGCTGGAAATCGATCCATAAACTGTAACAGCATGGAGACTCATGCTTCCATAGGTCGGGTCGGTTACATCCGTAATAGAAATCTTAATATGTAAAACATCGTCATCGCTCACTGTCTGTGTCCGAAGGGTTAAAATATTTCCTCTGGAAGCAGAAACAGTCTGTTGCAGTGTCTTTATGGGGGCTTCCTCTTCATTCAATCGGATTTCAGTCTTTACAGTAGCAGCATATGCCCCTGTATAAATCTTGATTGTGCGAGGCTCCGTGCTTCCAGCAATATCGAACGCAATTCCACTATCAACCCCTTCAAAAATAAGGCCGCATTTCTCCTGCTGATAGGTGGCACTGTTGCTGGAAGTTTGCGTTCCATCGGTAAAACAGAATTCTGCAAATTTATCGCCCGTAAGTCCATTGGTATTTCCGGATACCACAACATTGCTAATTTCATCCGCATGATATTTCTGCTCGTAAGACTGCGCGTCCGTAGAGTTGAAATACAACCAATCCAAATTTCCTTCCGTTGTAAGGTTGACCGGATACGCCCCCTCTTGGCTGACCGTCAGTTCTACTTCCGATGCATCTAAAATGGCGTCCTGGCCAGATGTTTCTGGCGCATATCCCAGTGCTTGTTCCTCAGAAGCAAACGCCAAATTGCTGATCGAGCCCGTAAACGCCATGCAGAATGCCAGTAAAAAAGCTACCCACCTTTTTTTCAATTGAACCATCCTTTCTTTTCTCTCCATCAGAACCCACATGCGAGTAGAACCCTTCGGTTTATTTTTTGCCCCCTTTTCATTAATCGAATTACTTATATATCTTATTTTATATTATATATTGGTGATTTTATAAAATCAATACACGCTTTATACAAGAAGTTTTTAGATATTTTATTACATCTCACAGTCCTAAAACAGACTACTTCATGGTTGAAAAAAATAAAAGCCACTGTACGACAAAGCTTTTATCGCACAGTGGCTTTCCTTTAATGACCCTATCCAATTACATATTTTTTACAACAAGTTGATTCCCAACGTAGTCCACAAGAAGCGTTTCACGCGGTTTGACATCCGCTTGAAGGATCTTTTTTGCAATCAGCGTCTCTACTTTGCTCTGAATAAAGCGTTTTAACGGACGTGCACCGTAAATTGGATCATAACCGCTGTCCACAATAAAGGTCTTTGCTGCAGGTGTCAACTCCACACGCAACTGCTTATCTGTCAGACGGCGTTGCAAATCGGCAATTTGCAGATCTACAATATGACCGATTTCATCGCGCGTCAAAGGCTTGTAGAAGACAATCTCATCCAAACGGTTCAAAAACTCCGGGCGGAACTGCTGTTTCAACAGCGCATTCACTTGTTCTTTCGCCTGATCGCTGATCTTGCCATCCGCATTGATGCCTTCCAATATGGCATTTGACCCCAGATTCGAAGTCAGAATAATAATCGTATTCTTAAAATCCACTGTACGTCCCTGGGAATCGGTAATACGGCCATCATCCAAAACTTGTAATAGGATGTTAAATACATCTGGATGAGCTTTTTCTACCTCATCAAAAAGGACAACTGAATACGGCTTCCGGCGAACTGCCTCCGTCAGCTGGCCGCCTTCCTCGTATCCAACGTATCCCGGAGGCGCTCCGATCAAACGAGACACCGAAAATTTCTCCATATATTCCGTCATATCGATGCGGATCATATTGTGCTCGTCGTCAAACAATGCTTCTGCCAAAGCTTTCGCCAATTCGGTTTTCCCGACACCAGTCGGCCCCAAGAAAAGGAACGAACCGATCGGCCGGTTCGGGTCTTGAATACCTGCACGGGAACGCAGAATGGCCTCTGTCACCTTCTGTACCGCTTCATCCTGGCCAACCACACGACGATGCAAAATATCGTCAAGATGGAGTAACTTCTCACGTTCGCTTTCCATCAATTTTGAGACTGGAATTCCTGTCCAACGGCCCACAATTTTAGCAATTTCCTCCTCTGTAACCTTGTCACGCAACAGGTTGGTGTCGGAAGATTGGCTCTGTTCTGCGATCTGCTCCTCCTCTGCCAACTGCTTTTGCAGCTCTGGCAGCTTTCCATATTTATATTCAGCAGCCTTGTTCAAGTCATACATGCGTTCTGCCTTTTCAATCTCCGCATTAACCTGCTCAATTTCCTCACGCAACTTCTGCACTTTCCCAATAGCCTGCTTTTCGTTTTCCCACTTTGCCTTCATTTCCTTAAATTGGGCACGCAGATCTGCCAGTTCCTTTTGAATTTCCTTCAGATGTTCCTGCGTGAGTGGATCAGTATCCTTTTTCAGAGCCGCTTCTTCGATTTCATGCTGCATGATCTTTCGGGAAATATCATCCAGTTCCGTCGGCATGGAGTCGATTTCCGTACGGACCATTGCACAGGCTTCATCCACCAAATCAATCGCCTTATCCGGAAGGAACCGGTCGGAAATATAGCGGTTTGAAAGCGTCGCAGCAGCAATCAATGCCTGATCTTGAATCTTAACCCCATGGAATACCTCATAACGTTCCTTCAAACCGCGAAGAATGGAAATAGTATCTTCCACACTCGGCTCATCGACCATGACTGGCTGGAACCGACGCTCCAAGGCTGGATCTTTTTCAATATATTGATGGTATTCATTAAGAGTCGTCGCACCAATACAGTGCAACTCCCCACGTGCAAGCATTGGCTTCAGTAAATTACCTGCATCCATGGAGCCCTCGGTCTTGCCGGCACCCACAATGGTATGCAACTCGTCAATGAAAAGAATGATCTTTCCTTCGCTTTTCTTGACCTCATTCAAAACTGCTTTTAAGCGTTCTTCAAATTCGCCGCGGAATTTTGCTCCAGCGATCAGAGCACCCATGTCCAAAGAAAAGATCTTGCGGTCCTTTAAATTATTGGGCACATCCCCACGCACAATTCGCAGGGCTAAGCCTTCAGCAATAGCAGTCTTGCCCACGCCCGGTTCGCCAATCAAGACGGGATTATTTTTGGTTTTACGGGATAGGATACGAACTACATTCCGGATCTCATCGTCGCGTCCGATTACCGGGTCGAGCTTATGATTCTTTGCCAGCTCGACCAAGTCCTGCCCATACTTGGAAAGCGCGTCATAGGTTTCTTCGGGTGTGTCACTGGTCACGCGGGTATTTCCACGGACACTCGAGAGTGCCGTCAAAAACGCATTTTTCTCGACTCCAAAGCGTTGAAACACATCCTTGACCGCATTGTTTGGCCGATTCAGTATCGCAAGTAAAATATGCTCGACAGAAACATATTCATCTTTCATACGATCTGCTTCTTTTTCCGCAGCGGTCAAAACAGCATCCACATCGGTGGAAACATAAATTTTCCCTGCTTCACGGCCAGGACCAGTTACACCTGGTATACGGGAGATCTTTTCTTTCACAGCCTGTTGGACAGCATCACAGTCCACATTCATCTTTTTTAGCAGTTGTGGAATCAAACCATCCCTCTGTTGCAGTAAAGCTGCTACAAGGTGTTCTTCCTCAATTTGCATATTGTTGTTTTCTATGGCGAGGTTTTGGGCTTCCTGGATGGCCTCCAAGGACTTTTGGGTAAATTTCTGTGCGTTCATGTTCAACCCCTCCTATCTGTTACACATTCAGTGTTCATGCGGGTTTCTATTAATTTTTTAGCACTCTTATCATGAGTGTGCTAAAATTATATTCTATATATATGAATAAATCATGAACAAACAAAGGACTTTATGTAAACCAGCAGAACGCACATAGAATAGGGAAAGAATTCCCTATTCTTTTGCAGATATTCGAAAGTGCAATAGAAATTTTTGAAGAAAGCAAAGGAGACGATCCATTCCTTGAAATGGACCGTCTCCTTTCGTATGGTCAGATATTCATACCCTAATGTTTGTATCGTTTCGAGTAAATTTCCTCCTGTTTAAATTTCAAACAGCTTTCGATCAAACAATTGTCACTGTACAGTGCTTTTGAGCGTTTTGACCAGGCAGCGTAGTATAGACGCCTGTACTTTGGCCAGGTATACCGATCGCATACACACGGAAATAGAAATCGTTGCCAATCTTTGCCACAAATTGGGTCTTAAGCACATCGCCGTTTCCAACCGTAAAGTTCGGAGTTCTATTGTTCCCATTTACAACGTTCATCTTGAAGCAGTAGGAAGCACCTCTCTTCAAAGTAAAATCTACGGTTGTATCCGAAACCACCTCAGCCTGTCCTAGCGCTGTCTGCAAGGCCCCAACAACCACGGTTCCTGACGAGCCATAGGTGTTTCCGGTAGAAGATGAACTGGAACTATTCTTTCCAGAGCTATTTGAGTGACCAGAATTCTTGCGTTCCAGATTGTCCATAGCCTGTTTAAGCTCCTCTTCAACCGCTTTCACAATCGGTTGATCGTCTTCACTCAACTGGTCGTTTTCCATGACCGCTTCTGCCTCTTGTATAGCTTTCTGCAGAGCATTTGCTGTTGACCGTGTATACTGGGTAAGATCTATCTTTTTAGCACTTTTTAGGAGCGCATCCAAATTGGATTTATTAGCCTTTAAACGCAATTCCAAGATGGCATTCATTAATCGATCGGTTGCTGTATCGACGGTATCTTGTCCGGCGAACTCATCCTCATAGACCTTCTGCGCCTCCTGGAGTGCTTCTTGGAATTCCTCTTTCCCGCGTCCACATAGTTATCTAGGTTATAGGTACCCGCTGCTGTGATTACCTGCAACAATAGAGTCTTATCCCCGCTCCGCATGCCTAACGCATGAATCCACTTAACAAGATTAGTCCAGCTCTTGAGCACATCCTCTTCGCTGGCTTTTGCGATTTGCCTGCACTACTTTTGCTTCTTGAAGCGCCTTTTCAAAACCTGCTTTTACATCCTCGATGACATCATTATAGTCTTCCGCCTGTTGTTGCTCTTCTGCGTAGTCGATCACCTTGTTGAGCAGAGTCTTATCGACTTCTTCCTCTTCCGGTTCCTCGGGTTCTTCAGGTTCTATATCTGCATAGTATTGGGATCGTAAGACAATATTTAGGGTTTCTTTAACATTCTGTTTAACAATATCTAAGGGAAGGATTCCATCCAGGATGTCTTGATAAAATGCATCAAAATTACTGATGCTAGCCATCCATAGATTATTGCCAGCCGCAAAAGAACGATTGATGTCCGCAGTATGTCCCCAGTCCGTCATAAATACACCGTCAAATCCCCATTCGTTGCGTACAATCTTTTGCAACATATCATAGTTTTCCGGTGAATACGCGCCGTTGATCTTGTTGTAAGAAGTCATAATTCCCCATGGTTTTGCATCCTTTGTGGCAATTTCATATCCCTTGAGATAGATTTCACGCAATGCACGCTCTGAAACAAACTCATTGACCTGCTGGCGGTTCGTTTCCTGGTTGTTACATGCAAAATGCTTCAAAGTTGCGCCAATTCCATTGGATTGGACACCACGTACCACAGCCGCGCCAGAATAGCCGGAAATTACCGGATCTTCTGAAAAGTATTCACTGTTTCTGCCTCCCATGGGATTGCGGTGAATATTCATACTTGGTGCAAGGAAAAAGTCAATTCCGCCATCTTTGCATTCACGGCCAATAGACTCTCCATATTGTTCTACAAGCTCCTGATTCCAGCTGGAGGCAATCACAGTCGAACTTGGATATACCTGGAACCCACAGCTTCCCACACCGTCTCCCCAAGGGGATTCATTATAATACCCGATGGTTTCCTGACGGTCCGCCATGGTCATTCCATAAATATCGCGCTCCGTTATCCCTGCCGTACGCCCTGTGACCTGGCGGTCTGTCAATGTATTGACCTCCATCACAGGCTCGCCATTTAGGGTGGGTTTTCCAAAATTTTCAACATCCGGACAGCCGGAACACATGGCAGCCAATTCAACCAGAGTCAAGTCGTCTACAAATGTATCCAAGGATATCTTTCCAGAAGCCACTTCATTTAAAGAGTAGCCTTTCGTATTCTCCTCCATGGACTCTGCATCGACGGGCACGGCTGTCTCCTCCGTGCAAAGTGCACCCGCATTGGTCGAATCCGCATCTTCGTCATATCTTCTTTCTATATTTCCGAATTCCGCCTCAAAAGTTTCCTCAGCGCCGGTCCCTTCCAATACATCGATCGGTTCCTGCGGAACCATATAATGTCCGACATTTTCCGTGGCCTGTGTGGCATTACAAATAAAGGTCTTTTCCCCTGTTATGTCGCGGACGGAATGACCGAACTTGATTCGATACACACCTGCATATAAATAGTATGCAGAAGCAGTCTCATTGTACAGGGCCAAGTCGCTATAATCAAAGGAAATGCTGACCTCCTGAGACTCTCCCGGCTCTAACAGATCGGTTTTTCCATAGCCAAGTAATTGGATGGCAGGTACATCCACACCATCCATACTGTCGTTGTCTGTTGGATAGGAAAAGTACAGCTCAACAACGTCCTTTCCGGCAACATCTCCCGTATTTTCTACTTGAACTGTGGCCGTCATTGTTCCGCTGCCGTCGCTAGAGAGCTTGTAATCACTCCAGGTAAAATCCGTATAAGACAGGCCATAGCCGAATTCATATGTAACCGGTACATCAAACGTCTCAAAATAGCGGTACCCCACATAAATATCGTCTGTATAGTAGACAATAGGATTCCCTTCCTCGTCCGTACCATCGGAGTCCGCCCAATGGGAAGAGGACGGATAATCCTCCCAACTTTTGGCATAAGTATCCACCAATTTACCAGATGGGTTGACAGCACCCGTCAAGATATCTGCGAGCGCATTGCCGCCTTCATTGCCCGGCAGCCCTGCCCAGATAGAAGCGTCAATGTGCTTATCTTTTACCCACTGCATATCCACAGTATATCCCGTGTTAAACACAACAATTGTTTTGTCAAACGTCTGATTCACAGAATCGACCATCGCCAGCTCATCGTCTGTCAAATAGTAACCGCCCTGGGTAGCTTTTCCTTCAGAGCCTTCTCCATTTTTTCGATAGAATACAATCAACGCCACATCGGAATGTTCAACTGCTTGTTGTAGGATTTCTTCTGGAATAGCTTCATCTTTTGTCACATCGTTATACCAGTTGCGAAGATCTTCATTTATTTCCAAATCTTCTGACGCTTCCAAGCCTTCCATGATATCGATGAAATTTTCGTCCAAACCATCATAAAAGCTACCTGTGCTCCATTTGTTCTGTCCAACGCCAAATACAGAGACTACACTCCCTTTGCTCAAGGGTAGTACTGGTACCCCATTTCCTTCTCCTGTTTCTGCATCCTTTTGCTCATTTTCCAGCAGGACCATCCCTTCGTCAGCCAATTGTTTGGTAGTCTGTTTTGTAAAAATTTTTGTAGATTCTTGCAAAACGGTGTCTTTGTCAAAGGCAAATGCGGTTGCTGTGGAAGAGAACATCAGCATTGCAGCCAGTAAAAAGGAACCTACTCTACGCAATGATTTCTGTCTTTTCTCTTTATTGGATTTCATCGTATTTTGTACCTCTTTTCCATACTGTTTTTCATCCAAAATTACAAAAATGTGTGCACATACATTTGTTTTGGATTTCCGTGTTTTGCTGTCCTGAGCATACATCTCCACAGCAAACCAGGACAAGGAGCGTTTTTTCTTTTTCTATTCTATTTTTTAGTATTTTATCCATGTAATTAAAAAATGTATTTATTTAAAATAGGTATAATACTACTATTTAATAACGATTTACTTTAAAAAACGCCTATACAGATTCAAAAATAGATAAAAAGCGATCGATGAAGGAAGGGCATTGTTTCTATTATATTTTTCAAAATAGGTAAATTTGTGTTATACTTATACAATAAAATCGTAAATAGGGAGAGGGAACATCATGAGTCAAAAACCATTATCTTATCGAGGAATTAGCTTTTATAAGTTGATGGGTGCCTTTTTTGTCGTAGTATTTTTATTCGCCGTATTGACAGTGGGATTGACTCTACATTTTATGAACCAAAACAATCAGGCAACAGAAACTTCCTATGCAGAAATGGCCAACAAAGTATTGCAGTCCGCCCCTTCCATGGTTGCAGGTTACTATCAGATTGCAGATCTCATTGCAGATATTCCAGAAATTGGACAACTCTCCTGTGCCGATACGTTTCCCATAGAGGCTCAGGAAGCAAAACAATTTTGGAATCACTTCGATTCTGTCTATCACTCTACTATGTCAGGAGCCGGAAATGTAGCCTGCTTATATTTCCAGAAAAGCAACCATACGATGGGGCTCGGAAGCTACAGCAATAATCCATATCTCAGCGGTGAGATGACCGGTGATTTTGGCCTGACCGAGGAGCAATGGCAATATCTTATTACTGCTGGAACACAAACGCGTGCCTTTTGTTTAAAAACCGATCAAATGTCCTTTGGACGACTGATGCTCTCCAAAGAAATCTATCCAAACGTTGTTCTGTTGGCTGGAATTACGGACTTCAATCTGCAAAATACACTCCAAAATTTCTACCTTCCGCCTAATTCACAGGCCATCCTTCTCACCAGCGATGATCGTTTTATTTCTTCTACAAAAGAGCAAAATCCTCTCGATGGATATCTGTCGTTTACACAGATTTCTAGTATGGCAGACTCCAAGACCATTGACGTGAGTGAATCTCCTTATTTTCTGTTTCACACCCCGTTCGCCGAGGGTAGCGTCGAGCAAATTGTTCTCATCCCCAATACGATTCAAGACGGCCAATTGCAGATGATTCTCAATGTTGTTCTGTTTGCTCTTTTTAGTTGGCTCGTTGCAGGTGGAATCTTTTCGTACTTATTTGCTTCTCGTTTTTACCGGCCCATTGGGAAATTGGTACATGATCTTCCTGTACAGGACATCGACAAAAACGACCCGCATGAGTTCCAAGTGGTTTCTACCGCAGTCCAAAAATTGTATCAACAGGCACAAAATTACGAGCAGCAGTTGAACCAGCAAAATCATCTGCTCGCAGATAGTCTGCTCCTTCGGTTGCTACAGGGAGAACTTTCTTTTTCCGACGAAGTAGAGAGTGCGTTCTCTCATGTAGGTTTTACACTGACATCGCCTTTTGTCATATTGATGGCTCAACCGGAACTTTCCGAGGTGTTGGACTCTTCTAAGAGTGTCCCTTCTTTGGATACATTGCAAGAAATCTTATCCAATTTTTTGGCAGAATCCGATTATTCCTGTTATTTAACAGAATATCGGGGACTTTCTGATCGGTCCAGTATGTCCCCCCTTGGGAAGTGAGTCTTCTATAGAATTGGTTTTACGCAAGCTCCAGGAACACATCCACTCTTCTCTGGATGTACCTCTCTCAATGGTATTAAGCGAGATACATATATCCCATGCAGAGTTCTTCGACGCCTATCGGGAGGCCTCTGAAACTTGGGAATACAACCTCTTGATTGGTGAGGCAGGAACTGTCCGACAATTTCAATCTTCTCATCGTTTGTCTGAGTACGATTCCTCCAGTGTCTTTTTGAACAACATGCGTAAGTTGGAAAACTGCCTTCAAGCTGAAAACGATCAGGAAGCGATTTCCTGTATACGGCATATTTTCCAGACTTTATCTGCTGGTACTCCTGATGCTGCTCCCTCCATCCAAAGGCGATTACATTACCTGTTCGATACGGTTCGTCTATACCTTTGTGAACGAGATGAATCATCATCTCTCTCGAAACGAAAGGACATTACCCCTAAAAAAGGGCAGAACTTAGACGATCTCTGCGAAGAGCTTTGTGATGCATTGCATGCAATACAAAAAGCTGAAGAAGATGATCCTCTAAAAAAACGCAAAATTCACCAAATCACGCAGTATATACAGGAGAATTATCAGGACCCAAATCTTTCGGCAGGAGCAATTGCTGAACAATTTCACATCAGCCTTCCCTGGCTTTCCAACCTTTTCAAGCGGGAACTGCACATCAATTTTTTAGATTACCTCCACCGCTATCGTATTAAAAAGGCAAAAGATTTGATCCTTCAAACCAAATATAATATTGGCGACATCGCAGAAATGGTAGGGTACACCAATGCGGTGACAATGACGCGGGCTTTCAAGCGCTATGAAGGAATCACACCAAGTTGGTATCGTCAGAACCCGCCAGTAGGGCAAAAAAGAATTTAAAAAGAATCCGAGATGAATTATATCCATACCGAGGTTGTCCATCCCCAGCATGGAGAAGAACCTATAAAACCTCAAAATTTATTTCTATAGAAAAGTTCTCTCAATAAAATAAACACTTCTAGAAATAAAATGGAGAGAGATGATTCATTCCTCTACCACTACAACCAGTGTGCTTTTTAAGTTTAGACCAAGAGACAATGAATAGAATCCTCTTACAATAAAACTGTGCAGCCATCTTTCAGATGGCTGCACAGTTTTATTGTACACAGTGTTTCGTCTATAAGTGTCTTTTTTCTTCGATTCCTCTATTATAAGCATTATTTTAAAGTCGTGCTCGTTTTCTTCATCTATCCGATTTCTCTTCTTCTCGAAAACTGGTAAAAGTCTCCTCGCAAAACAAACCGCGGTTCGCTCCCCTTCTGTTTCTTTTGAAATATTCCAGTAGCAAAAAGAATCGCCTGCCATAAACTGTTAGGGAGAAACAAGGTTGTGCGTGCGTCTGAAACGCCGCGCGCCGGGTTCTTTTCCCGACTTTTCAGATGTAAGGAGGATTTTACTATGGATGAGAACAATTGCAATTCCACGCCGCAGGAGCCAAGCGGGAATTTCAAAGAAGCGGTATGTATCGACGCCATGCGCATCTATGACAGTTGTAGTGAATAACACTATTCATTCTATAAATATCAATTTATTTGCAGATGATTTCATCAATCTATACACCACATATTACAATCCGGCGAAACGTTGGGTCCTCACCCAACTAAAGGACCCCTACGATGCGGACGACGTTGTGATGGAAGCCTTCAACTGGATCATTGAAAATAGTATCGACATCTTTTCATCCGCGCAGAAATCCGATCAAGAATACTTATCAAACGTTGTATATAGTTCTGTTCGCCGCATATCTCGAAAATATATTCGGTGTCTTCAGATGAAGAAAAAAAGGATAGATTCTACTTCTGACCTTGACAGCATTTTAGCTTATAGCATATTCACTCAGGAAACCTACATTGAAGTTGACACCATAGAGCAAAAACTAAAAAAACTTCCTAACAAATATCGAAGGGTGATGAAATACTATATTTATGGTTACTCTACGAAACAAATTGCACAGCTATTACAAACCACTCCAGAAAATATACGTAAAATAGAACATCGTGCATGTCAAAAACTAAGACTGTACGAATCTAATAATTTACATATTTTGCCTAAATCTTCTAATATCTTTTGACAAGTTGAGGAAGATTTATGGATTTTAAAAATTTATTCGAATATTCTTCTTTTAAAGGAGGAATATTCATGTCATTTAAAACACACTTTGCAAGCGACATTTATCACATTCGTACAGACAAGCTAAAACTGACACAACAGCAAGTTGCAGATGCCGTATCCATCTCTCTGCGTGAATACCAAAAGATCGAAAAAGGAGAAATTGCCCCCGGTTCTGAAATCTTTCTGCGTCTTGTCTTTTTCTTAGGGGTAGACATTGAACGTTATAGGCAGGACTTATTAAGTCAGACTTCAGATACGTTATAATTGCGCCTGCTGCCCGGCTACAATGTTGTAAGCGGTGCGGGATAATTTTTAATTAACATTCCAATAGTTCGTTCTGTGATGTCGTCTATCGTGGCCGTAAACGCCCTTCCGGTTTCCGCTGTTGTAACAATGGGGACTGCCGCACCTGCCTGCAGGGTCCCTGTCACAAACCCGTCTTTGGTAATTACCCCTTTCCCTTCTACAATGTCTGCGGCAATTACGTCTGCCTGCGTCTGCGCGGTCTGTCATCCCTCTATGGTAGTATCTACCTCCTCGCTGGTGTATGCTAATAAATACGATTCCGTCGCCAATAGACTACACATGTTCCTTCCACATGATGGAAACGTTTTTCGTTACGCTCGCATTGTCTGCAAGAATAGAATTTTCATTCTTAAGGCGCTCCGTCGCCGACGAAATTGCCTATTCCATCGTTAAAGATGCTTGCTAGCCAAAAGTTGCTGTATCTTGCATGGATACGAAGCCATCTTTTATGTAATTCTCAATAAACGACTGTGTCTGTGAAAAGCTGTAGCCTTGCCTATCCATAGTCCTTTGTAGTCCCAACATAGCACTGGACAGGTCAGATGTAACTTTTACAGATTCCCTACCAAAATTAACAAAGGTCCCCACGCTGAACGCTACGGCAACTGTATTACTGATACTGGATATGGCAACCTATCATTCGCCTTTAAGCTCAGATAACCCCTTTTTAAAACCGCTGTTGTCTAATTCTGTGTCAATAATTACTTTTCTGTCTGTCAACCCGTCACCTCTGAACTAAAAATGTGCATAAGAAAACCGCCCCCTGATGGAGTGCGGTTCATTATCTCGTTATTCGTAATGTGTCCACATGCTGTAGATTGCTACTACTTGTTCTTCTTCATACACTTTATACACCAGTCGGTGTTGTGCATTGATTCGGCGAGAATAAAATCCATTTAAATCGCCCACCAGTTTTTCATATGGAGGGGGATTCTGCCATGGATTCTTTTTCATCACACCGACCAGGGACTGTGCTTTCTTGGATAGTCCACTCTGTTTCAGTTTTTGTAAATCTTTTTGCGCGCGTTTTGATAACTTTACTACATACATATTTACCACTCCAGATCATCGGCATTCACCATTTCATCAAGCGGCTGTTCTGCCTCTGATAAAATTGCCTTTGTCAAGCCAGGAACCGATGTAATCTGTAATGTAGCCATTAAGCTATTATATTCCTCTTCGCTCATAATGACGGCGTTCCCTTTTCTGGTATTTACATTGATTACATCATTATAAGTGATCGCTTGGTCGATATATTCAAACAGGTTCTTTCGCAAATTGGTAATGTTTGTATTGGTCATAACAAACTCCTCCTTTTTGCCAGTATATGTACATTATAGCGTACATATACTAAAAAAACAAGAGATTTCTATTTGTTCTTGCCTCCCCTATCCCATACATTTATTTCAACCTATTTGCCCGTAGAAAGAAAGATGCAAACTATGCGTCTGACATCCTTGGAAAATTGCAATTTCAACCCACCTACCCGTAAAGAGCAAGACGCATGTGAGTTTTGGGCGGAAAACGCCGCAGGGATTTCAATCCACTTGCCTGTAAAGAGCAAGACCGTATTCATCAGTCCTTTCAAAATTTCATTATACGATTTCAATCCACTTGCCTGTAAAGAGCAAGACCAAACAGCCCCTTGATCTGGCACAGGCATTGTATATTTCAATCCACTTGCCTGTAAAGAGCAAGACAGCAAATAGTAACAATTCTATGGTGCTACACTTATGCAATACTACTGATTATCTGCCTTTCCCCTCCTTCCACATATGGATATTCAGCGCGATATTACCAATCGCGACATCGATTTCTCCGCGTATTCCGTCAGTTAAATATGTTTGCTTGGACTTCGCACATTTCAATCCTTTTTGTGGCTATACTAATGCCATGATCTATGTGCAGAGTTTTGACTGCACACCATACAGCCACAATGCGATTTCTACACCACTATGGTATACATACATGAACGTTTCATCATCATAATACTGTCTATATTTTTGTTCAAATTCCGCTTTCAGGTTTAACCCCATCCCATTAAAATCCTAAATAGGCAGGGGGATATAACCATCTTCTCTGACGCTTGTCTGGTGGGCATAGTCGCAGAAAATCCTCTTTCGGTAAGATTGGCTGATCGTTGTAATACATGACTTGAACGGGTATAGAATCCTTCAAGATTTCTTCCATTTCATAGAACCAGTTAATATATGCCTCTATGAATAAAATTCCTTTTTTATCTGTGAACTTGTGGGCGATCAGCTCACAGGTTTTTTTAGTGACTTGGTTATATGACAACATACGTCCGGTAGAATCTTTATAGGTGCTCTCTTGAAAAAAGTCACTGAATCCAAAATTGGATTCAGTCAAAATCGCCCTATAGGAATCCATGTCACGCAATAAATGCCCATGAGTTTTCCCTATCATCTGTGCCGCCTCTCGACTATCGAGCACTAGCGTTGATTCTGACAGATTCCGGATAGTATAGCAAGAGATTACACTAATAGTAATAACGTTTATGCTTGGTCGTACGGCGTTATTGCTATTTTTTGTGCTTTTGCATACATCAAATCAATGCCTTGCTTAATTACCTCCGCTTTTGTCAATCCGAAAACCTTGCAAGAGTAATCAATTTTACTTTGGTTATTATCAGAAATTCGGATTTCCATACGTGATCGTTTAAGATCAACTGTTAGTCTTCCTGTTCTCGGGGATATTTTCAACTCCCTCTATTTTGTCCGTACTTAAATGATGTATTATGTATGTTTAAAAGTCAAGAGGATTAGGAAAATTTTCTTTTTCTCTTGCAGAATTTGTCGAAAAGCATTATAATATGAACAAATAGTGAACTATCGGGGAGGGAGATTTATGAAGTGTCCAAAATGTGGGGCGGAAACAGAAAACGGAAAATTTTGTTTGAACTGTGGAGCTGCTATCACAACATCGCAAACTGCTAATATTGCAACACCAACTAATAACAACATATCATCCAATCAAATTCAGCAGCAATTAGATATACAACGTGAACAATTGCGTATACAACAAGCTCAACTAAATTTGCAAGTGCAAAACGAGGCAAAAAAAATAATCTGTCCACGATGCCGCAGTAATAATGTAACTGTACAAGCTGTCGCTGAACAAAAAAAGCGTGGTTGTTTAATGTCCATCGTATGGATTGTTTTAGCTTGCTGTACATTAGGATTAATTATTTTAATACCTCTTTTGACACGCAAGGGTAGCAAGACCAAAACATATGCTATTTGTCAATCTTGTGGACATCGATGGAAAGTATAAATAGTCTCCGCGCCCTCCATAGGGGCGCGGTTTTTATTCTCCTAATAACTTTTTCAGGCGTTCCTGCTCGGCCAATTCTTCCGCTGTGTATCTCTGTTTCAAGTTCACTTGTCGCTTGTGATCCCGGTAAAATTCCTGTTCCCATTTCTCGAGTTTCTTCCCCCGGCGAAGCTTATCGCGGATGGAAACTACTGTGGAAAGCTGTCCTTCCCCTATAGCGTTGAACCACGCGATAAATGTCCACCAGTGGCAAAAGGGCAGGGCGCGCACTTCGCACCCTGCCACTTTATTTACATCCGCCACAATCATGTTGTGATCCTGTTCCCAATCAAGAAGTTTTGGCCGCGGGCGGGTGTCCGTCTCTTCTTCACCACAATTGATAAAGCGCATCATCCAAAAAATAGCCTTTTGATAATCCTTTCGCGGCATATCCGCAAACTCTTCATAGAAAAGCGCCATTGCGACGTATAGGCACGTTTGTTCACTCTCTTCCTGATTGCTCAGACAGGTAATACTATCAAGAATATCCCGGTAATCCGCATTGATTTGATACGTCTTACCGCCAATCTCCACAAATTCCGGTAAATCCCACCCGGCCATTTCTTTGCGCGGCGCTGCTCTCGGTTGATCTTTACAGCAGTTGCCACTTTTGCGTTAGCATCGGACTGATGTTGACGAATGCTATCCTCAATGATAGGTTGTAATACGGCAAGTAGATTGGTTACAAAAGGAAGTACCTTTCAGAAAAGAACGTGAACTCATCCTTGTACTCACTCTCAATAGTTTAACTATATCACACTTTAAGTATCAATTACGATCAACTCTTTCAATGCCTTTCCGTGAAGGGAACAAGTCCATTGATAGGTGTAGTTTCATGTGCACGGTTATTTGTTTCCACGTTTCTCCGAGTATGCGCCTGTCTAATACTTCTTTCAGAGTTCCGTCCTGAACCGTTTGAATCGCTTCTTCCACCCGCTGTTTGGTTTTCAATATCTCGTTAATTTTAGTGTTTATTTGCCCTTCTAAGGCGATAATTTTTACAAAAGCTTAATTCTATTTGATTCTCTCTTTCTCGGCCTCCTGTGGGCTCTTGAGATAAAACAAGCGTTACTTTGGTTGCCAACGCCCGCCATCGTGACAACTCCTCGCACAAACGGTCAATCTCTCTATCCGCTTCTTTGTAGTGCTCTAAATATGCTTTTTTCTCCTGGCTTGTCAAAAGGCCTCTCTCCTCGCTCATCGCTTCACATCCTCCCACATATAATCTAGGAATAACACCATCCCATTGAATTTCACACGACACGGGTGTAAATCTCCACCAGTCACATATTTTCGTCCATAAATTGCTTTCATAATCGCGCCAGACGTCCCACGGCAGGAAGAAAAAGTGCTCTTTTATTCCAACGCATACCGCGGTAGCCGCACCCATTCCAGCGTGATCTTTAAGCGTAGCCATCTGCTCTTGTGTCAGGACGTTCCAGTTCATCCGGTCTGTGGCCGTATATTTGGCCCCAAACTTGATAGTCCGGTGCCGCAGCGGCGGTGAACCTCCTAGTGAACATTCCCTCCCCATTCTTCTGCACCACACGAAACGGCTCCGGAAATTTATCAATCTTTGCGCGCCGCTGTGCCTTGTAATGTCTACATGCCATCTTGATTTCCTCTTCAAACACGTGCCCCGTGCATTATTCACTGTGTTTTGCCATACGCGGCGGACCTGCTGTGGATCGTGCTGCAATCTTCTTGTCTCTTCCTTTCTGGACAGCCGGTTGAATTTGAAGCATCCGATAAAATTGATAGGGGAAACGCCGTTCTCTACGGAATCCGGGTCTATGTAATAGCCTTTTATGGGTTTTGGTTCTTCTCGCCATTCCTTGGTGTTCACTTCTTCAACCTTTGTTCCTCCAATCGGTCCCCAATGATCCGACGACCAGCGTAATCCAGTGCAGAAATAAACAGTGACTATGCCGCAACGGGATTATCTTCATCGCAGGCCTTGAGCGCTTTCTCAACTGCGCTATTTATGATTTCCTGCAATTCCGACCGTTTCACTTTCCTTTCCCCCTCTCCTATTTCAAGAGAGTATTCGGCGTTGTATGTAACGCCGCTGCAATGATGGAAAGCTCCTGATCCGTTACCCTACGGCTCTGCCCCTCTAACTTCGAAAGGTCGGTTGCAGAGATTTCATTCCACGAAGCTGTAGCATTGCCATAAATTCCATCTGTTTCCAACCGGCTGCTTTTCGAAGGTCTGCTACACGGGCTCCTACGATATTCCGGTCACCCAACGGGTAAATGCACGGTCTCACACCTTTACCTCCTTGACATTTTCCTCTCTCTGCGGTACACTAAGCGCGTGAAGAATTATCCCTTTGCCGCTGTCAGAAGTGCCCCTTCTGGCGGCGGCTTTCTTTTTTATCAGTATCATTCCGGTTTTCTTCCTTTTAAAATTTCTGGCGGTCGATCGCTCCATCTGTGATGTGCCTTTGCTACTATCGTCCGTACGATCATCATCCAATACGGCCAGCGTCGCCAACATCAGAATCAGCGTCATCTATGGGTGTGCCATCATCCATTCCAGCATTCGGCTTTCCTCCTTCCATTGAAATCACAAAAGACGCGGTTCCCAAGACGTTTTGAAACTCTTTGGCCACTTCTTCTGCACTTGGGTACACCTTACCGAGCTGATCCGCATACCGGCATATGATACAGATCAAAATAGGCGCTGAAGCCTCTTTCACGGGGTTGATTGCCCCAGCGATATTTTCAGATACCGCCACCAATAAGCGATCCCGTTTTCGAAAAAATACCCTCATCCTCCTGCTCTACGGCTTGTGAAAATTCGTCCACCAATGTGTCTCATGTTAATCTTCTTCGATTTGTATTCTCCTTGCGTGTGGCATAAGTGGGCCACTCAACCTTTATCTCTACTTCCGCCCCTAATCGTTCACTTTCCAGTTTCGACAACGCCCGCTCGAAGTTCTCTCGCGTTCGCGCCACCAGCTCCGGCGTTGCGTCTATGTAGTAGACTCGCACAATGGGTGTTCCTGTATCTCCGCGGGCATATGCCATATGAATCACCTCCTAGAATGGGTATGGGATTCGTGGATTGTCCTATGCCCGGTTTTCGCCGCCGTGGGCCGGTTTTTATTATGCTGAAGCGTTTGTCGATATGTATAATTTTTCTCTTTTCTTTATATGCGTATTTTTGTGTAACGTCATTTGGATTTATGTGTAATAATATAAAGAAAGAAAGGGAGAACGAAGATGAAACGCTGGAAGGTAATCAACACTTTAAAAGCCGGGAGCTTTAGCTAGTAATGTATAGTGGAAACCATGATATATATTTCAACCCAGCTACCAAAATCACTATTCCAGTTAAACGTCATATAGAAATTGACAATACAGCAGCAAAAAAGTTATTAAGACAGGTGGAGCTTCGATAAGCCCCTTGCTTGTCAAAAATGTTTAAGGAGGCTTTATCGTACGTTGTTTATATACAGCAGTTTTTAGTCCTCATGGGGACGGTGGATATATTACCTCCGTCCCAGATATTCCTGGATGTATCACAGGTGGAGTTACTCTAGACGAAGCGGTGAGCATGGTATGCAACGTGATGGCAGGCTGCCTGTGTGTCCTGGAAGATCAGCACGTAGAAATCCCCTCTGCATGCGCTCCATAGAATATTCCCATAGAATCAGATGTGAATGTACGTGCTTGGATTGATGTAGATACAATCAAATACCGAGCAGAAACGGATAATCGCATTGTACGAAAAAACATGTCTATTCCGTTCTGGCTAAATGCACAGGCAGAGCGCGAAGGGATCAACTTTTCCCAAACCTTGCAGGCTGCTCTGAAAAACGCTTTGGGAATTACGCAGGAGCATTAAAGTGAGTTCTTACGTAATGAATTTAATCTATCCAGCTTATTTCTGTCCCTACAGGCAGAACAAAGGTGGTTATACAGTGGAAGTCTCAGACCTTCCCGCATGCGTGAGCGAAGGGGATTCTCTGACAGATTCTATTCTAATGGCTACGGATGCAGTTTCCGGATGGGCTCTCGGTGGACTGGAAGATGGCAAAGACGTACCCAAAGTAAGCCCAATAGAGAGCCTCCGTTCTAAACCCGGTGATTTCGTCAACATTCTCGTTTTGGACATGGATGCCTACACGGAAAATATGATAAAAAGCGGTTCGAAAAAATCTTACAAATCTCGCATGGCTCAATATTTTTGCAGAAAAGAACCATATCAATTTTTCGCAGGTGCTTCAGAATTCTCTAACCACCATTTATCAGTAACAACAAAAAGCCTAAACGTCTGCTTTAGTTCCTTTAGTTGAAAACAAAACCTCCGATACAATGAAAGAATGGTTGTCATTTTTTGCCCAGTTCGTTCTGTAAAAACGAAATCCATATCCGCTCAAATTCCATAGCACCATTAGCCTTAAAAACCTCTGTGGCGATTCCCTCAATTGAGAGTGTCGGATCAGAGGTCTCTTTTTTCTTAAAATAAATCCTTCTAATTTCACCGTCAAAAACCCATCCAAAAGAGCAGCCACACGAGTTCCGTCTGAAATGATCATTCACTTCAGAAACTCCATCGTTATCATCTCCTTCCTACTTTGGCTTCCTCCTCTGCCTTGGGGCGGCCTTTTTATACTGTTTTTGTCTCTCCTGTCACCGTACAAACTAATAAATGATTTGGAATAATGCCAAGTACTTCGCGGGCTCTAAACATTTCATTCGCATCGAGTTTCTTCTTTTACTCGTTATGTCATATAATTGTTGTAGAGTTAAGTTCGTCTCTTGAGCCACCACATTCTTTTTGATTTTAATTTTGTTTATTTTTGAATGAATATTATCTCAAATATAAAATATTTTTATTGTTTTTTGCTTATTTTTCGATCTTTCTATATATTAATATCGATATATTCAGTATGTATTTACTGATTTCCTCCGTTTTTGCATTGACTTTTTGATAACGGCAGCATACTCTAAAAGCCAAAAGATGATAACGTGACAAGAGAAGAGATCGCAAGTATTACCAAATCCATGCGCATAAATTCGGGGCTTACCCAAAAGCAAATTGCAGAAAAACTTGGCAAAAAGCAGCAAACCATAGCATCCTGGGAATCCGGAGTTTCCCAAACAAAAGGATATTAAGGAATAACCTGTGTTTACCTGCTTGCAGAATATTGGTGTATAAGAGAATGACACTTGAAATATAGTGTCTTTTTCTATATCTAATAATTTTTCATTAGATAAAGTGAAAAAGAATGACTGTTCATTTTTAGAGTGATATAATTTATGTTAAGGAAACGATAAACTTTATGAGTTTGAGGAGATGTTATCATTGAAGAATAAGATAAGAATTAAGCCTATATTAATTTTTGTTATTATATTTACTGCATTTGCTGGAGGTATTTTCTACGCATTTGTAGCTAATCGTCCTAATCCGCTAAATGTAACACAGGTCGAAAATGCACTTACAAAACAAGGAATACAAACTTTTAATATTACAGATAATGCACAAAATAATTTTCCTGCTATGGGATTAGAAAATTGTATTGTTGCTGAACAAGATGATTTGCGTTTTGAATTTTATCAATTTGATAATGTAAAAAGTGCAAGAAAAGTTTATACACAAGCATTCAATAAAATATATGGGAACAGAACAACTAATAGGGTAGAGTTTAATGAAAGAAAGCTAAATTATCGTATATATATTTTAGATATAGAAACAAATTATTACGTTGCTATGTATAATGAAAATACAGCGGTATATGCTTATTGTGATTCTGAAAATTCAAGTATAATTAAAGAAGTACTTAATTTTTTAGGATATCCTAATATAGCTGATACTGGTTGGAATCAAGAAACATCATTTGATAATATTATAAGAGTTCTTGTTTATGTATTGTGTATTCCGATTATGTTTATTACAAGAATATGGATATATCCGGTTGTTTATAAATCAGCAGGAGTATCGAGAAGAAAGGCGTTGGAATTAGGTGATTCTCGTAAAGAGATTATCCCAAAACTTATTGAACTTTCAAAAAATCCTAAACAGACAAAGTTATTTGCCATGATTCATAATTATATTTCATTACCGGCTTATATAGCTGTTGTTTTAGCGATAATAAGTTGTTTTACTGATAGAGTTGAAAATATTCTTGATGGATTTGGTCTTGTAATTCCGCTAGTTATGGTTGTTTGTGCTTTGATTTTTATAACTATTGATAAACGAATGAGTAAGTAAGGATTGTTGATAAATGTAGAAGTTGTTTTAGATATTAAGGATTATTAAGGTAAGGAGATGGTTTATGGTGTCGGTGGTAAAATGCGATTGTCAGGAAAGAATTGGAATTGTTATTAATTCTATAAAAGAGTTTGAGATACTAAAAAATTTTTTTGAATCGCAAGTATTAAATAATGTTTTTGAAGAATTAGAGGTTAAAAGCCCATATTATAGTTATACAGATTGTAATGAACATATAGAATGGTTTGCAACTAAATGGTACAGGTGTAAAAATTGTGGGTGTTTATGGGAATTTAATTATCCTGATTTTCCTGCCAAAGGCTTTGTGAGAAAATTTTCTAATGGAATTTATAAGCCACGAGAAGTGCTAAATAAGAATTTGAAGGAGCGTTGATTATGGGATTGTTTGATAAATTTAAGAAAAATGAACCTACATCAAATAGTGTTAAACGAACAAAAGATGGCTTCATTGAAATTAAAGTTGAAAATCTAATTAATTGGAATGAGCCAAATGGTGAAGGTTGTATTGTATCTGACAAAATAACTAAAGAAGGGTTTAAAGTTGGATATATGGTTAGAGAGAAACCAGATGAAGGTAGACCTGATAGTGGATGGCGATTTATGGCAGGTAATGAGGATGATGAATATATGAACAATCCTAATAATTGCCATGTATTTGCACTAAATACAGTCTGTAATTATGACAGGGATATTCTTCCATATTTAAAATGTAAAATAGGAAGTGCATATATAAGAGTAAGTGATTGTACATTTGAAATAGATAATGGTTCTAAACCTATATTTTTAAGCAAACAAAATGCATAATTTCTATTTTGTGAGTATATTTGATGGAATGAAACTTTCATAAACGGAATGGAGTGATCCAGACACGGCGGTGGAAAAATCTTTTAGATTTTTCCGCCGTTTTTAGTGGCTGGTTCACTTCGTCAGTTGAGCGAGCTTGCGAGCGAACAGTAAGCCCCCGTTATCTAACAGGGGGGTACTATTACAAAAGACAAGAGCAAAAACAAATACAAAACTGCTGATATGCAACGATTTATAAAGTTATAAGAACTTATTTCACTTCACACCCTATTCTTTTTACCCGACAGGTCTAAAACAGCATATCAATAGAAAATAAATATAAGATACAAGGTGTATGCTCCTATGAGTATATGCCTTTTTTGATTGGAGGAATAAAGCATGAATGATATAAAATTTATTGAAACATTAAAACAAAAGAGAAATGCCTGTGATTATTCGCAATCACGACTGGCACTGGAACTACAAATCAGCAGGCAGAACTTAAATGAAATTGAAAACGGAAAAACAAAAGCCAGTAAAGAAATGAAACATATACTTCTACATTATCTTGATTATTGTAATTGTACACAGCCTTTCACTTTAACGATTGACTATCTGCGTGTTCGTTTTCCTACCACAGACGCATTGGAGATTATAAAAAATGTACTGGCAATGAAAAGCGAATATTTTATACATGAAGATTATGGAATGTTTGGTTATGAAGAACAGTATATCTATGGGGATATTAGTGTAAATGCTTCTAAAGATAGTTCTATGGGTGTTTTATTAGAATTAAGAGGTATGGGGTGTCGGAACTTGGAATATGTTTTACAGGCAAGAGGGATAGACTGGTATTCCTTTTTAAGCTGTTGTATAGATTATCAAGGCGTTTTTAAACGTATAGATTTAGCAATCAATGATATGGGCGGATTGCTGGATATAGAAATTCTAAGGGAACGCTATTATGCCAACAAGGTATGGAAACGTTCAAGAACCCATGAAGCAGTAGACAGCGGAAAATTATCGGGTACAAATGGAGATACTGCAAAAACTTTTTATATTGGTTCAAAGAGTAGTTCTATTTACTTTTGCTTGTATGAAAAAGAAAAGGAACAAAAAAGCAAGGGCATAAAAACAGACATTAAGAACCGCTTTGAAATTCGTTTGAAAAATGGAAAAGCAGAACAAACGATAGAACAACTTGTTTTTTCAAGAAATCCCGAACAGACCATAGCAAATCTTATCCTCACACAAATAGATTTTCCCGATTATATTTTATGGGATATATTTTTAGATAATGTAACGACTTCACTTCCATTTATTATGACACCTGTTGCTGTCAATATGGATAAAACAAAACGCTGGTTAGAAAGACAGGTCATGCCCTCTTTATTGATGATAAAAGAGATTGAAAAGAAAACAGGAGCAAAGTATCTGGAAGAAATCGACAGGCATACAAGACTAACAGAAAAGCAGGAATTAAAAATCAAACAAATGACAACAGATATAGCAGATATGATTGAGAAAGATACCGCTGTTCCACAAAGGAATGACGGTATTTTTTAATTTCTTCAAAAAATCTGCAACAAAACGGCTACTTGTGTACAGATATGGTGCGAGGAAAGGAAATCTAACTTTTTAAATAAGGTCATAAAATCTTCCTTTGGTGTACAGATACGGAATGTAAGAAGAAATTGAAATTTTTTTGAAAAACCTGCAACAAAATAAGACTTCTATTCCTTATATGGTGCGAGGAAAGAAAATCGAAACTTTTTTTGAAAACAGGTCATCAAATCGGTGGTTGCTGTCCTTATATGGTGTGAAAGAAGAAACTATTTTCATTTTTAACTTAACAATCCGTAGTTTCCGTTCCCTATATGGAGCAAAGAAAATCTTTCATTCCATTTTTGGCAGGAACGGTAGTGTATGGGGAGTTAGGGCGTGGAAAGAAAAACAATCTTTTTTCATCATCAACTTAGCAAACCGATACTTGCTATCCCTATATGGTGCATGAAAAGAAGTTAAAATTTTTCTATTTCAACTTAGCAAATGGACGTTTGCTGTACAGATAGTAGTGAAAAAGGGAAAAAGTTTTGAATTTTAGTTACATTTCTCCTCTTTTCCAACGCGGTATATAGGAAAGATGATTTTCTTCTTTCAATCGTTCTTTGACAACTGAATAAAGCAATTCAATACGTTTGACAGACAGCGAGCCGTTGAAACAGATACGCCATGACCTTTCCCCTGCAAAAGCGAGCGATAACCTATCTGTGTTCTTGTAAAAGACTTGTCCTCTTTTATCGCTATGACCTGTGCTGTCAGATAATGATACTCCCGTACAGCCACAGCTTGAGCGTTCAGAGCGTCGCACGCAATGGGTACGGCTACATAAGAACTATGCAGAGGTGGAACTCCTGTGGGCTATGACAAAAGCCGTTGAATTGCTTAGAAAGATTTTACAGAAAGGGGGTATGTGTTATTGATAATGCTGTAAAAACAATTCAAAAGAAAAATGGCAAGTGTGGCATTGGCAACAGAGGAAAGACAAAGATTGTTGTAAAAGAGCATTTTTCCGAAAAGGGAAAGACAATGGAAGAACTTCTAACGGATGTCATGTTGGAAAAAGCAAAGCAGACAATCGCATAAAATCGGTGCAGTTGTAAGAAATAGATTGAATGACAAAAAGTACCCGTGTTATACTTTACTTGCAAGCAGGTATTGTAAACACGGGTTAGTTATAAAGGAGGATAACTGACAATGAAACAACAGATTTACAATACTGCACTTTATCTTAGGTTAAGCCGAGATGATGAATTACAGGGCGAAAGTTCCAGCATTACCACACAAAGAAGTATGTTGCGTCTATATGCAAAAGAACATCATTTGAATGTGATTGATGAATATATTGATGACGGCTGGTCGGGAACAAATTTTGAAAGACCGAGCTTTCAAAGAATGATTGAGGATATAGAGGCAGGAAAAATCAACTGTGTTGTAACAAAAGACTTATCACGACTTGGCAGAAATTATATTATGACAGGGCAATATACTGAATTGTATTTTCCCAGCCATAATGTCCGTTACATAGCGATTGACGACGGTGTAGACAGCGAAAAAGGCGAAAGTGAGATTGCACCATTTAAGAACATCATCAATGAATGGGTAGCAAGAGATACGAGCCGTAAAGTGAAATCAGCGTTTAAGACAAAATTTGCAGAGGGTGCGTATTATGGGGCTTATGCTCCGTTAGGATATAAGAAACACCCCGACATCAAAGGGAAACTGTTGATTGATGATGAAACAAAATGGATTATTGAAAAAATCTTTTCCCTAGCTTATCAAGGTTACGGAAGTGCAAAAATCACAAAAATACTGCGAGAAGAAAAAGTCCCGACAGCGTCTTGGCTGAATTTTACAAGGTATGGTACTTTTGCTCATATCTTTGAGGGAAAGCCCGAAAGCAAGCGTTATGAGTGGACGATTGCTCATGTAAAGGCGATATTGAAAAGTGAAGTCTATATCGGGAACAGCGTTCATAATCGACAGTCAACCATTTCTTTCAAAAGCAAGAAGAAAGTACGAAAACCCGAAAGCGAATGGTTTCGAGTAGAAAACACGCATGAACCGATTATTGACAAGGAAGTGTTCTATCGTGTACAGGAGCAGATAAAATCAAGGCGTAGACAGACAAAGGAAAAGGCAACGCCGATATTTGCAGGGCTTGTCAAGTGTGCGGATTGTGGTTGGTCTATGAGGTTTGCGACAAATAAGGCAAATAAAACACCGTATAGTTATTATGCTTGCAGTTACTACGGGCAGTTTGGTAAAGGTAATTGTTCTATGCACTACATTCGTTATGACGTGCTGTATCAAGCTGTATTGGAACGATTGCAGTATTGGGCTAAGGCAGTACAGCAGGACGAAGAAAAGGTATTGCATAAGATACAGAAAGTCGGCAATGCAGAGCGAATACGGGAAAAGAAGAAAAAGGCAAGTGCCTTGAGGAAAGCCGAGAACCGACAAAATGAGATTGACCGTTTATTTGCGAAAATGTATGAAGATAGAGCCTGTGAGAAGATAACGGAACGAAACTTCATCATGCTGTCGGGGAAATATCAAAAAGAGCAGATAGAACTGGAACAGCAGATAACCAACCTAAGAGAAGAATTAAGTAAAATGGAACAGGATATGATAGGTGCTGAAAAGTGGATTGAGTTAATCAAGGAGTATTCCGTACCAAAGGAACTGACAGCACCATTATTAAATGCAATGATAGAAAAAATCCTTATTCATGAGGCAACAACGAATGAGGAGAACGAAAGAATACAGGAAATAGAGATATACTACCGATTTATTGGAAAAGTAGATTGATAAAGAGGGTTCATATCTTTAACTAAGGGAAAGCGGGCAATCGCAGCCTGATGCAAACACCCTATTTGCTTTTTGCTCTCTGTGCGGTACTACTGTCGATATTGCCTTCGGTTTTACACAACAAAAAAACTCCCCCACCCCGGCAGAACCGGAAGTAGGGGATTCGGATTATGATGCATTAGATGGATACGGCCTGTCCCAACATGATTATGATTTAATCTACACGTTTTTGGTGGATCTGGGCGTATTGAGCAAAGGACAAGATATTACTCGTGACCAGATCGGGGTCTTGTCCGGGGTCTTGCGGATTCTCCGTTCCACGTTCTCTCCGTCCGATGTAGGGAGCAAGAAAGATAAGGCGGTCTGATATTGCCGGTTGTTTGCTGTAAGCCTCCCGGATTGCTTGTTTCACGTTTTCGGGACAATGATACAATTTTTTCATAAAACTATCTCCATTCCCTGGGCCTGTCTGCCCTTTATCTATATAGGGCCAGTGTAAATGGAAAATCGTTCCATGATGTCAACATTTTTCACTTTAAGATTTATTTGTTCTATTTCGACAAAATTTTATTTGAGAATATATGCAATTCATGGATATAAAATCTTTTAAATAGAAGATCAATATTTCTTTTTATAATTGTACCGATATGAAATATCAATAAACAAAATAGAAGAGTAAGGAGGTGAATCCTTTGCGCTATGGGGAGTATCTTCGAAAATCCCGGATGGACGATCCTCATGAACCGCTGGAAGAAACGTTACGGAGACATCGGGAAATTTTAAAGAAGTTTGCCGTTGAGCACAACATTCCAATTGCAGAGAAAGACATCTATGAGGAAGTGGTTTCCGGCGATAGCCTTTATGCACGCCCGCAAATGTTGCGGCTTCTGGAAGACGTCGCCGCTGGCAAATTCGACGGAATTCTGTGTATGGATATTCAGCGCCTGGGCCGCGGTTCCATGAGCGACCAGGGCATTATATTGGAGGCGTTCAAATCATCCGGTACAAAGATCATCACGCCGGTCAAAACATACGATCTCAATGACGAGAGCGACGAGACATACACGGAATTTGAGGCGTTCATGGGCCGTCAGGAACTCAAAATGATTAAACGCCGCTTGCGGCGCGGCCTAAAGAAGACCATCGAGGACGGCGGCTATGTGGCGAACGCTCCATATGGCTATGACAAGGCCAAAATTGGAAAACGTCCTACGCTCAAGATCAACGAAGAGGAAGCAAACTTCGTCCGGTTGATGTTTGACCTGTATGCAAATAAAAACATGGGGTGCCAGCAGATCGCGGATGTAATCAATGGCATGGGGGCAAAACCACACCGTGCTGCACAGTTCGGCCGGACTGCCATTCGCCAAATACTTACTTCCCCTGTCTATCTTGGCAAAATCGTATGGGACCGAGTGACCTATATTCATCCAGGCATGCAAGGTAGTACAAAACATGGCAAAATCTATAACCCAAAGGAATCCTGGACAGTGGTTGATGGCCTCCATCCGGCAATGATCGACGAGGATACGTTTTATCGTGTTCAAGAGATTTTTGCCAATCGCTACCATTCCCCAAGTTTTAAGGGATATGTGGAAAACCCTCTCGCTGGTCTAGTGATCTGTAGTAATTGTGGTGCAGCCATGCAGCGCCAGATGTGTAAGGGTGGCCCCATTTTGCTCTGTCAAAAACGTGGATGTATCGTTTCAAGCCGTTTGGCTTTGGTCGAACAAGAAGTATTGCGCAGGCTCCGCGAAGAAATCGGAAACCTTTCTGCGATGCAGGCAGTTCCCGTTGATGAAGATGATCACGCAGAAGAAGTCTTGAAATCCATTGAGCGAGAGATCCGCACAGCAAAGCAACAGGACAGCCGGCTACATGATCTTTTGGAACAGGGAGTCTACGACGCCGATACCTTTTTGGCAAGGCATCAAATCTTATTGGATCGCATTGAAAAGCTGAAAGACTCTAAGCTTCCATTTCTGCAACCGAAAAAGCAACTCAACATTCCGGCCATGCAGATGCGAATTCAAGATGTCCTGGATCACTACCCAAACGCTTCCGGGGCTGCTAAAAATGAAATGTTGAAGTCTGTGATCGAGCACATAGACTATCGCAAACGAAAGGGAGCTAAACCCGCAGAATTTGAACTCGACATTTACTTTTTACCCCTTTATGTCGCTACATAAAGCCGCTCCGGGCGGACAAATAAGAATATCTCTATATCTATAGAAAGGTTGATCTTATGATAAAGACTGTCTGGAAGATCTTCGTGTTTACTTCACACCCGACAAGCACGACTTGATCGAACAAGCAACCAATGTACGTATTCGCAATGTGGAGGTCATCACCGTCTATTTGGATCTGGAGCCTGTTCCTTTTAACAAGGGGTTCTATTCAATTGACATGACCTTCTTCTTCAATGTCTGCCTGGATGTATATTCCCTGCCAACTGGCGGCCCAGTTATTGTCAGTGGTATCTCTGTATTCAATAAAAAGGTCATCCTGTTTGGCAGCGAAGGAAATGTCAAAATGTTCAGCTCGGATCTGAACTGCGATGATGTGGATACGCAGCTCACCAGTGGTCGGGTTCTGCCCAAGGCCACTGTGCAAGTTGCAGAACCGATCGGCCTTTCTGCGCGTATTTGTGATCGTCCGATGGGATGTTGCGATACCTGTTGCCGGATTCCGGACAGCATCTGCCAGCGTTTTGGCGGCCAGTTTGAGACCAACACCTGCCGCAATGTCTATGTCACAATCGGTGTCTTCACCATTGTGCAAATCGTACGTAATGTTCAGATGTTAATCCCTGCCTATGACTTCTGCATTCCAGAGAAAGAATGCGTTACAACCAGTGATAATCCGTGTGATATGTTCCGCCGCATTGAATTTCCTACGGACGAATTCTTCCCGCCAAAGGTGGGCGAATCCGGATGCGGTTGTGATTGTCGCAACCGTAAATCTAGTTGTACTGACTAAACCTTTCCTTTTACTTCGATCATCGCGGCATAAAACACGAGCCTGTGGAGTCCTATTTTCCACAGGCTCGTGTTTTACCCTTTCAGTTCGAGATTCAATAAATAAAAGTATTTTGTCCTAACAACTCCCCCCTTCGAAAAACAGTAGCTCCAAAAATCCCGGACTCTATTTGGGATAGAGTCCGGGATTTTCTCCTTTACGATTTAATTCATTATAAATTTTTAATTGTTTTCCGATACATTCTTGCAAACATGAAGATACTGGCCAACAGAGAGGCGACTTCTGCAATCGGAAAAGCATACCAGATGGGTGGCAAACCGATCTGGGACAATAAAAACGCCGCAGGCAGTAAAACGACCAACTGTCTGAGTACAGAGACGATCAAGCTGCTTACACCATGCCCAACCGCCTGGAACAGTGTGGAAAACAAGATCCCCAGTGCCGCTGGAAGGAAACTCAAACTAATAATTCGTAGAGCAGGGACACCAATCCCTAACATGTTTTCAGAAGCATTGAAGATCAAAAGCAACTGGTCAGGAACTGCCCAGAACAAAATCATACCACAGGCCATAATGACCAGAGCAATAACGCTGCCAATCTTCAGAGCAGACACCAATCGTTCTCTGTTACGTGCGCCATAGTTATAGCCCATAATCGGCATTAGCCCCTGTGTCAAACCAAAAACCGGCATAAAGACAAAAGATTGTAGTTTAAAATAGATACCAAAAAAGGCTACTGCTGTCTCGGTAAACACAATCAAAATTGCATTCATACCCATAACCATTACCGAGCCGATCGACTGCATGATGATGGCGGGGAATCCGACCGCATAGATATTCCGGATGGTGTTCCAACGAAGTTTGAAACCGCGGAAGGAAATTTTCACATCATGATCCTTGCAAAAGAGCACAATGGCCGCCACAATCATGGACAAAATTTGCCCCGCTACCGTAGCAACCGCTGCGCCTGCAACGCCCATCTTTGGCATTCCAAGCATGCCAAAGATAAAAATTGGATCTAATATGATATTGGTAACTGCGCCAATCAATTGGAAGATCATGGGATAAACCATGTTGCCTGTTGCCTGCAAAGTTTTCTCAATATTGACTTCTACACAGACGCCCATAGAAAAGATACACACAATTCCCATATACTGCGTGCCCATTTCCACTACTTCCGGCGTGCTGGTGAATGCGCTGATAAACGCATGAGAGAAAAACAGACCGAAGAGTGCAAATAAAATCCAGTTTACTACTCCCAACAATAGGCCGTGAGTTGCCGCATGATCGGCCTCTTCCCGATGTCCTTCCCCTAAGCGGCGTGAAATCAGGGAATTGATTCCCACACCAGTGCCAACCGCAACCGCGATCAACAAGTTCTGAATGGGAAATACAAGTGATACCGCTGTCAAAGCGTTTTCACTCAACTTTGCAACGAAATAACTGTCCACTACATTATACAGTGCCTGAACCAGCATGGAGAACATTGCTGGCAAAGACATGGACAGAATCAGCGGGAACATAGGGGCTGTTCCCATTTTGTTTTGTTCAAATTGTTTTGTTGCTTCTTGCATGCATTCACTCTTTTCCATATCAATTCAAGTTGCCGTCTTCCCTAGCTTAACTTTGTTAAACGAGCAAAATTCGCCATCAATTTTTTGGTGCCAACCTGTTCAAATGCAATCTCCAATAGATTGTCATTTCCCATAGGCGTTACGGATAAAATGCATCCTTCCCCAAATGTACGATGGGACACACGGTCGCCAGCCCGCAAAGGTTCCGATGGAGCATGTCCTTGCTCCAGACTGGAAGGCCCAAAGTGCCGGGCTGCATTGGTTGAAACCACACGCGCTTCATAGGCCGACGTCAGGCAACACCATACCAGGTTTCGGTTTTTTCCATTCCCTTGTTCTCGAACGTTCAATCAATTCTTCGGGAATTTCAGCGATAAACCGGGAGGGTTTATTCCGAGAGGTACTGCCAAAAATCATACGGCTTTCCGCATTGAGGATATAAAGCTCTTCCCGGGCACGCGTGATTGCCACATAAGCCAAACGGCGTTCTTCCTCGATCTCGTTCGGATTATAAATCGCCTGTAAACCCGGAAATATTCCCTCTTCAAAGCCCGGAAGAAACACCACAGGAAATTCCAAGCCTTTTGCAGAATGCATCGTCATCATGACAACGGAGTCGGCTGTTTCATCAAAATTATCGATGTCCGTCATCAAAGACACTTCTTCCAGGAACCCGGAGAGGCTGGCTTCTTCTCCATTGTCCTCCTCATATTTAATAATATTGGAGGATAACTCGTTGATATTATCGATTCGATCCTGCGCATCGTCATTTTCTGCCGCCTTCAAAGCCTCGATGTAGTTTGTTTTGCTCAGAATCAGATGGTACAGATCATTTAAGCTGACATCTGGATCATTGGAGGCGTCGATCAAGGACTGCATCAACTCTGCAAACTGTAAAAGCTTCGGCGCCGTGCGTTTAAGCGGCTCGTAGGTATCCGCATGACAAATTACATCAAACAGCGACTCTCCCAGGGTGTTTGCAATCTCCGACGCTTGTGCAATCGTCTTATCGCCAATGGAGCGCTTTGGCTGATTGATGATGCGGCGCAGCCGCATCTCATCCGCAGGATTGTTGATCACGCTCAAGTAAGCAATCATATCGCGGATTTCTTTGCGCTCATAGAAACGCAGTCCGCCAATGATGCGATACGGAATCCCAGACTTTACAAACATCTTCTCCAAAATGTTCGACTGGGAGTTCATCCGATATAAAATCGCATAATCGGAATACTTTCTTCCGTCAGCTACGCCTTCCAAAATCTTTTTGGCAACATAATCGGCCTCATCTTGTTCGCTATATCCTGTATGTACAGCGATTTTGGAACCCTCTGGATTCTCCGTCCATAGAGTTTTTCCCTTTCTCTCAGTGTTGTTTGAAATCACCGCGTTCGCCGCATCCAAAATATTCTGCGTAGACCGATAGTTCTGTTCCAAACGAATCACAGCCGCTCGAGGGAACGTCTTTTCGAAACTCATGATATTCTCAATGGTTGCGCCGCGGAATTTATAAATGCTCTGATCGTCATCGCCCACAACACAAAGATTCTGATACTTCTGCGCCAACAACTTGACGAATACATATTGCGCATGATTTGTGTCCTGATATTCGTCAACCATAATATAACGGAACTTCTCCTGATACTCATGCAATACATCCGGGCATTCTTCAAACAATCGAACTGTATTACAAATCAAATCATCAAAGTCCATAGCATCCGCTTCTTTAAGGCGGTCTTGATAGAGCTTATACGCTTGTGCGATCAAAATCAACCGATTATCCCGTCCGGCCTGCTGTTCATACTCCTTCGGAGAGATCAGATTATCCTTTGCGTGGGAAATCGCTGACAAAATGGACTTGTAGGACAAAACTTTATCATCAATGTTGAGTGCCTTCTGACAATCCTTAATCAACCGGCGAGAATCGTCTGTATCGTAAATGGTGAAATGACTTGTATACCCAAGACGTTCCCCGTTGCGGCGCAACATACGTGCACATGTTGAATGGAAGGTAGACGCCCAAATATCTCCCCCATTGGTCCCAGCATAGCCTCTAAACGATTCTTCAGTTCCCCTGCCGCCTTATTGGTAAAAGTAATCGCCAAAATCTGCCAAGGGCGGCAAGCATTTGCCGACAACCTATCTCGAATAGAATCCGGAAGGGGGACGGTTCCTTGGGATGCCGCCTGTAGAACATCCAACTCGTCCTGTGTAAAGTCATAGGGCACCACTGTACTGTGATAGGCACTGCCCCAACGAATTAAATTGGCAATCCGGTTTACAAGAACCGTTGTCTTTCCACTACCTGCTCCAGCCAAAATCAGGAGGGGCCCATCCATATGAAAGACTGCCTGCTTTTGTTGGTCATTCATACGGGAAAACTCCCGCTCCATCATAACTTTTCTCAATCCTATGATCGTATTCGCCGTCTGTTCGTTCATTTTTCTGCTCCTAACCACAAATCAGCGGAACGGAAATACGCTCCTCAATTAAATACCCGCACGCTGTTAGAGTGTGCGGGTATGTTCGTTCAACAAATATTCAGTTTTCTGACCCAATCAGCCCAGAATACTGATCAACACGCCAGCCGCAACCGCAGATCCGATAACACCGGCTACGTTCGGGCCCATAGCATGCATCAACAGGAAGTTGCCCGGATTTTCCTCCTGGCCAACCTTCTGGCTCACACGCGCTGCCATCGGGACAGCAGAAACACCTGCGGAACCGATCAACGGGTTAACCTTACCCTTTGTAAAGAAGTACATCAACTTACCAAACAGAACACCGCCGGCCGTGCCAAAGCAGAACGCCAACAGGCCGAGAATGACAATACCGATGGTCTGGGGGCTCAAGAAAACTTCGCCCTTTGCTGTTGCGCCAACGGTGACGCCAAGGAAAATCGTGATGATGTTCATCAACTCGTTCTGTGCCGTATTGGAAATACGATTTACAACACCACTCTCACGCATCAAGTTGCCCAACATCAACATGCCAACCAGCGGGGCCGCATCCGGCAACAGCAGAGAGATCAAAATGGTTACAATAATCGGGAACAAAATCTTCTCCAGCTTGGAAACCGGACGGAGCTGCTCCATCACAACCGAGCGCTCCTTCTTGGTAGTCAAAGCCTTCATAATCGGAGGCTGAATAATCGGCACCAAGGCCATGTACGAATAAGCTGCAACAGCGATTGGTCCTAATAGCTGTGGCGCCAACTTTGATGTAACAAAGATTGCGGTCGGGCCGTCAGCACCACCGATAATCGCAATCGAACCAGCTTCCTGTGCCGTAAAAGAAAGATTCGGAATGCCAAGATTTCCGATAAAAATTGCACCAATAAAGGTAACGAAAATGCCCAACTGAGCAGCTGCGCCAAGTAAAAAGCTCTTTGGATTGGCGATCAGCGGACCAAAGTCGGTCATTGCACCAATCCCCAAGAAGATCAACGGCGGATAAATCCCCAACTTAACGCCTAAATATAAGTAATAGAATAGGCCTCCATTCGCCGCATCCGTCGGCTCAGCCATAATGGGGGGATACAGGTTTACCATCATCATACCGAAAGCGATCGGCAAAAGAAGAAGCGGTTCAAACTCTCTCTTGATTGCCAAATACAACAGTACACATGCAATGCCAATCATAATGTAGTTGCGCCAATCATTGGTCGCAAAGCCGGAGCTTTTGAAAATATCCACGATGGAATTCAAAAATTCATTGATAATCTCCACTGAAAATGTCAGCCCTTTCTTTATTCAATTTGTAGCAGACAAGCCAGCCTGTCCACTGCGGAGTGATGGATGCGTTCGTACAAAGTATGTTTTTAGAAGGGGCGTGTATTTTCCAGCCTTCCTGCTTCACCCCAAAGGGAACGCGGATTGGCGGCAGCACGCTTGACGGAACGGATTCTCGACGCAGAAACGCCATACGTCATATAGACGGCCGCTGCAATCGCTGCAACGACTTCCCCAGAAATCCCCTCTTCCACCTCAATGGGAGCAGAGGCTGGTGCTGGAGCCGGCGTTGGAGCAGCTTCCACTTTGGGCTTATTGCTTTCCCTCCGCTTTTTGGTTGTGTTGTAAATCACTGAACCATAGATTTTAATGACAATCGTCAGAAAAATCAGCATTGCGAATACAACAACCAAGCCGGTCAACAGTACCGTCAATGAGAGTAAAACTTCATTTTGTGGATCCATTTGAATTTCCCCATTCTTCCTAAGATATTATGTGATATGGCCGATCTAAGAACAAACCGTCCAAAAGAGTTCCTGTAAAACTTCGCAAATCCAAGTACAGCTGCTGCAATAAGCAAAATACGGGGGATTTCAAAAAAATACCCGTATGAAGACTTATCAAACAACAAAACCTAAATTCTACGTTATTTCCACAAGGCACTCTAAAATCAAATTAACAACGATTCATATTATAACCGATAACAAGACCAATTTCAATGAATTTTTGGTATAAAATAGGTTTTCTTTTTCGATATTTGCCGTGGAGTCATTGCACAAAAGTCCGCGACGAATTATAATAGAAACAACCAATACCCACGTTTCATGGGAGGGATCGGTATGACGAATGAAGAATTCCGGTGTTCCTTTAAAGTCCCGTATCATAACAACTTGGGCATGGCTGTATACAGTTGTGGTGTACAGCGCTGTGCAGCAGGCCACAGCTGGGGGCCTGCGATTCGTGACCACTATTTAATTCATTATATCGTTTCTGGACGCGGCGTTTTTTCTGTAAAAGGAAATGAGTACAATCTTTCCGTAGGCGATGGATTCTTAGTGGTTCCCTCCTGTGTGGCTTCTTACGCAGCAGATACGCAGGACCCATGGGAATACTGCTGGGTGGGTTTTAACGGGAGCGACGCCAAACTTTTAGTGGAACAAACTGGGTTGAGCGAGGAAACTCCCATTTTTCACTGCGAACACGACGGGAAGCTCGAAAGCTTGTTGACCGACATTTGCAATGTATCCGGTTCCACGCCCTCCGCTGAGGCTCGCATGTTGGGAGGACTGTATCTTTTCATGGCGGAGCTGATCGACCATTTGGGAGATTCTTCTACACAGCGGACGACCGGCTACGAATACGTCCAAAAGGCAATTAAGTTTATTGACTACAACTATTCGCGGGATATTGATATTGAGGATGTAGCGGACAGCGCGGGGATCAGCCGCAGTCATTTGTACCGCATCTTCATGCAGCACGTCTCCATGCCGCCAAATGAATATCTTATGCGTTACCGAATGAATAAGGCGGCGGCGCTTCTCAAGGCGGGTAACCTCTCAGTTGGCGAGGTGGCTTATTCCACTGGATTTTCGGACCAGCTGTATTTTTCCCGCGTTTTTAAACGGCACATGGGCGTCCCACCAAGCCGTTATCTAAATCAGAAAAAGAAAGAGGCCCCTTCTAAAAGTGGGGACCCGTCCCCCACAGAGGGATTTCCACGGGAATGATTGTTTTTTTAATGTATAGTTTTTCTCTTTGGAAAGGAGTTTTTTATGAGCGAAGCTGTCGAAAAAATCGGCGAATGGGCGAACCGGACACAGGAATATCGCCCGGTTGCCTGGGATCGTCTGCCGGAGATCTATTTATATATGGATCAGGTCCTCACATATATGAACAAGCAGTTAGAACCACTAACACGTACGGAGGATGCTGCCCCGCTGACTTCCAGTATGATAAACAACTATGTTAAGGATGGGGTCCTTCCCCGGCCGGAACAAAAGAAATATTCGCGGGAACATCTGGCGATGCTGACTATGATCTGTATGCTCAAACCTGTATTGACCATTCCAGATATCGACATGTTGCTCAAGGGGCTTTTGGAGGACAACAGCAGCGCTAATATGTACGAACGATTTTGCGGCGCGCAAAGCACGGCTTTACAGGATGTATGTAAGCGTGTTGCTGCCGCATTGCCGGAGGGAGAAGCAGCACTTTCCCGATTGGCAATCGAACTTTCTATTGAAGCAGAGGCTCGCCGAACGGCAGCCGAACGGATTTTAAGCGAATTGGAAGCGGCGCAACGAGAAAAAGAGCATTGATGCCCGTTTTCATCGTTCGTATAACTTTGACTATAAAAAGCCTTACAATCAATGGATATAAAAGAACGACAGCGGATGTTCTCCTGGTAGGACATCCGGCTGTCGTTCTTTTTATCAGGAAAACGCTTCTATACGCGGAACAGAGCATCCCCATTCCTAAGTCCCTCCTACAAAACCATTTCCTCTGTTCTGATTCCGGGTATTTTCTAAGAAATTCCGTCTGAGAAAGCATTTTCTACATTAAAGGCAACCCGTTTTTCTCTTCCTATTCGTCCCGCAGAAGCAATTCCACTGGGCAGTGGTCGCTCCCCATCACTTCTGCATGGATCTCACTGGCCTGAAGCCGCTCTTGCAATCGATTCGAGATCAAGAAATAGTCGATACGCCACCCTGCGTTCTTTTCCCGGGCGTGAAACATATAACTCCACCATGTGTAGGCCCCTGTAGCATCTGGATGTAGGAAACGAAACGTGTCTGTAAAACCACTGTTTAAAAGCTCCGTCATCTTTCCACGCTCTTGGTCCGAAAAACCTGCATTTCCACGATTGGTCTTCGGATTTTTTAAGTCAATCTCCTCATGCGCCACATTCATATCCCCACAAATGACTACCGGCTTTTTTTCGTCCAACCCCTTGACATAAGCCCGGAAAGCATCTTCCCACGCCATTCGGTAATCGATTCGCGCTAACTCGCGCTGCGCATTCGGCGTATACACCGTCACCAGATAAAAATCCGGAAATTCCAACGTGATCGCTCGCCCTTCTCCTTCGTGCTCCTCGGCACCAATTCCATACCGCACAGAAACCGGCTCCATCCGCGTAAATACCGCTGTTCCGGAATAACCTTTTTTTAGGGCGGAATTCCAGAACTGCTGGTATCCGGGCAAAATCAATTCCGCTTGCTCTGGTTGCATCTTTGTTTCTTGGATACAGAATACATCCGCATCCACTGTTTGGAAATAATCCATAAACCCCTTATTCAAACAAGCTCGAAGGCCGTTGACGTTCCAAGAAATCAACTTCAAATTGCATCTTCCCTTTCTAAGACAAATAAAAAATTCTCTTTCTACTGGGCCATGCTGTACTATAAATATCAACCGCTGTTCTTTTGATCGATCAATGGACCGTAACCGTACAGGACGCCTCTTTGCCGGCGACCGTTGCGGTAATGGTTGCCTGCCCCTTTTTCTTTCCAGACACAGTGGCCGAACTGTAGTCCTTACCAAGAACCTTATGATCACTCACACTCGCGACCGAAGGGGCGCTGCTGCTCCATCTTACAGAATGCCCGGCAATCCCTAGCACGTCCGCAACAAGCTCCAGATCCTCTCCAGCCGCAATCTGCGCCTGGGTAGGCTCGATCGTAATGTCCACTTCTCCCAGTTCCGCCGTAAAGGTGACCTCGTCCTGATTTCCGCTATTGTCCGTAACTTTCAATGTAATATCATAGGAAGGTTTCGAAAAGTACTTGCGGTCAAAGGACTGCATCCCTTCCGTCGAATTTCTCATGGGGCATTCGGCGGACATACCATCGATTTCCAATGTGGCGTCTTGAAATGCGACATTGGTTGTAAAAGAAACTGAAAAAGCGCTCTGTAAGACAGAAGCATCTTGATAGGCCTTTTCCACACGGTATGCCAGAATCTCAATCGGATCTTCCTGTACAACAACCGAAAAAGACGTCTCTTTTTTGGCCGTAATATACTCGGATTGCTTGGGTCCCGGCTGTTTCAAGTTTCATAGGCGTACATGTAAAGCCACTTTTGACAATACTTGTCGCCCCATTGCTATAAGTAGCCAACAAGGCGAAGCCCGATAAATCCAGCCGGTCACTGACTGAATAAATCGTCTTCTCCGGCAAGGACTGTATATCAATTCTCACCAGATAAGGCGGTTCATCCGGCTGCGACGAAGGGGTTGAGGAAGAGATGCTACTGCTGCTGGATTCCGGTATTTTGCTGGAACTCGAGGAAACCTCCGGCCAAACAACATCTGGTTTCGGCACCGTTGAAGTCGTAGGAAGTTCAACCTGTGGAACGGATGGTTCTTCCTCATGAACATAGGAAGAATCTGTCTGATGAGTCGGAGGCACCCAAGGTTTCGAAGAAACAGGCGCGAAAGAGGATTCCGTGGAAGAAATCGGTACATTCGGCCTTGATACTGGCGTCGAATGTACCTGGCTGCCTGAGGAACCGGAGTGATTCTCCGCAGGAAGCAATCCTTGCGAGTTCCGTTCTCGAACAATCACATCGCAATGAGAAGATAGATTTAAAACGCCGACCTTGACGGTTACCACAGCAGAACCCGTTTCCCTTGCAGTGAGGATTCCTTCATCATTCACCGCCACAACATGGTCATCGCTGCTCTCCCACTCCAATATGGGAGGAATCGCATTCTCAGGAAAAATATCCACAGATAAAGGGAACATATCTCCCACATATAATTCCACGCGGCGTTGCTGCAATTCTATGCGGTTGGCGTCCATCCCCTCCGGGTATTGATCTGCGTCGTATACGGTACAGTTTACCTGTGCCGGCTCGCTCCAGAAGCACAGGAATTTACTCTGTGCGACAACCGCCGTATTTTTCGTCAGGGTAATGGGGCCTTCATAACGATTCCCTTCCTGTTGTGGAAGATGTTCTCCATTTAACGTATAGTAGATTTCTACATATGGATCTGCTTCAATTTGTATTTCGTAAGGGCTAGGATGGGAAAACTCGCAGTCCGAGGGAAAAAAGTATGGCTGTGGGATAGGAATATTATAAGAAAAAAGAAAGCCGACGATCGCAATGAAACCACTTAACAAACTGCCCGTAAGTTCCATATGCATCTGCTTGCGATAAAGCTTTGCTTCCTCCTCCGATTCCGATCCCGTTCGATTGCACGTATATGTTTGGATTCTTTCTTTCAGCCGTATGAGCCTAATTGCGAAAACAATACTGACCAGCGTACATAGAATCCACAAGATCGAACAAAGCAACTTCCCAACAATTTGCATAAACCCTTCCCTGTCCTTTAAAAGCCCGCTAAAGTGTGAATCATAACCATACAGTTATGAAACATGCAAGAAATCCGTTTCGACCCTTAGCATATCGTTCCCCTTTTTCTATCCCCTTTGGCGAAAGGAACGCCAACGGCTTTTTTTACTTGTGTAACACAACGGAAACCGTTTTTCAGACGACGTTTGCGCCGAACGTATTGCCCTTGGCTATATCCGCCCCAGCCACTAAATAGCCGCGATACATCTGCCCGATCCATTCTGGCCGCTGTAGATTCCAAAGTTCCGGCAGTTCGCCGGCCCTCTAATTTCCTCCCAATAGCCGCCACAAAGGGAATATTTAAGCCCTTTTTCACGCCTTCCATATGGAATAATTATACCACAACAGCATAAAAAGAGAAATCCCTTTTCAATTGGTTGATGGAAACCTCCAAAATCCGTTTCTTCGCCTTGATGATTCTGAAGAAGCACGGTATAATGAAATAAAACGCAATCGTACAAATGGTCAATGGAAGGAGATAGGTGTATATGAAAAATCCGATCATTACAATCAAAACGAATGAAGGTGCCATCCAGGCAGAACTCTACCCAGAAATAGCTCCAAATACCGTAAATAATTTTCTTTCCCTCGCTGGCAGGGGATTTTACAATGGTACCATTTTTCACCGCGTCATCCCTGGGTTTATGATCCAAGGCGGTGATCCGCAAGGGACCGGCATGGGTGGTCCTGGATATAGCATCAAAGGCGAATTCTCTGGAAATGGATTCCCGAATCCTTTGAAGCATACACGTGGAGTCCTCTCGATGGCGCGGGCCATGAATCCCAATTCTGCCGGCTCGCAATTTTTCATTATGGTGGAGGATGCTCCGCATTTGGACGGGCAATACGCAGCGTTCGGCAAGGTGATCTCCGGTATGGAGGAAGCAGACCGCATCGTCAGCGTCAGCCGGGACTACAGCGACCGCCCTTACGAGGAACAGACCATCCAGTCGATCACAGTTGAAACCTTTGGGGAGGTCTACCCAGAGCCAGAAAAGCTCTAAAAGCAAAATTTTCACTTTCTGAATCGTTGCAAATGGATTGTAGACAAAAACATATCCTGAATCCATGTAGGATTTAGGATATGTTTCCCTTTTAAGCCGTATTTTTCTGTGTCTACCTCATCTACACCATTTTCGTTGTGTACCAAGGAGGTTCTATGCCTGTATTTAAAAAATTTGTCAAATATTATAAACCCTATCGATTTGTCTTTTGGATGGACATGTTCTGCGCACTGATCGTCAGCGTTGTCGACCTGGCGTTTCCTCAGATTTTGAATTGGGCTACAAGAGATCTTTTTACCCATGGCGCGCAGGCCATCTATCGGATTCTTCCCTGGATGGCAGGCGGCCTGCTGGCGATGTACATTCTTCGCTTTTTAGGGCGGTATTATATCACCTACCAAGGGCATGTGATGGGCGCCCGGATGGAAAGCGATATGCGGCAGGATCTATTCGACCACTTTCAGCGCCTGTCGTTCTCATACTACGACCGCAACAATACGGGCGAAATGATGAGCAAGCTGGTATCCGACTTATTCGATATTTCGGAACTGGCTCACCACGGTCCAGAGAATATCTTTATTTCCTTATTAAAGATTGTTGGGTCCTTTGCGCTGCTACTCTGGATCAATGTGCCTATGACCTTGATTCTGGCTGCGGTTACACTCATCATGCTGCTATTTTGTATCGACCAAAATAAAAAAATGCGTGCAGTGTTTATGGATAACCGCCGGAAAATCGCCGGTGTCAACGCACGTGTACAGGATAGTTTGGCTGGTATTCGTGTGGTGAAGTCCTTTGCCAATGAGGATTTGGAGCGGCAAAAATTTCAAAAGAGCAATCTTCAATTCTTGGATTCCAAAGAGCGGAATTACCGCCGAATGGGCAGTTACCACGCAGGGAATAACCTATTCCAGGGGATTTTGTTTACTACAGTGCTTGTTTCCGGCGGCTTTTTTGTTGCGCGAGGCGATATATTGGTGACAGATTTAGCCGTTTACGCTCTGTACATCAATATTTTTATCAATCCGATCGACGTGCTCATCGAATTCACAGAGATGTTCCAAAAGGGATATTCTGGATTCAAGCGTTTCTTAGAGGTTGTGGAAACACAACCAGAAATGATTGACGCACCGGACGCGCAAGAGCTTGCACATGTACATGGGGAAATCGATTATCAGAATGTCTCTTTCCGCTACGATGATTCCGGCAATGTACTGAATCACGTTGACATTCATATCCGTGCAGGTGAAACCGTTGCTTTAGTCGGGCCATCCGGTGGAGGAAAAACCACGCTTTGTTCCCTTTTGCCCCGTTTCTACGACGTGACAGGGGGATCTGTATCAATCGACGGCAAAGATGTGCGCAGCCTGACTTTGAAGAGTTTGCGAAGTGCCATCGGGATTGTCCAGCAGGACGTCTATATGTTTGGAGGAACCATTCGGGATAATATCGCTTACGGAAAACCAAATGCAAGCATGGAAGAAATTATACAAGCCGCTAAAAATGCCAACATCCATGAGTTTATCACCAGCCTTCCGGATGGTTACGATACCGATGTCGGAGAGCGCGGAACGCGTCTTTCCGGTGGACAAAAACAACGCCTTTCCATCGCGCGAGTATTTTTAAAGAATCCAAAAATATTGATTCTGGATGAAGCGACTTCTGCCCTCGACAATGAAAGCGAGCAACACATCCAAAAAAGCTTGGAAAAGCTTGCAAAAGACCGCACCACCATTGTCATCGCCCATCGCCTTTCTACAATCCGCAACGCCGACGAAATTTTAGTTTTAGACGACGATGGGATTCAAGAGCGCGGCAACCATAAAACCCTTCTCGCCAAAGGCGGCCTTTACGCAAAATACTATAATATGCAGTTTGAAGGTTTGGAAGATAAATAACATCTAGTATCCTTAAAAAAGGAGGGTGTCCCAAAAGTCATGAAATGACTTCAGGATACCCTCTCTTTTTAGAAACGTAGATATTTTTCCAAACAGAAGAGGATGCCCCTTTCCTATGAATCCAAAGATTCGTAGTTTGGGGGCACCCTCTTTTCTTATTGGCATTCCCTGCGGTTAGGATGTAAGACTCGGAGATGGGCCTACAAACAGTTTTGATCTCTATCGATATTCTATCAGAAAAGCGCCCTACATGGCAGCTATATAACTGCCATGTAGGGCGCTTTATCAGGTTTATCCAATGTTTGCACGACTGCATGATCGAAACATCACCAGCAAACAAACGCTTCGACCGGATCGGAATAGATCGTAGAACGCAAGCCTTTATACGAGCAATTCCTCAAATCGTGATGATTCCAAACGCATTCAGTACCGAACTGACCAAAATCGCCACGATAAAAATGGGGGCTACATATTTAATCATCACATTGAATAGCTTTTCTCTCTTGAACTTGGAAGAAATTTTCACCTCGTCCACAACCACCTTGGTTTTGATTACATACCCAACAAAGATGCAAGTCAGGAACGCCACAATCGGCATCAGAACACTGTTGCTGATAAAGTCGAAGAAATCCAAGATGGACATACCCAACGGCTTGATGAAATCCCAAGCGCCAAATCCAAGGGAGGACGGAATTCCAATGAGCACCATGCCGATAAACACAATCAGGCAGGTCATGCGGCGATTCCAGTGGAACTTATCCTGCAAAATCGAGACGACCGTTTCCATCAGGGAGATGGAAGAGGTCAGAGCTGCAAACAACACCAACAAGAAGAACGCTGAACCGATCACGCCCCCCATCGGCATACTGTTGAATACCTTGGGAAGTGTAATGAACATCAAGCTAGGGCCAGCGCTCAACTGTGCCTGATCCCCACCCGAGAATACGAAAACAGCCGGGACAATCATCAAGCCTGCCATAAAGGCAATTCCTGTATCGAAAAGCTCAATTTGGCCTACCGATTTTTCCAGATCTGCGTCCTTTTTCATGTAAGAACCATAGGTAATCATAATACCCATGGCCAGCGACATAGAATAGAACAACTGCCCCAATGCTGCAAGCACTGTCGTTGAAGAGAATTTGCTGAAATCCGGAAGGAGATAATACTTGACACCCTCCATCGCTCCGGGCATACAAATGGTGTACACACAAACGACGATGGACAGGACCACCAAGATCGGCATCAGAATTTTGCTGACCTTCTCGACACCTTTTTCAACGCCGAGTAGCACAACAACCGCCGTAGCAGCCACATAAATGAGGAACCAAACAATCGGCTGTGCGGTCTGCGCTGTAAAACTCGAAAAATAGGTATCCCCCGCGGCGGCAGTCCCCTGGCCGCTTAAAAATGCTGCAAAGTATTTGATTACCCATCCGCCGATCACGCAATAATACGGCAGAATAATCATCGGCACCAAAGAGGTTAAATTCCCAATAAATGAGTATTTTTTGTTTAAAGCCCGATATGCTCCAACTGCACTCAATCCTGTCTTTCGCCCCAATGCAATTTCAGCGATCATCAACGAAAATCCAAAGGTAACCGCCAAAATCACATAAATCAAGAGGAAAATTCCTCCGCCATATTTTGCTGCCAAATATGGAAACCGCCAGATGTTTCCCAAGCCAACAGCGGACCCCGCTGCCGCCAATACAAAGCCAATCCTCCCGGAAAAGCTGCTCCTATTCTTTTCCACAAAATACCCTCCTATTTCAATTTACTTCCTTGTCTAGCGATCGGAAGTGCGTAGGATTTTATTATGCCATACTCTGTACAAATTTTCAACAAGAAAGGTAAAATAATATACTATTTTGTCCTTTATTTTGTTCAGATTTATTTTTCGTTTTCATTTCGAAAATCAATTAGCATTTTATATAGAGAAATAGCCGTTTTTCACTCCATTCCGGGCATAGTAGGAACCCCTCTCTTCCTTTTGCCTGTCCCTCTGTCGCGTTTGTCCCTCGCACAACAAAATTTTGATGAAATAAACGAACAGACTCCCAAACCTTTCATCTGGTCCCTTTTGCAATCTGATCGAAAAAACTTGCCACGTTCTTAGATAGAGCATGTAAAAAAGCCTACATGAAAACCCATGGATTTTCATGTAGGCTTTTTTATGTCCTTTTACTTTTTCAGATATGCAATAAAATGCGCCCCGGTCCGGTATGGGTTCCGATCACGCTGCCCACCGGGCTGGTGCAAAGACGGACATGAGGAAGTTTTTCCTGAATAAATTTTTGAAAGGGAGCCAATGTCTCCTGATCGCCCGCATATCCCAAATAGACAGGATAACTTGTATCTACACCGCCGTTCTTGTCGATCAGGCCGATCATATCCTCCAAAGCGCGCTGCATGCCGCGCGGTTTGCCCTGTACTGCGACCACGCCGTCTTCCAACCCAATCAATGGTTTAATTCCCATCAATGTCCCTGCAAACGCCGCCGTTTTGGTCAAACGGCCACCTTTTTTCAGATATTCCAGCGTATCTGCTGCAATATGCAGGCAAACCCGCTCCTTTGCAGCCTCAAGCGCCTCTACAATCTCCTTTGCGGATTTTCCTTCTTCCCTCATAGAAACCGCTATATCAATCAACAGATGCAAGCCTATGGTCGCATTCAAGCTATCCACAATAAACACGTTATCCGCGCCGCACTGTTCTTTGGCCACAGCAGCACTTTGTACAGTACCGCTCAACTTGCTGGAGATTGGCACAACAATGACTTCATCCCCCGCTTCCTTAGCCTCTTTAAAATACTTCAAAAAGGCCTCCGGAGCCGGCTGGCTTGTATGGGGAAGTTCGTTGCATACAGTTAGTTTCTGATAGAATTCATCCGGCGTGAGGGTGACACCGTCCAAATATTCCCCATCCTCAAATACAACCTTGAGTGGGACAATGGTGATCCCCATCTTTTCGCCCTGTACCTGCGAAATATCCGATGTGGAGTCCGTAATAATTCGAATAGCCATAATAAATACCCACCTTTTTAATAATCCTCCTAAAAGATTCATCCATCTTTTAGAGAAACGATTTATCCACATAAAAGCCGAAAGATCGAAATGATAATAGACCTTTCCGCTTGGGATTCCCAAAATACAATCCTTTGTGATTCTACATCAGTTCATCGGACATAATCTGCAAAACATGCTCAAACTGTTTGACTTCTTCTGGAGAAAAACGTTTGCGAATCTTCTCCATAACCTCTTGGATATAGCAGTCGTTCACGCGATAATAATCCAAGAATTTTTGTGTGACCTCTAAATGGTATTCCCGTTTATCTGATGCCGAATTGACCTTATTGATATACCCTTTTTTCACCAAAGAATTGATTTTATACGTAGCGTTTGGTTGCGAGATGTTGACAAAATCGGCAAATTCTCGAATCGTAGGCCCCTGCATCGCATAGATCACCTCGACTGAAAAAGCCTCTGTCGCGCTCAACCGATTATTGCATTCACTCACCGTGCGGAAAATATTTTTATAAAAATTCAGTTTAAATTTCATATAGATCTCATTAAAGGTTTTTTCCAACATGGCGATCCTCCTCATGGACATCCATCGTAAAAGTGCAACGATGTTTCCTGCAAACCTACAAGATACCATCCTGATCGCATATAATTAAAAAATTTTAAGTAATATTTTACCATAGATCATTGGTTTGTCAATAGAAGTATCATAAGCTTGGCGACAAGCTACAAAAACCCATGGTTCTTTTCCTGGATTTTACGCCTTTTTGATTTCATCCTTTCTACTCAAGACGCAAATGATAACCGTTTCATTCGGGGAAGTCTTCTGCTCGCTGCACATCGAATACAGGATTTTTATGGAAGAATTTCCTTGTCCTTATAGAAAAAATCAAATAAAGTCAAACCTACTGGCTAAGCCGGAAGCATAAAAGAGGGTGCCCCAAAAGTCATGAAATGACGGAAGGAGCCCCCGTTTTTTTTAGGAATTCAGATGTTTTTCCAAACAGAAAGAGGATACCCCTTTCCTATGAATCGAAAAATTCGTAGTTTTGGGACACCCTCTATTACCGGCAAGCGTCTCAATTCCGCTCATATTACTTGCCCCACAGCCCGCAAACGGGCGGTCACCGTCCCAGCGGCAATCTTCTATCATCGAAAGATTGTTATTAGCAGCTCGCATGGTTCGATGCTCAAATTGAAAGCTTTTTTACGGGAAGCCTCCATCGGCTTTATCGGGTGCCCTAAACAATAAGGGCGCCCTGAACCCGATGAAAGAATCGAGATTCAGAGCACCCTTTTCATTTGCTTTTAACCAGGTCTATTTACAACAGCACAATTTTAGTTTTCTTTTTTACAACCATTGGCAAAAAATTGGCTGAAGAAACGGCCCTTATTTTACGGTTACCACACAGTGCAGTTGCGGATTCTGTCCTGGCAGAGTGGTGTACACACCCGTACTGCTGCCCGGAGCGCCGATCGCCCACACACGGAAGTAATAATCGTTGCCGACTTTTGCGACATACTGCGTCTTCAGCACATCGCCATTGCCGACTGTGAAGCTCGGCATGGCTGTCATGCTTGCCGACAACGGTCATCTTGAAGCAATACGCGCTACCTCTCTTCACAGCAAATGGCAATGTCGTGTCGGAGACAACATAGATCTGTGTCTGGACGTTCTGTGCAGCTGTGATGATTGGATTGGTCGTCACAACGGATGTACCCATCCCAGAAGTGTTTCCGGAATTGCTGGAATGGCTTCCACCAGACGAACTACCGCTGGAATTGCCACCCGAATGATTTCGGACAAGCTTGGTATACAGAGCCCTTGCTTCATTGACCGTGCTCTGAATTTCCGGCTCATCGTCAACACTCAACATCGGATCGTTAAACATCAACTCTGCCCGCTTCATCACTGCGGCAAAGGGTGCGTAACTCTCCGGCGTATAGTCGGACGGATCAATGCCTCTCATCTCTTTCAGGAGTTCTTCCAATGCCGTCTTATCCGCTTTCAAACGGAGGGCTGCCATCTTATTCGAAAGATCCAAAGCTGCATCGTCAACCGTCTTTTGACCACTCTCTTCTGTCAGGGACTGCGCTGTTGCCAAAGAAATCTTAAACGCCTCATTGGCCTCTTCGTTCGGGATATAATAACCCGCATTCAGGTCATCCAGCACATCCAACGCCTTTTCAATTACGACATTCAGAAGCGTCAGATCTGCCTTGTGTTCGAGTGCCAGCATCGCCTCAAGGAGCGCCTGCGCTGCATCATCGATTTCATTCTTAAGGGCGCCTTCGTCCGCATAGACTTCTTTGCCTTCTCAAGCTTCTCTTCAAAGTCTGCTTGACCAGCTTCTATAAACTGATTGCGGTCGATTGCGTCCGCTGTATCGATCAGATATTTCAGATAATCCTTATCTCCGGACTTGAAGTCCAAGAAGTGCAAGACCAGCATGAGGTCCATCTGAGCTGCATCGATCTGCGTCTGTGTTGCTTGCTTATTGGCATAGATATCCTTTGCATGCTGGAAGCGCGTCTCAAAGGCCTCTTGAACCACAGGAAGCAAACCTTCTGTATTGCCTTCGTCGACTTCCTTTTGCGCCGCGTCAATGGTCTGTTTCAACAGTCCTTTATATACTACATCGAATACAAATTCCAATGTCGTATCCATGCCGCCCATCGTATCAACATACAGATATTCGGATGTGTTCCGTATGGACTGCTCCTCATTGTTGCAAAGAATCTGGCGGAACTCTCTTCCGTCATTGCGCGGTTTGAACGTCAGGGCGATTTCTTCACCCTTCTTCAAATGAACGCTATACCGGTTGACTCTATCCGCAAAATTCTGCTGAACGCCGTCTACCCACAGAGAAACGTCCTTACCGGAATACGTAACCGTCAGCAGGTGCTCTTGACCGGGATTATTGTCCTCCAAAACCACTGTAACGGTCACCGCAGAGGCGGGCATTGTAAAGGTATACTGTGCACCAGCTACTACCTCTGTTGTTTCAATCGGATTGCCATTTGCATCAGCAACTGCGATCGAATGGAACTGCTTGCCCTCCGCGATATCTGCAATATTCACTGTAACGGTTTGACCCTCTTGTGCGTTTTGCAGATCAGAGGTAACGGTTGCTCCATCCACCGGTGCAATTTCCACCGGATAGGTATCGCCAGTGGATTCGCTATGGAATTGAATGGTATAGGTCTTTGTATTCGCAACACTGCCATCTTCCGGTGCAATAATTACCTTTGCGGTGCCGTTTGCATCTATGGCTGGAACAACGGTAACCGATGCATTATTGGTCGCCTCCGCTGTAACCGTAGGAACGGTAGCAGAAGAGAGTTCCACTGTATAATCCATCTTGGAAGCATCAAAATCTGCAAGCAATTCGCCGCCGACCTTAATGGCATTTACAGCAAAATCTGTCTTTGCAATCGCATTTTTACCAAAATACTGTAACTCGGTCACGCCCAAGCAAGCATTTCCTGTCGGAGTCATATAGACGCGCAACATGCAAGTTTCCACCGGATCAAAGGTAATTTCCATCATCTCACCGGTCTTGACCGCAGGCTTTCCGCCCACATAGGAAACTTCCTTCCAATTGTTGTCGTCGTTAAGCGGGCTGTCGACCATGTCGCGAACATGGCCGCGCGGGTTGTTCGGACCCAGAGCGGTTGTCGGCGCTTCCGGCAATTCGAAATCCATGGGACCTGTGTAGTATTCGATGCGGTAATCCGAGGGTTTCTGTGTGCCGCCCGATGCGCCTTCGTCGTAGAAGCCAACCTTTACAGTGTCTACAAAACGGTTCACAACCGCGCCGCTGTTGCCGATAATGACAGCAATCCAGTTTTCAGTGCCGCCCGCATTGCGCTTCCAATCGCACCAGATATTTTTGCCTTGTGCGTCCGAAGTTGCAAAGGAGATCTTCCCATCGTTCAACTTCTCCACTCGGTCTGTGGATTCGGGAACGTCATTCGTATAGGAGGCAATTGCAAATGGAAGTTCATACCCATTCTGAAGCTCCGCATAGTTTTTGCTGGTAGCCACATCTTGGCTCGTGACACGTACATTTGCAACCACCGGCAGCTCTGTCCCATCCAGGTTGACTGTACCGTTAACCGGAACAATCGTCCCCTCGTCTGCCTGAAAATCTTCTACGGACATCGGTTCCCAGGTAACCGGAACCTCTGTATTCGTAGTTCCATCGCTGTTATAAACGGTAACCGTTTCTGGCAAGGTAGGCGTATTGCTGTACGGAGTAACTGCGGAGATCTGCTGTACGGCAATCGCGTCTTTGACAAGAACCGTCGCTGTTGGCTTGAGTTCCTGGCCTTCCACCGTACCTTCCACCGTAAACTCTCCGTATGTCGCATACTTAGCAGGGTCGATCGAATCCCACTGTACAGACAGTTCGCGTGCAAAGCTGTTCGCTACATAAGCGGTCACCTTTTCCGGAAGCACCGGCGCGGTGTTCAGCTTTGTTGTAACCGAAACCTTATCATAGAATTGTACGACAATCGGTTCGGTTGCTGCTGCAATCGTCAAAGACAATGGTTCCGAAGCAACGGTTTTCCCGCGATAAGTCACTTCTGCCACGGCCTCAACGGTACCGGCTGTATGCGCCTCAATTTGTCCATTGTTATTGAATTTGACCCAGCCCTTCTGTTCTGCATCCGTTGCAGTAACCTTATAGGCTACTGTGTAACTGCCGCTGGTCAGTTCCGTGCCGTCCTCCATTGTAGCGGTCAGGGTAAACGGAACCAGCTCATTTTCCACCAGTTCGGTCTTTTCTGCGGAAAGCACTACATGGTCCAACGTTGCGTCGCTGCGTTGGAACTGGATGGTATAGCGGTTCGTTGTACCATCTTCTGCAGATACAATAATAGACGCGGAACCATCGCTCGTCAAAGGCGGAACGACAAATGCTGAAGCATTTGTAGCTGGAATGGCTGTGATTTCTGGAATCTCATCGTTGTAACCAAGCACATATGTATAGGAATATGTAGAAGGATCAAAACCTTCTATCTCCTCACCATTCAACTGCAAGGAGGTCAGAGTGGCATTGCTGCTTGGCTGCGGCGCAGTCGTAATATCCGCATAAACCTTAAATTCCGAAATACCCACCGGTCTGAAGGTCGTGGCATTGCGCACCTGTCCCTTCATCTTAAGGCGAATATACTTTGGCCTCGACTGCGTCAAAGGTGATGGGATATTCGGTATTCACATCGCCTTGAGCCACATTGAAGCCCGTTGTTTTGCTCTGATTTTCTACAGCAGTCCATTCGCTTCCATCGTTGCTGTATTCAACCAGTAGCTCTCTTGGTTCTTTCGTATCGCCGTCTGTAAAGAAGTGTACACCAATCTTGCTCGTGGTATATGCTTCCTCAAATTCGATGCTTACCCAAGAATCTTCTTGAGCGACACCGCCATTTTCCCAGTTGTTCCAAGAGGGATTAAAGGCGATTACGCCGTCGTTGATACTGTCGGACTTGTTATGACCGGTTCCTACATTATACGAAGCATTGGCCTTTGGATAGGTTTCCCCGGCTTCGCGAACTGCTACATTGGAGCCGAGAAGCGTGCGCTCGCCCACACGGATATAAGCCGTCGCTTTCATCTCCTCTGGAACGCCTTCTACGGTTCCGAGTTTTGTGAACGTGCCTTCCTGGGCAACCTCTTCCTCGGTAATTTTTTCCCATGTAACTGCTGCGTTCTGTTCCGTGCCGTCGTTGTATACGACTTTGACAGTCTCCGGAAGCGTCGGAATGATGCCGGTCTGTGCAACCATCCGGGTATCACGGATACCAAGAATGCTCTTTACAACGACTGTAATTTCAATCTCCGTACCGTCCACAACGCCGCGTACCGTAAAGGTCCCAGGTTGTGCCAACTGATCTTCGGAGATTTCATCCCATTCCACTGGGACTTCTTCTTTACTGCCGTCGCTGTAGATGGCCATAACGGTTTCCGGAAGATTCGGCTGTTCGTTGACATTCGTCACAACTGTTCCAGGATTGTCATATCCTAGGATCTCATGACCTTCGCCTGCATTTTCCGTTGTATAGCAGGTGATGGAATCACTGGAAAGCCCGTCTCCAGTAGCCGTCAAGGTAAAGGAGCCGTTTTCTTTAGTGGACTGAACGATTACCAGTGCTTTTCCACTAAAAGCTTTGCGCTTCCAAACGCCGTCATAGTCCTTGTAGCGTTCCCAGCTCGGCGCATTGCCGTTGTCTACGCCAACAATCTTGCCGTCGCCGGTGATGTCAAAATACATCTGGTTGTCCGCTGTCGGCACAAAGTTGCCATCCGCATCCAAAACATCCACAGTGATATAGGAGAGATCCCGTCCGTCGGACTCAATGACCTGCCGGTCCGCAGAAAGCGAAATCGCTGCCGGATCTCCCGCTGTCGTCACGACATCTTCAGCAACCATTTCATCATTTTCGTCATAAGCAACTGCCTTCAATGTGCCGGGCTCATACGGAATACGCCACTCCAGATAGAGCTTGTTCTCATCATCCGGATTGACTTGGTAAACAACGTCTTCGCCCTTTTCATCCTGGTATGGAGCAATCGTGTCAAAAGTCTGTTTTCCGAGGGATTCCCCATCTTTAAACAGTTCGACCGAGCGTGCGTTGGAATAAATGCGAACTGGAATCTTTCCGTTTACGGTCACCTGAGAGCGAAGTTCCGCATCCTCCCAATTCCAGTGCGGCAGGATGTGGACCATCGGATTGTCCTCTACAGATGTCCACTGACTCTCATATAGATAATACGCATCTTTTGCAAAGCCCGCTGTGTCAACAATGCCGAAATATGAATTCTTTGGCGGCGCTGTCGCATTTTGGTTCCACGGAGTCGGCTCGCCGATATAGTCGAAGCCGGTCCAGACAAACTCGCCAAGAAGCCATTTTCGATCCCGATCAATCACCAAACTTTGTGTCGCGGTGCTGCCCCAGCCCACATGATCGTTGTCATAAGAGGACTGCTGATAGTCCAGATGGCTGCCCGCATCCCCTGTTCCTTCGCTGTCTGGGTGCGCATAGATTCCACGGCTCTTGGTCGCAGAAGAATTCTCCGCACCGTATATAATCCAGTCGGGGTGTGTTTCACGAAGTGCGTCATACCGGGTCCAATTGTTATCAACATAGTTCATACCGACTACATCCATTTTTTCTGCAACTTTTACATAGTTGGAGGTGGTGTCGGATGTATTTCCTGTGCGGAATTTATCTTCGCCCATCGTGCAGGGGCGGGTGTCATCAATCTCCTTGGTCCAATCGTACAGCTTTTGAGCAGTAGCCGGTCCTCTGGAATCATTCGCTGCATAAATCTCATTTCCTAGGGACCACATAATAATGGACGGGAAATTCTTTCCACGGTTCACCATGGTCTTGAGGTCAAACTCTGCCCATGTCTGGCCAGGCTTGGCTGTTGGATCGGTCGCTTCCACTTCAAAAAAGCGTTTGCCATAATCATAATTTTTTTTGCCCTGATACCATGAGTCAAATGCCTCGTCAATCACCATCAATCCTAGTTCGTCACATACCTGCAACAGCTCGTCCGACGCTGGGTTGTGTGTGACACGGATGGCATTGACGCCCATCCCTTTGAGGATTTCCATCTGGCGCTGAACCGCGCGGTAATTCGACACCGCACCTAATGCGCCCTGGTCATGGTGCATGCACATACCCTGAAGCTTCATCCACTCACCGTTGAGATAGAATCCATCATTGACCGTGAACTCTGTCCAACGGAAACCGAAACGGCTCTCATAGCGGTCTGTTACAACGCCATCCACCAGAATTTCGGTGACCAGATTATATAGGTTCGGGTCTTCCGGCGACCACAAAGCCGGATTCGCAGCAGAAAGGACCTGCTCCACCGTCTCTGTCTCGCCAGCCGCAACCGTCACGGGTTCCGACTCCACTGGATCGATCAGAACACTGTCGTCGTCATACCCCACCATAGAGGTACGAACGGTAACGGCCGTCTCCTCCTCGGAATCGTTCTGTACCTGTGTCGCCACATTGACGGTAACGTCTTCATCGGAAGTATATTCCGCTTCCAGATCCGGCGTCGTAATCTTTGTACCATAACGTGCTACGTGTACCGGCTCTGTAACCGTCAAATAAACGTCGCGATAAATACCGCTGCCAGAATACCAACGGCTGGTTGTACCTGCCATGCTGTCAATTTTATTTTCTGCCTGTACCGCGATCACATTCTCCGTTTTTCCATCGCAGACCACCAGGTCCGTGATGTCATAGGAGAACGGCGTGTAACCGTAGGGATGGCGGGAAACCAATTCCCCGTTTACGTAGGTATAGCTATCCATATAGACACCGCCAAAGTCGACGGTGATCCGCTTTCCTTCCATCTCTGGGGGAAGGGTAAATGTCTTTCGATACCAACCGATGCCACCGGCCAAATGACCGATCTCCGATGTTGTAGCGCCATTGGTAAAATCTAATTCAATGCTCCAGTCGTGCGGTAAGGTCACGTTACGCCAGCTGGAATCATCAAAGTTTTTCTCCTCGGCCCCGGATGGGTCCCCCAAATAGAACTTCCAATCATCCACAAACAAAATCTGCCGGTCAAGTTCTGCGGTATCCTCTAAACGATTGACCGCCTCGGTAGTGCTGTCCTTCACCTGCTCCTCTGTAAAAGCCAGCGCACCGGTAAAACTGCCGGTGGCAATTGCTCCTGCCAGAAGCAGTGCCAGAAACCTTTTTCTCTGTTTCACTTGTGTACAAACCTCCTTTTCCAAACATTTCTCTTCTTCATGTTTACTCTTTCCAAATTTCTTTTTGAAACATCTCCTCCTTCTCACATCTCAAACAGGGTACTTCCATCCCAACCTCCCAATAGCATCTCAACGGATAAAAATTTGCGGTTGTGCATAATGATTGGCAATGTTTCCCCTAAGATATTGTATATACTAGCATCTTTTCCTTTGAACTACAAGACTTGATACACAATCCTGTAAAAAATTTCGCTATTTGTGCAACAAAAATATTATATTTCTTTTTCCTTTTTTCAAAAAATAAACCCACCGCAAAAATGCAATACTTGATTGCAGGTAAGCGGTGGATTTTAGACCGAAAATCAAAGAATCGATCGCGTAAATAGGTTCGAAAAAATATAGTAAAAAACGGGTAGGCTGTATCATATTTGTTTGCTTTGGAAATAGAGATGGTTGTTTTGACAGACTTTTGATTGTGGTCTACAAGCCCACGCCTTTTCATTATAGAAATTGGCCTTTTTGAGATTCCCTAAGCGATCATAGCATACGCAAAGCTGTAAATAGGGAATATAGTCATAACAATCCGGTTGAACAAAGGCGCCAGAACGATCGTCCCTTTCTCGACTTGCCGCTGTTTCATACCAAAAAATCGCCTGTGTGTATTGATCTCGGTCGAAGAAATGCTTTCCTATATCACAGCAGACTTCCGCTCTGGGTACATCCAGCTCTAAACTTTGCAACAGTGCGCGCAATGCGCCTGCTTCATTGCCCAACGCATATCGACAATAGGCCATTTGCCGGCACGCATCGATTTCGTTTTCCAACCACCCTGCTCCACTGTCTAAAAAAGCCTGGAAGATTTTCTGTGCTTCTCCATATCTTCCATGGGTGTATAGTTCTCTCCCATAATAGAATTGTTCTCGCGGCGAAAGCACCTTTCCTTCTGCCAATTGCTTTTCATAAATTCGCAAATTGCGGTCTGGGTCACCAGGGCCAACCTTTCGATGTGTAACCGCCGCAGTCCCATAGAGAATCGGTTGAATGGGAGTAATGACCTCATGCACGGCCCCTTCCCAGCACATTCCCTGTCCATTTCGGATGAGGCGTTCGCGGTAATAAGAAAAGGTCGGCTTTCCCTCCGCGTCAAAGGCGATCTGGTAGGGCAGCATGACCACACGAACACTGGGGTCCAAAGTTTCTTTTAAATGCATCAGCGCCTTTGCATCCTCATCAAGAAGGACGTCATCTGCGTCAAGCCACATGCAGTATTCCATCGTGGCTTTTGAAAACGAAAAATTTCTGGCAGCAGAAAAATCGTCCACCCACGGGAAGTCATAAATATGGCATGTATATCGTTTGGCAATTTCCTTTGTACGATCCTCTGATCCGGTGTCCACAAGGATGATTTCATCCACAGCCTTGCTAACGGAATCAAGGCATCGTGCCAAAACAGCCTCCTCATTTCGTACAATCATACATAAGCTGATGGTTACCATCGCATTTGCCCCCCATCCTTTCGTCTGTTGGCATCCTATGCGGCAATCCTATTTTATGTGCCTATAAAGAAACGAGGGTGTCCCAAAAGTCATGAAATGACGGAAGGAGTACCCTCGTTTTTTAGAAACTTAAATATTTTTCCAAACAAAAAGAGGATGTCCTTTTCCTATGAATCGAAAGATCCATCGTTTTGGGACACCCTCTTTTTTAAATCGTTTGTTCTAAGGATTTGGCATATCATCAGAAAGTGTTACAAAGATCGGCTGATGGCCGGTATGCGGTAGAAAAATCTGAAAAATATCTTCCGTACGAATTTTAAGGCTGGATGTATTGAGACAGGGATGACAGCCGAACCACGGCTCTTGTTGAATCTCACGGTCAACCAAGAGCTGAACCCGGTGTTGCAGATCATTCATAAGCGCCAAGATGCTGACTGAACCCGGCGTTACCCCTAACAGCTCTTCCATCTCTAGAGGTCCTGCAAAAGACAAGCGCGCACTGCCGATCTGAGAAGACAGTTCCTTTGTATGAAATGCTTTGCGTCCTGGCATCACCAAAAGATAAAAACAGGTCTTTTGGCGGTTACAGAGAAACAGATTCTTGCAAATTTCCACGCCCAGGAGGGCTTCCACCTCCTCACAGTCGGCAATCGTCGCTGCCGTACTGTGATCCAATCGCTCATATGTGATTCCCAACCGATCCAAGAGATCATACACAGCGACTTCCCGAGCAGAACGTTCGGAATCGGTTGGCCGTCCCTGATAAATTTGCCGATCAATGAACTCCATCGAAGTCCTCCCTTTCACAGACCAATGAGCGCGCCTGGCCCCCTCTATCCTAAGCGTCTAGCTGTTCTTCCAACTGTTTTTCGGTTTCTAAGAAACACTGCATCAGCATGGGATTGAATGCTCCACATTCGCCCTGCTGAATCATTCGAACAGCCTCTTGGTGTGAATAGGGAGGTTTATAAATACGTTCACTCACAAGCGCATCATACACATCTGCCAGCGACACCACTTGTGCAGCTAAAGGAATTGCATTGCCGGTCAGACCGTCGGGATATCCCTGTCCATCCCAACGCTCATGATGAGAACGGCAAATCTCATAACAATAAGTAATCAAGGGATCATCCTGTACATAAGCAAGGCTATTTAATAAATCACAACCATAGACCGTATGTTTCTGCATAATAGCGAATTCTTCTTCTGTCAGTTTTCCCGGCTTTAATAGTACGGAATCGGGAATTGCGATCTTTCCAATGTCATGCATCGCAGATGCACAGACAATGGTCTCGATCTGTTCCTCGTCCAATCCCAGTTCTCTATGGGACTGTGCCAAATGGCGAAGCAGCAATTCTGTGATTCCACGAATCCGCCGGATATGCTGCCCAGACTCTCCGTTTCGGAATTCCACCGCCGTGCTGAGCGCGTCGATGATAAAGGTATATGTACGGCGCAGCTTGCGCGCCTGCTGTTTCAGAACCTGGGTCTGGCGGTTCACTAAGTTTTCTAGATGTAAGCGGTGCGCGTATAACTCCATGATGTTCTGGACACGCCGGCGCACAATTTCCTCCTGGTAGGGTCTACAGATAATGTCAACCATCCCCCTATCATATCCACGCAAAACCGTCGTGTCCAGGGGCTGGGAGGTAATCATAACCACCGGAATTCGATCCGTCCAATGCAATTCCGACAGGGTACACAGCACATCAAAGCCGTCAAATGTCCTTTCATCCATATCGAGCAGTATGGCTGCTACACAATCGTGCCGGGTTTCCAGAAATTGCAATACCTGCTCCTCATTGTCCGCTTCCTGGCTAGAATAAGTGTCTTGGAACAATTTGCGCAGGCTGTCCCGTTCCGGTCCCGCATTGCCCACGAAGAGAATTGCTTTTGACTCCACGCTTTCGCCGCCTCTCTTATACGCTCAAACCGCCAAAATATGGCCTTTCTTTTCATTATACTGTAAGTAAAAAGGCTTTACAAGTATCGTACAAGACAAAAAACGTCACTTTGTGGAATAGAATACACGGTTCATCCCCTAAAACCACTCTACATTCAGCCAAATTGGTGTACATATAGCAGAAAATGGTATCTCTCCTTTTATTCTGCACAGTTCGAGCCATAATGCCGCTTAATCTTTCGAGAGGTTGTCTTTTCAAATTCGGTATTGCGCAACTTAATACGGCGCACTTGCTTAAACATCGGCAGTGACCGATTCATTTCGTCCATGTGGTCAGACAGTTCCTTCTGTATATCCTGAATGCGCTTTTTCGCCACATAGTCTTCATTGGGGTAGATTTCCGCGGTAATCTGCCCCTCTTCTTCATACACCAATACCTCTGCAACCAAGGGGTCCTCGCTGATTCGATTCTCCAGTTCCTCGGGGGAAACATTCTCGCCATTGCTCAAGATAATCAAATTTTTCTTTCGGCCTGTAATATAAAGGAATTGCTCGTCATCCACATAGCCAAGGTCCCCCGTACGCAGCCAGCCGTCCACCAGTGTTTCTCTGGTCGCTTCTTCGTTCTTATAGTAGCCCAACATCACGGAACTACTCTTTACCCAAATCTCGCCATCTACGACCTTTGCTTCACACCCAGGCAACAGTTTCCCAACAGAATCCTCTTTGATACATGTCTCTGAATTGCGGCTGATGCAAGGTGCACATTCTGTCATTCCATAACCCTGTACTAAATTGATATTTAATTCTCGGAACTTTTCAATCATCTCCGGATTTAAATAGGCGCCACCGCAGTAAATCGTGCGTAGATTCCCCCCAAAAGCGGCCTTTGCGATCACCTTTTTGGGGATGACCAAGGATTTCTTTGCTGCTTCACAGACCTGATTATACATCACTTGCGCAATCATAGGGACTACCAACATGGTATTGGGCTTAAAAACTTGCAAGTTCTTCGCAATACGCATCAAAGAGTCATTGATACAGATGGTTGAACCCAGCTGAAGCCCTTTGAGAATGTCACAGGTAAAGCAATAAGCATGGTGAATCGGAAGGACTGTCATCAATACCGCTGTACCAGGTTCAATCCCCATCTCTAAGTGCACAACATTGTCAATCAAATTGCGATGATTCAGCATCACACCTTTGCTCTTTCCTGTTGTACCGGAAGTATACATAATTACACTGAGTTTTTCGCGATCTATAGGTTCATCAAATGCTCCGCAATTTTCCTCTAAGCAGCGGCGCAAAGACCACACATCCTCTCCATGCGCCTCCCGCTGCATCTCAAAATAAGACGTAACCTGTGGACAATCGCGCCGCACCTGCGCTGCAATGTCTGCATAACTGCTGTCATATACCAATACCTCGACGTCCGCCCGATGGAGCTCGTCGCAAATGTCGGCTGCCGGAAGTTCCTTATCGATTGGTACAACAACGCCCCCGGAGTTTACTGTGCCAAAATATCCTACAATCCATTCATAACTCGTCGGTCCCAAGAGCGCCACATGTTTTCCCCTCAGCGCATACTTCTCCAGTGTCCGGCTAAAGGCCTCACTATCCGCTTTAAGCGCGATGTATGATTTATCAATGATCTCCTTTTTCTGCTTTGTGCGAATGGCAATCTTTTCTCCATACATTTCCGCGGAAAAGTCAATTAAGTCTTTCAGGTTTCGCAGTTGGTTCATATTCATAGGAAATACCTCCTGTCTGTTCCGGCAAGTGCCGTAAGAATACCATTGTCTGCGCTTGCTCTGTCCCCCTTTGGCAAGCGGACAAAATAAATCCACTTCTTAAAACCGTTTGCGCAAACGAAAATCCAGCAACATTACATGTGGGAACCGGTCCCAGTTGAAAATGGATTTCTCGAAACGGATAACCAATCCCCACACCCAATGCTTTTCCATAGCTTTCCTTTAACGTCCAAAAGCGAAAAAATAAATCCTCTCGATTTTCGCTTTTTAAAAGCTGTTCTTGTTCAGACGGTGCCAAAATACGCCGCGGCATCCGTGGGGGATAGAGACGGATTTTCTCAACATCCACGCCAACCTCTGTGTGACTCACTGCACAGGCTACCAACCCTGCGCAATGGCTAATGTTGAACAAGATTCCCGGATAATTGCGCAAGAAGGGCTTTCCCTGCGGTGTTCGGGCCAACAATAGGTTTCCGGTCAACCGATACTTCTCATACAACACCCAAGAAAGCAGCGTATAAGCGGCTGAATGCTCCCCCATGCCATGGGGAATCGAGCAGGCATAGATCATTCTTCCGTCAAAGTAGCGATGTAATGCAATGCCTCTTGTACCGTTTTGATTTTAGCCGCTTCACGCTCGTCCACTTCAATGTCAAACACATCTTCCACTTCCCCGACCAGACACATAAACTCATAAGAATTGAACCCCAGATCCTCTACAAATCTGGAATCTTCATGAATGTCCTCATCTGCAACCTGGACATAATTTCGGATAATCTCTTTCATCTGTTCAAACATGTTTAAACTCCTCCTTTTACGCGCTCTCAATTTCCATGATGAGGCCATGGAAATTTCTGGCTATATCTGGATTATAGCCTTGCAGAAAAAAGTTTTCAATAGCCGAGGTATCAAGCTTTTTCGGTTTGTTTTCAGGAGGTTTGTGAAAGAGGTACAGTTTCGACAAAAATAGAGTTTATTTAGCTTTCCCTGTAAAGAAAAAGCTTTTTAACGGTTCACCAATTATCAATTTATTTTTGCGTCTATTCATTGTATAATGGATAATAGCAAACTGGAAGGATTTACAAATGTGCAGTAGATGCTGCCAAAACTACCAACCAATAGGAGGTATACAAATGGACTTATTCGAACTCCTGAAAGCCGCCATCCTTGGAATCATCGAGGGAATTACGGAGTGGCTGCCCATCAGTAGCACCGGCCATATGATTCTGGCCGACGAGTTTATTAAGCTCAACACTTCACAGGCTTTTAAGGACATGTTTTTGGTTGTGATTCAGCTCGGCGCCATTCTTGCCGTTGTTGTGCTGTATTTTCATAAGCTGAATCCCTTTTCGCCCAAAAAATCGCAGCAGGAAAAGCGCGATACTTTTACGCTTTGGGGAAAAGTCATTGTCTCCTGTCTGCCAGCGGCTGTGATCGGTCTGCTCTTTGACGATTTAATCGAAAGCACTTTTTTTAATTATGTCACAGTAGCCGTTATGTTGATTCTTTACGGCGTATTGTTCATCCTTGTAGAAAATTGGAATAAGCGCCGTAAGCCTAAAGTAGAAACGCTCTCTGACCTTTCCTACTGTACTGCATTCTGCATTGGCTTGTTTCAAGTGTTGGCATTAATTCCAGGGACCTCCCGTTCGGGTGCAACGATTCTTGGCGGTATATTACTTGGTGCATCCCGTACAGTATCGGCGGAATTCACATTCTTCTTAGCTATCCCAGTGATGTTTGGGGCAAGCCTCTTGAAAATGTTGAAGTTTGGATTTACATATTCCGGTATGGAGATCGCCATTCTCTTAACCGGTATGATTGTCGCATTTGTGGTTTCAATTCTTGCCATTAAGTTCCTGATGGGATACATCAAAAAGCACGATTTTAAAGCCTTTGGATACTATCGTATCATTTTGGGGGCACTTGTCTTGCTGTATTTCTTAGTCTTTGCCAACGTTTGATTTACAATTTGAAATATATAAATATAATAATACAAATTGTTTATTTTATAAGTGTTCTTTGTCGTTGTTCAAACAAAATTCCTTCTTCGTGCCGATATACCTAGTTCAATTAAATGCTATTAAAACGGCTTTAACAGAAATCAAAAAAGACCTCCGCTCTTCGTAATCGAACGATTTGCGGAGGTCTTTTGTTTTGTTGGTATTCTGTGAAACGTCACATAGATGATCTTCGATCTTTCGTTAAAAGTTATTTCCGTTCCATCCCCAGTAGGCAACTTCCTCGTATTTTACATAAATCCGATTGGGGGCGATTTGCAACTCCTTACTCAGTATGTCTGTTATGGCCGCAGTCATTTTATTATAAACGCCTCCGTTGGCCTTTCCATAAATCTTTACTTCTACAAAAGCCGCCGGCTGGTCACAATTCCCTTGAAAATAGATTTTACAACCATCTTCAAAGGTAAGCATCAGCCAATTTTCGCTTTTCCCTGGAATCAGGGAAATTGCCTTTCCCAACTCCGTTTTAATGGTTTTTTCCTGTTGCTCCGTCATTTTTACGCTGACCTTCGTCTGAATACATGGCATGGTAGTAATTCCTCCTTTAATTTCATCCATACGCCATTATACTAAGCGTTATTTTTCAAAAGTATATCACAAATAGTCCTCTCTATTCAAGCGAAGCTTCGTGAATAAGGCTCAATTTCTGAGATCGTGTCAAACGTTTAATCTGCGCCTCCGGCGCAAAGCTGCGGAACGATCCGGAACCTCCTCACAATAAACCAAACACACTGGTCTGCGAGAACGCGTATACTTGGCCCCCCGTCCACAGTTGTGGGCCGCCAAGCGATTGTCCAGTTGGTCCGTCCAACCCGTGTAGAGGGTTCCGTCGGAACATTCGAGGATATATACAACCGTGCATTTCCCCCTAGTCTCCATGTAGTACATCCCTTTCACTCAATTCGTTTCGAAACTCTGGCAAGGAATCGATTGGTTTATCCGACTTAATTCCTTTGAGTAGACTTCTTTATACATGCGTACCCCTTGTTGAATTTCCGATCGCATGAGAGAAATTCGTTCTACTTGCATCTTTTGCTGGAGCACAGCTCTGGAAAGCTCATTCAAATAAGAATCTTCCCGCAAAAGGACCTTTCGCCCCAAGGTAATATGTGGTTGAAAGGCACGCATCTCCAATGAATAGCCACTTTCGAGTAAAGACCTTTCTAAAGTTCTCTGTAGGCTTTGTAGTTGCTCGGAGTACTCCACACCGACCCAGATGGTCTTCCCCTTTTGATCTGAACAGAAACTCCCTATTCCCTTCAGCATCAACGAAAACACCGGGAATTCGAGACGATTCATTATTTGAACCACTGTGTCAATGGACTCAGTCTCCCCCAGGAAGGAGAGTGTCAAATGGAAGTTCTCTTTTCGTATAAAAGTTCCCGAAATCGCTGCGTTCTGAAGGCATTTTTCAAGACGCCAAAGTTCCTCTATCATGAGTTCATTAAAACGGATACCTATAAACAGCCGCATCTTTCCCTCCTGAAAAATGGCTTTTTCTCTTAACTTTCGCTGGCCAAAAACTGGTTAAAAAGAAGATTCTAACCACGCCCACTTTAAAAATTTGATAAATAACGAAACGAAAGTTATTCCCTCGTCTCAACGATATTTCAAACATATTCTAAAAGCCGATCGATCAAAATAGTTTTAGAACGATCTTCCTGGTAAGGCAGGGCTTCAAAGAAGGCTCTCTTTCAAACTTCCATTTCTATCTCTATATTCCTTTTTTATATCCTTTACCTCTTAGAAACCGTATTCGATCCCCGCGATAAAGGAAGTACAGCCAATGTGTACAAATAACGCAACCGTTCAGATAGGGTAAGCGAATTCAACAAGATCATTGCTTGGCTCTGCATGGTTCCGAAATAAAAAGCACCCGGTCGAGTGAGTGGCCCCTACTATGGTAACTGCATCTATTCCCATAAAAATTCAGATACAAGTCTATCCATCATGATAAAGCTATGGAAAAAGCGCAGTTAGCAACATAAACAGCCAAAAGATGGTGTCAAGGACAACCTTTCGCTACATTTTTTAAAGGTACGTATAAACTAATTATTTATAAATTTTATATCTGATTTTTGATTGTCCGCATAAACACTACACGTTCAAACATTTTGGAGTATAGAAAAACATTCATTTTACCACGAATTTACTACGATTGAACGAACCTTAATATGACAATAAAGTCACACTAAAAGGGACACCATTGACATCTAAATGGTGTCTTTTGTTAAAAAGCGGTCAATCATATAAGACCAACCTCTTAAAATGTGGATGTGAAATGGTCAAACTGGAAGCTGACAAGAATTTCAAAAAAATGTTTTCCTTTGAAAAAGTATCTGATTTATAGCGAATCGCTTTTATCAAAATATTTTACATAGTAGTATTTGTTCAATTTGGAATTATAATTATTTCTTCTTACGAATTCCAATTCAAATCCTAGTTTTTTATAAAATTCTGGTGCCTGAAATTCATAGGTACAAAGATTGATATTATGCAAATTTTGATTTTTATAGGTATCTTCCACCATCTGTATTAACTGTGTCCCAATGTGTTTTCCTCGTTGATGTTCGAACACGATCAATTCATCAATGTAAATTTCTGAAAAACAACGAAACCCTGTTATGGCGCCGATTACTTTCCCGTTCTCTTTTGCGACAAAGCAAAACGGAGTATGATTAAATGAAACGCCGTCCTTTGCCTCATACTTCTCAAATTCTTTTTGAATGTCTTTTTTTAAACTATCGTTTATTTCGACTTGTTCAATCAGAACCATACAAAACGTTCTCCTTGTCAATTTTTCTGTTTCAATTATCGCATTTATTCTTCTTTTCGTTTCAACAAACTGGAATTTACCGTCTTTTTCCATTTTTATCAAAATTTTTTCTCAGAGCAATTTCTGTTGGAAAAATAGAACCAATCAAAGGAACCAGCTGTATTCCCATTATAATTCCTCCGACTGTTCCTACTGTTTCCACATTTTTTCCAATTACTAAGAGCATAAATATTACTGTTATCGGCAATGCGCTTAACCCGCAAATATACCATATCTTACCACAATATTTATGGGCAAATTCCCATGTTTCCTTATTTTTCATAGACATGGAAGTCCTATATCCAAATACTCCGTTAATTGTCTTTGGCGCGTTCTTCATAAAATGTCTCCCAAAGCCAATCATCGTAAATGGGAGAAGTAAATCCATAATCAACATATAAATCCAAAATCCCATAAGCATTTCTCCCGCAACTAAATTCTAATTTTCTTAGTTCTATAAACTGGAGTTGTTACTCATCTTGATTTGCATGATACCTTTTTATGTTCACAATAAAAGCCCAAATAAACAAAACGGCGCAAAGCATATTCATAACGAACCAACAAACAGAATCGTTATATGTTTTTAATGAAAAACAACTAAACTTTCCAATGGTCTACTAAGGGTTTCCTCCTATAAATACAGAAGTAACTGAAGAATCTCTCTACAAAAATATACGAGGCCAATTGTTACCCTTTTAAATCGAAGGATCAATCGGGTATACGCTCTTTTTGGTTTCCGTATGATTCAAACACATAAACCGTTTCCAAAGTTTTTAAACAAACTCTTTTGTCCATATTCCATCTTTTTCTTACCCTATTGTGCTTGATTCCCATCGATAGGGTTCTCTATATATCTCACTTTACGATTGGATTATAGCATCTTATCACTCTAGAAAAAAGAGTAAAATAACCAATTCGTTGAATAAGTTGCTCTTATTATTCCGAAAAATTTAAGAGTTTAACGTCCTTGCAGCTTCATTACAGATACATCCGTCCTCTGTCCCCATTCGAGTATAAAAACATAGTCCTACTATGCGATAAACTATTTATGTCTTTCATGACTTGACCTCCTGTGTTTTTGTTGTGTGGCCGCCAAACCACTTCTATTTTATCTCAGGGAGTCCCTCTCTTCCTCTATAAGTTTTTTATTCCGCCCCCTGTTCAACTGGGGGTTTTTATCATGCCTATTCCGCGCCAACAAAAAAATAGCGCCTGACTGAAAACAGGCGCTATTTTTTTGACCTCTTTTATCAAACAATTTCTTATCGCTTTTGTTTAGTAAACCTTGACTTCAGCAGTTATTCCAAATTATTCCGCCGCTACAGAAGAATCGGTCGACTGTTGAGAATCCTCTACAGGTTCTTCAGAAGAACCACTGGGCCTGTCTGATTCACCCGAAACAGAGCCGGAATTGTTGCTTGGTTCTTTCGAAGATTCCTCCACATCCTCTTCTGGCACATTCGCTTCCGGAATATCTCCTACATACAAGCTTACCGGCCCCAGATTTCGCACAACAATATGCTCCTCTGGAAGTCCAAGGATCGTCATCGCATACAAAGAATCTTCCTCCAATTTGTCCGGAAGATCGATGACAAGTTTAATCTTGTTCTGTTCTGAAGCACTTAAGGCATCATATCCTTCAATCGAGAGATTCACAGGCCTCTTTATTGTAATTTGTCCATTCAACAGATCCTCTGCGGAAAGCTGAATGGAGTCTTCTTTCCCATTGGATTTTACCATTTTCTTAAAAGCAGAAGCGCCGTCCGGTACCGCTGCCTCGTTAAAATCCGGCAGGTCCCCATCATAGACCGAAACGGCCATCTCTTGATCGGTGCCCAAGAACGACCCCTCTTCCCCTTCCTCTGAAGCGAGTGTTGTCCCTGTTACCGCTGTAGAGCAAGAGGCCCATACTTAATATGGCAGCCACTGGTAATTTCAAAAAGTTCTTCTTCATAACAACCACTCCTCCAGATCGATTCACAAATTTGATCTATGTACAACTTGTCGGTTTGTTTTCCGTTTCATTATCCGATTGGAGCAAATCCTCTGCAAACTGCTCATCGGTTGTATTCTGTTTTATCAGCAGCTAAAAGCATTTCTTCGCCTGCATCTTCATTTGAAGATTGTACCGCATTCGGTCCCGAAGCAGATTCCCCTGTTTCTATTCCCATAGATTTCTCGGGCCCCGCCTGCTGCTTTTCCTCAGGTTGTTCGCTCTTTTCCGGAAGTTCCGGTTCTTCTTCTGAACCGTCCTACTACTTTCCCTCCTTGAGTGCCTTTTTCTCATCCACATAGGCCCAAAAATTCTTCAACAAACTGATGGTCTCCCACCAACAAAAATAATCATGCCGCGGCAAAAGTAGAATCAAGAAAAAACCATTTTTCGTCTTCATAAAATTGAGGAGATACCCCAAGTAAGGAATATGGAAAATAACGCGTCCAATCACATTATCGGGGACAGCCGCCGCATCATCGCGGTCCTCATTCGCGTCGCCTTTTGTGATAAACATTCGGCCATTATTATTATCGACCACCTGAAGAATCCGGTGGCTGACAACCTTTCCGTTGAGTGTGGTATCATTGGAAACAAATGTAATAATGTCCCCTTCTTCAAGCGTCATCGGGTCCACTTTCTCCACAATGATTACGCCGCCAACATTCAAAGTTGGTTCCATACTCCCGCTCAACACCGTAAACAACTGATAATTTTGTAGAAACGGCAACCCGTTTCCTTTCGAGCCGATCGCGAGATAAAGCAAAACCACGACCAACCCCACCAGTAAAACCAAGAAAAAAGCATTCAAGATATTACAGATGATCGACCATATTTTTTTAACTTGTTCCATCACACGCAGCCTCTCTACTATGACATTCTACAAAATCCGCTGAGTATGATCGACAACCGATTTCTTATTCCTGAACAGTTTCCTCCTCAAGAATTCGAATATCCGCCGTGACATACAGCTGCGCGTCCTCTGTACCCAATTCGCTGTAGTCCGCATCAGGGGCAGCCTTTAACTGCAGCGTATAAGCATTGATCTCAGAACCATTTTCCACCGCTGGAACCTCTGCAGATAAAAGAAATGCCATCCTCAGAAAGCTTCAAAGGTTCGCCTTCACTCAAAATAGAAACCTCCCAGCCTTCCAAAGCATCTGTAATTTCTTCACCGTTCGCGTCCTTCACTAGAAACACGGAAAGATACGGCAGAAGGAATATTGGAGTAATTCTCCATTTGAAATCGAATATAAGCTGTCTGGCCATCCTGTAAAGCCGCCAGATTTAAAACACCCAGGTCGGACTCCGCGTTGTTCGCAAGGTCCATCTTCGCATTGAGCAGCACACTTTTTGCTGTGAGACTGACCTTGTCCAGGTCTTCCCGCCATGCAAACGTGGCTGTACAGACGGTCGCCAGAATCACCAATACCAGTGTGAGACTCAGCCACGATTCTTTTAGCAGTTTGAACAACTTGCCCTTCCCCTTGTGAATAAGATAGACCGGTGTGCCGGAACAGAATGCTCCGGCAC
>NZ_JBKEIV010000048.1:0-416179 GCF_046693725.1 Anaeromassilibacillus sp. SJQ-1 | reverse complement strand
AAAAGGAAGGATAGAATATCCAGAAAATCATTTGGTTTGATTCAGTTAATCTGAGAAATTCATTGCATATTACACATCTTCTGTAGTATTGTGAAGCGAAATGTACTGTACTTTCGGAATGAAAGGTTGATCGATGCGATGCATAAATCTCTCGATTATATCTCCTTGTAAGAAAAGGTTTGCTTTAGGCAACAGAAATATAGAAATTTTGTGATATATGCTGATGAACGTATAGAAAAAGCCTCCTAGCTATTTGGGATAAAAGCTAGGAGGCTTTTTTGTATGTGTTATGAAGAGTATCATGAAAGGAATTTGGAATATACATAACACATTTTAAGACGTATTGTCCAAAGTTTATTTTTTATCGAACGATGGGTTAAAGGCATAGAAGTTTTTGGAGTCCAGATTATCAGGTAGCGATTCGGAGTGCCTCGCCAAAACGTTGGTAATGCACAATTTCGCGTTCACGCAAGAATTTGATCGGATCACGCACATCCGGGTCATCTGCGTAACGAAGAATGTTATCATACGTTAAACGAGCTTTTTGTTCTGCACTCAAATCCTCATGGAGATCAGCCAGTACATCTCCGGTTACTGAAAAAGTATTAGCTGTAAAGGGTTCGCCACTGGCAGCTTGTGGATAGACACCTGTTGTATGATCGACAAAGTACGTATCAAATCCAGCGTTTTTGATCTGTTCTGTAGTCAAACCGCGTGTTAATTGATAGACAATTGCGCTGACCATCTCCAAGTGTGCCAGTTCTTCCGTACCTATATCGGTCAATATGGCTTTTAATTCTGGATACGGCATGCTATATCTTTGGCTTAGATAGCGCAGAGAAGCGCCTAGCCTCCATGCGGTACCCCGGATTGTAAGTTGAGAGATTTATATGGTTTGATAATAACAATCCAGATGATTTTTTGTAGAATCGAATACAATACGCTTAAAAATCGTGTGTAACAAGCGGTTCTTCTCTTGCCCTGTAATCTGGTTTGAACGAAGCAAGGAAGAAATGTTGATTGGCTTATGAGCCACAGATGGGAACGATAGGCGTTTCATATCGGCGGTAAGCGTGGTGAGGCGTGCTTGTAAGCGTGCCTTCTCGCGACAATAATCCTCCAGGGTTTCGGCTCCAGCTTCGTAGGCATCGCGAAGCCGTTCCAGCTTCTTTTTTTCTCGTTCCACTTGCAAATGAAGAAGGCTTTCCGGATTCACATGGGGGATGGGGGCCATCTGGAGATTTTGTAGGGAAGATCAGCGTCTGAAGTACAATAAATCCATTCTTCTAATCTTTGATTGGGAATGTAGTGGGAGATGGTGCAGTTGCCATGGGCATATCCGCAACATTGTAATGCATTCCGAGCGCTTTTGACGAGTGGCGCCCCACAGGAAGAACAAAAAACAAGGCCTCGCAAAGGATAACACCTTTTGGGGAGGCACTGACGTTCTCGCCGTATTCTACGATTTTGTTGATTTTGAACTTCGGCCCACAAAGCGAGGTCCACAAGAGGTTTATGGTTTCCCTCTGTGAGCATGGATGGTTGCTGTGTTTCTTGTACGCCCAGAAGAACGGTGCGGATTCCAACGGATTTTTCCGATGTAGACGGGGTTTTGTAAAAGATATTCTACGGCACGAGCTTCCCAACGAAGCCCCCGTGCAGTAGGAATTCCCATTTCGTTGAGCTGCTGGGCGATTTCTTTGCAGGAAATACCCTGCGCTCGTTGTTCAAACATCCATCGTACCACTGGAGCGGTTTCTGAATTCGGGATATAGCGCTTTTCTTGGATACGATAACCATATGCAGGGGGTGTGACCGGTTCACCCCGGCTTACTTTTTCCAACATCCCACGTTTGACCTCTTCTGCCAGATTGATGCTATAGTATTCATCCATAGCTTCGATTACTGCCTCTAGGAGAAGGGAGAGCTCATCGTCGCCAAGCTGTTCGGTTACAGAAATAACATCAATACCCAATTGTTTCCGTAACATGGTTTTGTAGACAATGCTATCCCGCCGGCTTCGTGCAAAACGGCTGAATTTCCATAAGAGGATACAGTCAAAGGGTTTGGGCTTTTGTTTTGCCATTCCAATCATACGCATAAAAGCGGGACGCTTTTCTGCCTGTTTTCCACTAATTCCTTCTTCCTCCTGAAAAATAAAGGATTCTGGGAGCAACATCCCATTTTTTTGCGCGTAGTCCCGGACAACCTTCAGTTGGCTGTCGGGGCTATATTCCAATTGTCCATCGGTTGACACACGTATGTAGGCCGCAGCTATTTTCATGTGGATTCCTCCTTGATCTATTTGTAGAAGGAAGATAGGCTTATTATGCGGCATAGGACGAACGTCTCCGCGAATATAAATCATCGGAGGGATGCATTATGGGGAGAAAAGATGATTTTACCGCAGATGTATATATGGGTTCGGTTCGAAGAAGTTCTTATCTCTTTTGCAGGGCATCTGGGCAGAAGGGGATGGACCATTTTACAGTGATGAAACGATATGACTGGGTCCCTCGCCCAGAACAATCCGCTAAAGAACATGCTCTGCTTCGTGCTTTAGAGAAGGCATTGTCTGGAATTGTCCTTGAAGAAAGGGAAGCTCCACGGGATTGACCGCAGGAGCTTCCCTTTTTATTATCCGTTTTGTAAGAGTTCCACGTACTGTTGTAAATCGTCCACTGTATAAATCTCCTCGGAACGCAGGCTAATGGCATCCTGCATATCGGGCGGCAGTGATAGAAAATACTGCAAAACGTCCGGGGCTTCCTCGAAAAGATCGTCCAGACTGTTTGCCATATTGGGCCTCCTTTTGTCATTCCTCTTCTTGACAGTGCATGGCGAAATTGTGTAGGTCGTCAAAGTTCAGGATGCTGTCAGCTTTAAATCCTAATGCCTGCTTGACATCATACGGCAGAAGTGAATAGTATTGACTGGCTTCGTAGTCCTTGGAGAGAAGTTGATAGAGATCCGCGTATTCCTCCATAGAACAACCTCCTTCTTCCGACTGTTACAATCAGCCTTTGCGACACATCGCAAATTGTTTTTCAACCTGATCCCAATTGATAATGGAAAACCATTGCTCTACATACTCTGGGCGGCGATTCTGATATTGCAGATAGTAGGCGTGTTCCCAAACGTCGATGGGAAGTAAGGGACACATGTGAAGTGCGAGAGGGGTATCCTGATTGGCTGTTTTGAGCACATGTAATCGTCCCTGTTCGTCGGCCGCAAGCCAAGCCCATCCAGAGCCAAATTGGGTCACTGCTGCATTTTTCATTTTTTCTTTCCAAGCTTCGTAGGAGCCAAAATAACAATCGATTTCTTTCGCCAATGCTGGGGATGGGCCTGAATGATTCTCGGGACCCATACTGCGAAAATACAACTGATGGTTGTACACACCGCCAGCGTTGTTTCGCACGGGGGTTCGAATTGCCTCTGGCAGAGCATCTCCCTGCGTCAATAGCTTTTCCAGGCTCCAATCGTGGTACTCTGGGTAATCGGCCAACGTTTTGTTCAAATTGTCCACATAGGCCTGTAGATGTTTGTCATGGTGGAAGTGTAAGGTTTCCGCGTCGATCACAGGTTCTAATGCGTGCGCATCGTAGGGAAGAGGTTCTACAGAAAATGGATATTGTTGCCTCATAAAGTGGTCATCCTTTCTGTTAAACTGTTTTTGCAATCATATGTTGCAAAAGACCGTCTCATGCGAAACTGCCTTTGAGAACTTAATCATCGCCGCGGGTATACTTGTCCGCTGCATTACAAAGACTTTCAAATGAATTGACACCACCGGAACGATCTCGAATGCATTCCTGCACGTAATCGGGGAGTGCGTCAAAATACTGGCGGGCTTCTCCGTCACTTTCCAATAGGCTGTATAAATCGGGATATTTGTTTTGCATTACAATCACCTCCGGGAATAGTTTTCCCCAAAAGTGTAAATCATGCATCTCAAATAGCGATTTGGTCCACCGTATTGAGAGATAATAATTTTTGCGAGAGCGGGATTCGGATTTTTAATTTTAACTGGATATTCCAGTCGTTTCTCATAGACCCACATTATTCATCATCCTCCATTCCGGTTTCCCACGGCCACGGTCCTGTAATCCAAGCCCAACGGCTGGTGGTGTTGCTGGTTTCGTGTAGAGGGCCATAGGCGGCTTCGTATTGTGCGGTAAGTTCATCCGCTTTTTTACGAGCTTCCTCGAGCTTGCGGGCAGCGTCACAGTTATTCGGATGGGAGTCCAGGAACAAATGGAGTTCCCACATCGAAAAACGCAGAGAAGAGATTTTTCGCATCAACATTTCCTGTTCGTTCATCTGGGTTCTCCCCTCCTTCCATAGAACGGTTTATTCAATTCGGGAAAAATTGTACCGTTGTCTAGCCCCTGTTCAGGGGGATAGATACTGCTGAATTGTTGAAATGGGACATAAGCCATGGCGGGTACCGTTACCGAAGGCAACGGTGTAGGCTGTGCAAGATCGCACATTTGCCCATTCATATCGTTCGCCATAAGAACTCTCCTTTCGCGTAATGGTATTGCGTCCTGCGCCCAGGGGCGTGGGATTATGGAGCTTATCCATGTTCATAGTATGCAGAGGAGAGAAACTGGGTGCTCTTCCACCCCGGACTTTTCGCTTGTATATTTTCGGAAACTGTTATAGAATAAAAAGGAATTGCCTTATGGCAAAGAAGGCGACGGTTTAACGGCGCATGAAAGACGGAGGAAGATTCCATGGGGGCCAAAGTTTTAAGGATTCTTAAAAAAAATCTATTGGCGATTATCACCATTGCGATCTCAATGGGGGTTTTGCTTTATTTCCTGTTTACCACGGATGGAATAACCGCTTTGGGACATCTCGCTTTCAGCCTTCGTTGGGAATGGCTACTGGTTACACTGGGAGCCATGGTCGGTGGTTGGCTGTTGGAAACCTACGTGCTGGGGGTCTTTTGTAAGCATCTGTATCCGGAATGGAAATTTTCGCAGTCCTTTCATATTGCAATGACAGGCCTGCTCTACAGCGCATTGACGCCGTTTGCAACAGGTGGGCAGCCGATGCAAATGTATTCAATGAGCAAAATGGGTGTGGATACAGGCAAAGCAGGGTCGATTGTAGCGATGAAAACGCTGGTCTATCAGGCAATCATGGTCATTTATGCCATGGTGATGGTTGTATTCCGCTTGGGATATTTTCAGCAGAATGTCAGTAATTTTTCTTTTGTTACGGTCATCGGACTTGTAACGAATGGATCATTTATTCTGGGTGTCACACTGTTTATGCTAAGCGAGAAAGCTACTGACCGGTTCCTGCGCTTTTTGTTGCGGAATCTGTACCGTGTTCATCTTTGCCGGCATCCAGTAGCAAAATATAAAAAGATTCATGGACAGATGGAGATGTTTCACGACAGTGCAAAGACGATGGGAACCTCGTTCAAGGTTTATTTAAAGTCAGGTTTTTTCACCGTTGTACAGATCACCTTGGCGGGACTAATTCCCTATTTTATTTACCGAAGCTTCAATCTGCCGTTAAATATGGATGCGACGATCTTTACCATGTTGGCTGCGCAGACCTTTGTTACTATGGTGTCAGCATTTATCCCTCTGCCGGGCTCTTCCGGGGGCGCAGAAGGAAGCTTTTACCTCTTTTTTGGTACTTTCTTCGGCCCGACGATTATTCCAGCGATCCTTCTGTGGCGCTTGGTAACCTATTATGCCAATATCCTGTTCGGCTGCCTGACCAACCTGGTGGGCCGTGCGGTGGGAATAGAGCGCAAGTAAATAAGATTGTTCAAAAATTTACAATTTGTTTCCATGCAGAGGCTTGAACGAACGATCATAGAAGTCTATACTCAATAATATGAGACAGTACGATTGGGATTATGGCAAAGGAGTGTTTTGATGAATAGAAAAAGAGAAATCGTCAAACGATGTGTAGCTTTTGCGCTTTGTGTTTGTTGTTTGGGTGGGACAATTGCGACAAATGCGCCGGTTATAGCAGAAGCCGCCATTTCTGTTTCGGCAGCAACCCCGGTCATCCGGTTAGATACAGCGAGTTGTGAGTTGAAGACTACCGCACAGAAGTATTACTTGGCGGTTACAGTCACACCGGACCGTGGAACCCCGCCCGATGCAGTATCTTCAAATCCGGATGTTGCAGTAGGGAAATACGTCAAAAAGGCCGACGGGCGGTATTTATATGAGATCAGTGGTGTAAAAGAAGGCCTGGCAACCATCTATCTGCGTTATGCAAATGTGGAAAATATGCTGTCGGTAAAGGTAGGGGACGAAACCGGAACGGTCAATGTGCGGATTCCTGAAGGAGCGACACTGAGAGAGACCGCACAGGCGTTGGAGCAGGCAGGCGTTTGTAGTATGAAAGAAGTATTTGACGCCTCTAACAGCAGTGCATTTGATAGCTATCCTTTTATTGCCTCTATTACGAATGCAGACAGTCGGTATTATAAGTTGGAGGGGTATCTATATCCGGATACTTATAATTTCTGGAAAGGTCAAAATGTGCAGAGCGTCTTAAGAACGATGTTGGACAATTACCAGACAAAGACAGCCAATATCAACTGGCAGAATACCGCAGGCTTGACCAAGGAACAGGTTATGACTTTGGCCTCTTTGGTACAGCGGGAGAGTACCGCATCCGATCGTGCCAATGTGGCATCGGTGTTTATAAACCGGTTAAGATCTGGCAACTCAGTCAATGTATATCGTTTGCAGGCGGATTCTACCATGTATTATCCATATCGAGCCAAGGTCAATGTCCCTTCACAGCTTCCGGGGTTCCAGAGTTCTTATAATACCTATAACATCACAGGATTGCCGGCTGGTCCGATCTGCAATCCCAGCGTGGAATCTATTCAGGCGGCTTTGAATCCGGCGAATACCAACTACTACTATTTCTGCCATTCGGCAAATGGAACCTCTTATTTTGCGGAGACGTTGGAACAGCACAATGCCAACCTGCTTGCGGCAGGGCTTCGCAGTGCTACATAAATGCATCAAGGTGGCTACCGCTCCAAGTGTTTCATTTCTTGGAGCGGTTTTTTATTTTGTCTGGACGAACAAAGGGGAAACATCCTATCTGATAAATATAGGGAAAAGGGGATAAAATCTTATAAAATTCGACCCCGACCGTTGACAATTAAAAGCGGTTAGGATATAATGAGTCCGCCATACGCGAAGGCGCTGTAGGGATCGCCCTGCGGCGCCTTTTGCATTATTCAGGCGGTCAACTACAGGGCTTATCCGCAGAAATCATTTGAATTGGTCTTAAATTACAGAGGGAGTGACTATTTGATGAGCATTAGGAATGTCCCGGAAATGTTTGGCAGTATGGTCTTTAGTGAAACCGTGATGAAAGAACGCCTGCCAAAGGAGACGTATAAGGCGCTGAAACGGACCAGAGAGAAGGGGGAACCCCTCGATCCGCAGGTAGCCAATATCGTCGCCAACGCCATGAAGGAATGGGCGGTTGAAAAAGGTGTGACCCATTTTACCCACTGGTTTCAACCAATGACTGGTATTACAGCGGAAAAACATGATAGCTTCATCTATCCGGTGGAAGATGGAAAGGTTATTATGGAATTTTCGGGCAAAGAACTCATCAAAGGAGAGCCGGATGCGTCCAGTTTCCCTTCCGGAGGTCTCCGGGCGACCTTTGAGGCACGTGGCTATACTGCGTGGGACCCGACCTCGGATGCTTTTATCAAAGACGGTACGCTGTGCATTCCGACTGCATTTTGTTCCTATGGCGGGGAGGCGCTTGACAAAAAGACGCCCCTGCTGCGCTCCATGAATGCGCTCAATAAACAGGTTTTGCGGATTCTGCGCCTGTTTGGGACGCCAGCGAACCGTGTAAATACCACTGTAGGGCCAGAGCAAGAGTATTTTTTGATCGATGAAGCCATGTACAAAAAGCGCAAAGATTTGGTTTATACGGGTCGTACCCTGTTTGGGGCAAAGCCGCCCAAAGGGCAGGAGCTGGAGGACCATTATTTCGGTGTAATTAAGCCCCGTGTATCGGCATACATGAAGGATCTAGATGAAGAGCTTTGGAAACTGGGGATCCTGGCCAAGACCAAGCACAATGAAGCTGCTCCCGCACAACATGAGTTGGCGCCGATCTTTACCACCGGAAACGTGGCCACAGACCACAATCAGCTGACGATGGAAATCATGAAAAAGGTGGCCGCCAAACACGGTTTGGCGTGCCTGTTGCATGAAAAGCCGTTTGCAGGTGTCAATGGAAGCGGTAAACATAACAATTGGAGCATCTGCACGGATACAGGGATCAATTTGTTGGAGCCGGGGGAATCTCCGGAGGAAAACGCACAGTTCCTTCTATTTTTGACAGCCATTTTGGAGGCTGTTGATAAACATCAGGATCTTCTGCGTCTGTCTGTGGCAAGTGCAGGAAATGACCACCGCTTGGGTTCCAGCGAGGCTCCTCCAGCGATTATTTCGGTTTTCTTGGGGGATGAGTTGACGGCTATTTTGGAATCCATTGAACATAAAAGCGAATACGACCAAAGAGATGCCGCGGAAATGAACATCGGCGTGGATGTTTTGCCCAAGTTTCCAAAGGACACAACAGACCGTAACCGGACCTCCCCCTTTGCCTTCACCGGCAATAAATTTGAATTCCGCATGCTTGGTTCCACCGTTTCGATCGCTTGTCCGAATATGATCTTGAATACCATTGTGGCGGATACGCTTTGCCGGTATGCGGATCGATTGGAGACGGCAGAGGATTTCAATAAAGAGTTGAATCATATTATTCGTCATTCTTATAGGGATCACAAGCGAATTGTATTCAACGGGAATAACTATGCTCCTGAATGGGTCGAAGAAGCAGAAAGGCGCGGTTTGCTGAATCTGGTATCCACTGCGGAGGCCCTGCCGTACTATAAACATCCGGAAAACATTGAAATGTTTGAGAAGTATGGGGTACTATCTGGGACAGAGATTATCTCCCGCTGTGAAATTCAGCTGGAAAATTACTGCAAACAGATTCACATTGAAGCATTGACCATGGCGGACATGATAAAAAAGGACATCCTTCCAGCGGCCTGTGCCTATATGAAAGACATCAGCAAAGAGGCAATCAATAAAAAGCAGCTATGTGCGGATATTTGCTGCGAACTCGAAGAAAAGCTGCTTAAAAAGCTCTCTCGGCTGACAGCAGACCTCTACAAGGAGATGGAGGCACTGGAGGCGGCGGTTGCCGGAGCGGAACATTTGAAGGATATCGAGGAGTGCGCTAAATATTACCGCAATCCCGTGCTGATGCAAATGGAAAAGACACGCGCTATCGCGGATGAAATCGAGAACAATGTCGGTGAAAAATATTGGCCGTATCCCACCTATGGAGATCTATTGTTCAGTGTGCGGTAACAGTTTTATATTGACGAAAGGAATCTCCAATGATTTATACGGTGTATATTATGGCTAAACGAGCGATAGAAATCAGGTGGGATTCCGCAAAGGTTGGTGGAACCTTTCACAGCTGTTTCAAGAATTCGTGTTATAATAAAATCCCCACGATCTTTCTCGATCGTGGGGATTTTATTATAAGAGGCGTCGTTTACCTCCGATTACATAAAAGGTGCGACCAGGCCTGTAAGCCGAGTTCTGTCGTGAACAGCCATCTATCTTGGCTGGGCGTTGCCGCTCCAGCTCGATGCCACCTCCACAGGACGCGCCGGGCCGGCGCATATGTCCCTCCACGGTGTTGCTCCGAATAGGGTTTGCAGAGCCGCGCAGTCTCCTGCGCGCTGGTGAGCTCTTACCTCGCCTTTCCACCCTTGCCGCAAAGCGGCGGTATATCTCTGTTGCACTTTCCCTAGGGTCGCCCCCGGCGGCCGTTAGCCGTTATTCTTGCCCTTTGGAGCTCGGACTTTCCTCGTGTGGACCCTTTCGGGTCTCACCCGCAGCTGTTCAGCCTGCTCGCAGGCACTATTCTATCCGATTTTTCCGTGGATGTCAACCGGACAAATCCTTTAATTTTTGTTGTGCAGGGTATTTTCCTCCAACATCCGGTTCTTGATTTCCCAAAGGGAGGGGGACAGATCCACATAGTATTGGTGGGGATTTTCAAAGCGGGTGACTTCTTCCCAGAGAGTGTCCACCTGTTCGGCACAATAGCGCTTAATTTCTTCCAGAGTATACTCCTTGGCAATGCATTTTCCATGTTCAAAGATTTTTTTGCGTAGTTTTACTGCGCGGAAATTTGTGACCATTTTGCGCTTCCAGATGTGCTCCGGATCAAAAATTTCATATGGCTGTGTGTCGTCGATCACTTCATCGTGCAGAGTAATGACATCTGCGATGGCTTTACCCGTGTCACGATCAAACAGGCGCCAAAGCCCCTTAAAGCAAGGTGTGGTGATCTTTGCGACATTCTCGCTGATTTTGATCTTGGGAATGATATTCCCCTTGGCGTCCTCAACGCCAGCTAACTTGTAAACCCCGCCAAAAACCGGTTCAGAGCCTGAGGTAATCAGCCGTTCCCCCACTCCAAAGCTGTCAACTTTCGCACCTTGCATCAGCATATCGCGTATAATGTATTCATCAAGGGAATTGGAGGCACAAATTTTACAATCAGGGAATCCGGCTTCATCCAGCATCTTACGTGCCTTACGAGAGAGATACGTAATGTCGCCGCTGTCGATGCGGATGCCGGCAGGACGATACCCGCGAGGAAGCAGTTCTTCTCGGAAAACCTTGATCGCATTTGGAACGCCGGACTTCAAAACATTAAAGGTATCCACCAACAGGGTGCAATTGGAGGGATATTCGCGGGCATAAGCGCGGAATGCGTCCAATTCACTGTCAAACAGCTGTACCCAACTGTGGGCCATGGTGCCTAGCGCTGGTACGCCAAAGTCCGGATCAGAGATGGTGCAGGCAGTGCCACAGCATCCCCCGATATAAGCTGCCCGAGCGCCGTAAATAGCGCCATCCGGTCCCTGTGCACGACGAGAACCAAATTCCATGACGGCGCGCCCCTGGGCTGCACGGACAATCCGGTTTGCCTTGGTGGCGATCATACTTTGATGGTTAATGGTGAGCAGCAGCATGGTTTCAATCAACTGCGCTTGAATCACAGGTCCGCGCACGGTGACAATCGGTTCACCGGGAAAGATGGGGGTGCCTTCCGGTATAGCCCAAACATCGCAGGTAAACTGAAAGTTACGCAGATACTCTAAAAACTCCTGGCGGAACATGTGCTTGGATTCGAGGTAAGCGATGTCGTCGTCCGAAAAGTTCAGATTTTCAATATACTCAACCAGCTGTTGAACGCCAGCCATAATTGCAAAGCCACCGTCGTCCGGGACATGTCGGAAAAACATGTCAAAATATACAATGGTGTCCCGATAGCCATTGGAAAAATAGCCATTGGACATGGTGATTTCATAGAAATCCGTGAGCATCGTGAGATTTCGGGTGGGCTTCTTTTCATTTGTCATGGTAACATCTCCACAATTAAAGTCACCGGTAAACGAACATTGCAAATGAGTAGGTGTCCCGGTGGTAAGAAGGGGCCAGAAAATGACCCGATCCAGCACAAAGCTATACAAGGTTATTATAACAAGATTCCAGGAAAAGCACAAATATGTTTTTCTTTCCGGTTACACCAGAAATTGGAAGCAAAAAATTGTGCCGAAGAAGCTAAAAATATGTAATATTTTTGTTGCGTTTTCCACAAATAGATACTATAATAGAAATATCGAGTGGATTTGTGTGGGTTTAGCTGTTCGATGAATCGCTTTATCCAAAATTCACATCGTTTTGTTGGCAATATTGGTAAAAAAATTGAAGCATGTAGGGAGTGAATTTAAGGTGAGATTACGCAAGCAAGCATTGGGAACCCGCAATCTTGTGGGGGCGCGTGTCGAAATGGCTCGGAAAAGCCAGGGGATGAAGCAGAAGGAGCTTTTGGCTCAGCTTCAGGTGAACGGAGTCGATATGAACGCGTCCGGATTGTCCAAGCTGGAGGGACAAATCCGTTATGTGACGGATTTTGAACTCTCTGCGCTGGCAAACATCCTCAACGTCTCTGTGGATTGGTTGTTGGGGAGGGAAAAATAAGAACGAAAGACCATGAGCGCTCCGCAGATGGATTGCCTATTTCGGTTGCTTTGTACGCTGTAGGTGTGAAGAACCGAACAAGGGCGGTAGTACCCGGCACGGTACGAATCCAGAAGCGGGGCGTTCTTTTTTATACGTATAGAAGGGCGCTGTCCTCCCATATATTTGATGATGGAATGGGGGGATTGCTGTGCTGGATCGGGAATTATTGGCTAGAGGAAGGGCTTATGCCGCTTTCTTTCTTGTATACACCGGGGCATTCTGGTTGTTTACTGCAACGCTACGCTATACATTTCCTTTTTTGGCAGGCTTTCTCCTGGCGTGGGTGCTACAGCCAGTGGTGCGTCTTCTGCGTCAAAAACTTCCTGTAACGGCAGGCTGTGCTGCAGCCATCACCACAGCCGCTCTGTATGTGTTGTTGATCGGTGCAATGTCCCTCCTGGGAATATGGTTGGTGGGAGAGATCAGCAACTTGATTCGTGCGATTCGGGATGCGGACCTCGGCCGCCTAACGGAACCGCTAAATCGTCTGTTTTTACAGGCCGGAGAACTGGTTGAGCGGATGGATCAGGATTTTATCCAGGAAAATCAAAAGCAACTGCTCAACCTGGCGCAGTCGGCCTCTTCTGTTCTGCTTAGCGCACTGACCGCGGCCTTAGGGTTTCTGACTTCTCTTCCGGCCGTGTTGACCATGTTTCTTGTGATGGTTGTCTCAACTTATTTTTTCTCTAAGGATATGGGCCGGATTCGAAGGCGTTTGTCCCGCATGCTCTCTGTCCGGGGGCGTGAATTGTTCCGTGCGGCATCCCATCACGGCGTTCATTTGGGAGGGCGTTATTTAGGGTCCTATCTGTTGCTGTATTGTATCACATTTGTAGAGACTTTATGCATCCTCTTTGCCCTTGGTGTACCGTATCCTTTAGTTTTGAGTTTGGTTGCTGGATTCGCGGATTTGCTGCCGGTGTTTGGCCCTGGTGCCGTCTATTTGCCAGTGGCATTTCTATTTTTTGTCCAAGGGAATCCAATAAAGGGCGTCCTTTTGGTGGCGGCCTGGCTCATCGTTTGTGGAGTACGCCAGATATTGGAACCAAAACTATTGGCGGCTTCCACACAGATTCATCCCTTGGCAATGCTTGCAGCGTTGTATTTTGCATTGGCTGCCAATAGCTTTTTGTTGTTGGTTTACTTGGTATGTTTGCTACTAACCGTACAGGCGTTGCGCCGTGCAGAGATCCTTCCCAACTGCTTCCCTGCCGATTGACAGGGAGGCAGAGATATGATATAGTTTTACTGTATTAATACACATAATACAGAAAGGACGGTGAAGGATGTGTTGTTTTCGCTGGATTACCGGAGCCGGCTTCCCATTTATGAACAGCTATACCAAAACATCACGCGGTTGACTGCGCTCGGAGCACTTGCAAAGAATGAACAGCTTCCATCCGTAAGGGCATTGGCACAGGAATTGGGTGTAAACCCCAATACCGTACAGAAAGCGTATCAGTTCTTAGAACGTGATGGGATCATCTACTCCGTACCTGGAAAGGGTTCTTTTATTGCGGAGACAGTAAATGCACGTTCTCAGCAGAGGGAACAGGCTCTCCAAAAGTTGCAGGAAGCAGCTGGTATGGCCTTGGACTGTGGGCTTCCACTGGACGAAGTGCAACACTGCATTGAAGAGGTATATCGTGGTGGGGTATCCACCACCAACAGACAAGAGGGGAGTGACAAGAATGATTGAAGCCAATCAACTGACAAAACGCTTTGATGGGATCACCGCGCTCGACCAGATTTCCTTTCAGATTCAGTCCGGTTCGATCTTTGGCCTGGTAGGAAGCAATGGTGCAGGAAAATCGACCTTTCTGCGGACATTGGCCGGGATCTACCAGCCCGATGGCGGCCGCATCACTTTGGATGGAGAAATACCGTTTGAGAACCCGACGGTAAAGGCGCGTATATTTTTTATTCCAGACTATCCCTACTTTATCCCACAGGCCTCCTTGGACGACATGGCAGCCTTTTATAGCCGCTTATATCCAAACTGGAACCAGGAGCGTTATGAAGCGTGCTGTGGCATGTTCCCTATAAACCGTAAGGCTAGGATTGGAAATATGTCAAAGGGAATGCAGCGTCAGGTGGCCCTGATTTGTGCGATTGCAGCCCAACCAGACCTTCTGTTGATGGATGAGATTTTCGATGGATTGGACCCAGTCATGCGTCAACTTTTAAAGCGGATTGTCGGAAGCGAAGTTGTAGATCGCGGGATGACGGTGGTGATTGCCTCGCATAACCTGCGAGAGTTGGAAGATTTTTGCGATCACGTGGGCCTGTTCCACAGAGGCGGCGTGCTCTTTGAGCGAGAGCTGGATGCGCTAAAGCTGGGAATCAACAAGGTTCAGGCTGTATTCCAACCCCTTCCAGAACCGGATGCTTTCCAAGGGCTTGACATTTTAAAGACGGAAGTGCGCGGTTCCTTGGTGAGTTTTGTAGCGCGGGGGACAAAAGAACAAATTTTAGAGCGCATAAATGCCTTGCATCCGGTGTTTGCGGAGGTTTTACCGCTCACTTTGGAGGAAGTATTTATCAGTGAAATGGAGGTGGCGGGCTATGACATCGAGAACATCCTCAACTAATTGGAAACATGCATTCGCAGAGACATACCGCTGGTCCATCAAACGGAACCGGGGAATGATGGCTTTGTTCGCGACCCTGCTTTTTTTAATGTTTCCGGCCGTGGTGTTATTTGGTTTGGCAAATGCGAATATCCGTACGGATTCCATGACGTTGGAAGTCTATCCAATATCGGAACAATATGCAAACGTGTTTGGGGACATCGTGAGATATACCATGTTATTAACGGTTTCCAGCCTATGCGTCCTGTTTACGCTTTTGTTTGCCGTTCAGCTGTTCCGCTATATGCACAATAAGCGGAGTACAGACCTATTCCATGCATTGCCGGTACAGAGGTCCGCTATGCTGCTCGGCCGTGTCCTAGCTGGGTTGACGGCACTGTATGTTCCGCTGTTGCTCAATACGGGGATTACGGCATTGATTGCCTTGTCCTTTGATATAAAGGATAAAGGGGTACAGATTGGCGGTTTGTTCTTACAGGTACTGGGCCTTATGCTGGTGCTTGCAGCGGCTTTTCTCTTCTGTGTATTGATGGCTGTTTGTAGCGGTACTACGCTTGACATGGTTCTTTCTGTTATCGGCGTCAATCTGTCATTTCCGATTCTGGTTTATTCTTGTATTTACTTAATCGGCTGCCTATTGCCGGGTTTTAGCCCCAGTATCGATTTAGGCAGTACCCTTTTTGTCGCCCTAGCTCCTTTTGTCGGTATTTTCCTTCATACGACGAATTCCTCAACTTTTTTTGTCTGGTGGGCGATTTTAACCGTCTTTTTGGCTTTCTTAAGCGTCTATCTATATAGGAAGAGAAAAAGCGAAACTGCTGAAAACACGTTTGCATTTCAAATTCCAAAGGGATTGATTCGCTTCCTGATTACCGCGGTGGGTGGTTTCAGCTTGGGTTACATGCTGTATTGGTATTACTCCAGTACGGCCAACTTCCTGATCGGTATGCTTTTAGGGTCCTTTGCAGCACATATGGTGGTCGAAGCCATTTATTCCCGTGGATTTACCCGCATGAAGCGAAGCCTTGCGGGGTATGCTGTCTTTTTGGGCGCTTTTGTGATCTTTTATGGAGTGGTGGCAACCGGAGCCTTTGGCTATGTCGATCGCATGCCCAATTTGGAGGATATTGAAAGCGTCACCTTTGAGGATTATACGTACTACCAGGAATTCGGTTCCGACCATTTTACCATTCAAGGGGAACAGTATGAATCCCTAGCGGAACAGAATCCGAAGCTCTGTCAAAAAGAAAATCTGGAAAAAGTGTTGACTTTTCATCAGGCAGTGATTGATTTCCAAAAGGAAATGGGGTTCCCTTTCTCAATGAACCGTGAAACGGGCGGCATACAGTATCAATTTGTCTATCATTTGAAAAACGGGGATACGTTCCGCAGGGAATACCGGAATACTCGATTCGAGGAGTTCGATACCGATAGTGCGGTGCAGGACTTACAGGAGCAGAGCGCAAGTATTGTCAACTCAGAAGAATATAAAACAAGCGGCAATCTACTGTTCTATCTCGAGCCAGAAGAGATCAGTGAGATTGAGGTAGAAAACTATGATGAGCATTCGGAGATGGCCTCAAAGACTTACCGCCTGAACGATATGCAAAAGAAAGAGCTTCTGGAAGCCCTGCGTCAGGATACTTTGAATATGGACATCACAGGACATGAAGACTACAGTGCGAGGTTGACTGGATTGACACTGGTTTGTGGCAATGACGGCCTTCTCCAACCAAAAGAAGGAGGTCGCCTACAGGAACTGGCCGGAGAGTATCAGGGGAAGATTTGGGTTCCTGTCAATCAATATGTTCTAACAGAGAAGCAAAACGATTTGCAAGTGGTACAGTTCCTGAAGAAGTTAGGGTGGTATACTCCAGAAAATTGACAGAATTTTGTAAGATTTTTTTCAGTTTTTTTGAAAGAAAACTTGTGTATGATGTGTATTACAAATAGAGGCTTCTAATAGTACAGAAGATGCACTTGTACGGGCACAGAACTTGGCGGTTTTGGGGAAGCCCATACGAGGAGAGCCATGTTGATGGAAGGGAGGAACGCCCCGGGCAAGAGCGGCGGGGACGGCGACAGATGAAAAAATGGATGGCGATGGCTTTGATAACGCTGATTTGCGCTGGGATACTTGGCGGATGTGGAAAACAGGAACCCTCTGCAATTGTGTATCGCGGTGGAGCGGCAGCCCCTCTGACGACGTTGACCGCTGAGGCGCCCTTGGATGTCCTTGACCAGATGCTTGGGTCAGCACGGCCGGCAACGGAACCTCCTTTTTGCCTGCAAATGCCGATTATGAAGTGCGTATCCAGCCGAAGGAGGGCGAGGAGACACAGCGCATCCAGATTTGGTTGCAGCGAAATCGAGTTTATTTGCGTTTGGGAAATGGTGAGTTGTTGGTATCCACCCAAGTGGATGCCCCTGCAATCAACAATCTTTTCGAGAGCGGCCAGGCCAATGTATGAACCTGCCCGTAGTATCGATCGATAAAGGAGGCGGGAAGGAAACCATTTGAAATGATGAATCCGATTGGAAAGGCGCCCATGTCACGATACATGGACGCCTTCTGTATAAAGAAAACAGTGTGATTGTCACGTCGTTTAAAAGAGGGCTTATATCGAAGAAGTAAAAAGAAAAACTTCTTTTGTTGTAAAATAAACTTGCGCTGTCTAGTAACTGCAAGAAACAAAAAAGAGGACGTTCAGAGGGATGACGCGAAAGTTTATCGAATAAAAAGGAGAATAATACCAGCCCTTACCCTGCCGTACAGCCTTAGGGACAGGGACTCTAATAACAACCATTCTTATATACATGTTCAAAAGGGCGGATGCATTTGCATCCGCCCTTTTGAACATGTATGAAACGACGTTGTTATTTCAGATTAGAGACAACTTCCTTCGCATAAGTCCGCATAGCTTCGAAGTCCTCTTCGGTCGGCATAAAGCAGACACGCAGGCCGTCGCCGATAAATTTGAATTTGAGATGCTCCATGCGCGATTTCATCATTGGAACCGCTTCACCGCTCCAACCATAAGAACCAAAGGCACCGACAGGCTTTTGCTTGGTGTTGATGGCATCTACAGAAGCCAAAACATCCCACACAACCTTCGGCGCATCGCGGTTAATGGTGCAAGAACCGACCAACAGTGCATCCGCTTCGTTGACCAACGCCGCTGCTTCCGCAAGAGGTGTAAACACGACATTCATCAGACGAACATCCAAATTGGGGTCCTTCTTCAATTCCTCATAGGCTGCCTGTGCCAACTTGGTGGTGCAACCATACGCAGAAGCATGAAGAATCCCTACGATCTTCTTTCCGGTCGGCGCTGTGGGTGTGCTCCATTCGCGATAAAGGCCCTGAATGCGAGAAATACCTTCCACAAGGCAGGGACCATGGCTTGGGCATACCATCTCGACCGGTAGATCTTTGATCTTATCCAGGCCGGCGAGCACATAGGGCTTAAATGGACCGAAAATGCAGGCGTAATAGTAATTTACCTCGCCCAGGTACTGTTCCGGGTAATGAATATTGCTGTCCAACATAGTAGGTTCGCAGAAGTGGGCCCCCAAGAAGTCGCAGGTAAACAGAACTTTTTGCTGCGGCATCCAGGTGAACATGGAATCTGGCCAGTGAAGTAACGGAGCGACAATGAATTCAAGCTCCTGGCCACCGATGTCCAACTTATCGCCATGCTTTGCTACGATACACGGAAAATCATGGTTTGCAATGGCGCGCAGGTATTTCTGGGCCGCTGTGGTGCATACAATCGTGATATTCGGATTCTTTTCCAGCAGTTTCGCCACTGAACCGGAGTGATCCGGCTCGGTGTGGTTCATAATGAGGTAGTCAATCTTGGAAATATCTACGACGCTCTGGATGTTGTTTAAGGTATTCATCGAAGAAATTGACTTCTACAGTCTCCACAAGAACATTCTTTTCCCCGGTAATCAAATAGGCGTTATAGCTTGTACCATAGCGCGCTTCCATCACGATGTCAAAGACGCGCAGAGACGGATTCAGAACACCGACCGAATAGAGATTTTCCTTCAGTTTGATTGCACTCATTCATTTATCATTCCTTTCCAGATTAAAACATAGAGAAGCCCACCCATAAGGACAGAAGATAGGGGAAGGGTGCTTTGCCTCTGCCGGATCGAAAGGATTTCGTTCGTTCCGTCTTCCTCAAAGTCCCGTTCCTCCCTTTTCCCATCCTTATGGGCAGGCAAACACATCACTTCTCGTTTGATTTGGTTCCCGGTTCTTAGTCCTGGGGCTCAAACATATCTTTGCCTACGCCGCAGAGAGGGCATACCCAATCGTCCGGAATGTCTTCAAAAGCGGTGCCAGGCTGGATACCACTGTCCGGATCTCCCACTGCGGGATCGTACACATAACCACATGCTGTGCAAACATACTTTTTCATCACGCAAGACTCCTTACATCATCGGTTTTTCTTTCTTAATGGTGGCTTTATTATCGTTTGCGCTGCACCCGCTTTTATGCAGGCGCATCACCCGTTCGCCAAAAAATGGGCTTTTTTGGAAGGGGCCTCCTACAGTATAATCAAACCTGTTTCGAAAGTCAATAGGAATCATTATCAAATTTGAAATCTTCCAAATAATCGTCTAAGTTACTGGGAAACGCCATGCCCTCAAAGAGCTGATTGACGCATTGTTCTGCATATTGTAGGTCTGAAGAGACAAAGCCGCATGCTCGTTCACACTTACAAGACGTGATCTCAATACAGTATCCATCTTCTGGGTTGCCAAAAAGATAATAATGTAGATTGGCGTTCGGCAGATGGATATCTCCGATATGTTTCGTCAATGTCATACATCCTCCTTCGTTCTAAAAATCTAGTCAGTGACCACAATTCACTCGAAAGATATTTATAATGATAGAGGAAAAGGAAGAATAAAGCAATAGAAGAAAAATAAAATATTCAACAAAACAATTGTTTACGCAACATCTTCCTAAAAATGGCAATTTGAATGATATATCTTGTGTCGAAATGAGGGGAAAAAGATAAAAATTCCATGGTAAAAGAGACGTTTTTATTCAAAAACGACTGAAAGTTGTACAAAATTTTCGTGAATAAGAAAACAGAGTGTATAAATTGGATTACTGATTGTATTTTTTTTCATTTTTACGTTTCCAAAGTTGTAACAGAACGTGAAGAATGACCGCGCAGAGGATTCCCAAAGCAGCCCCAGCCATCACATCCGTTGGATAATGTACAAACAAGAAAACCCGGCTGAATGCGATCAAAGCAGCCAACACCAGGGCGGCAATTCCAGCCTTTTTGTGATAGAAACACAGCATGGTAGCTACCGCAAAGGATGAAGAGGCATGGTTCGACGGGAAGGAGAAGCCATTCGGGGGAGGAATCAACAGAGCAACACTGGGGTCATCCATAAAGGGACGGGGCCGTGCAATGATTGGTTTGAGAACAAACTCACCAAGCAGGAAGGTCAAAGCTAACGCCAGAAGTAACATCCCCCCACAACGGCGGTGTTTCTTGTTCAACAACAATATGAAAATGAGGAGTAACCAGATAAAACCATTTTCTCCAAGCATTGTGATGATGGGAAAAACAATATCTGTAACTGCATTGTGTAGATTTTGTTGCACGAAATTCATGATTACTTGATCCAATGGGCATCCTCCTTTTATTTGGGTGGAAAGGGCCTTTCATACGATATTTTTTGTATACTGAAACGGATGTGGAACTCCAGAGAATCACGCCTTTCTACTGTATCCGTTGTCAGATGATTCGAAATAATAAGGCTTATTATAACATAACCTTGCTGCGTTGTGATAGTGAATTCCCATGAGAAATGCAAGGACGGTGGGATAATAGTTTGTGTAACCCTTTCATATAATGAAAAGAAGAACAAGAAAAAGAAACCCGCCGCTTGGCGGCGATAGGAGGGACTGCGATTGGAATGGCAATGCTTAACAAAGGCAGAATGTGAAAAGCGGCTGGGAACCAACGCGCATAATGGACTTTCCAGCAGGGAATCTCGTAACCGGTTGCGGGAATATGGGAAAAATGAATTGGAACCGCCAAAGAAAAAGAGTTTCATGCGGCGCTTTCTAGCACAATTCTCCGATTTCATGGTCATTGTCCTTTTGATTGCAGCGGGAATTTCCTTTATCACCTCTTACTTACAGAAGGACGACGACTACATAGACGCGATCATTATTTTAGCCATTGTTGTCATCAATGCGATTACTGGCTTAGTACAAGAGAGCCGCGCGGAAAAGGCAATTGAAGCGCTCAAGAAGATGAGCAGCCCACACGCGCATGTGATACGTGACGGAGTGGAGCGAACAGTTGCGGCGGCTGAATTAGTCCCCGGCGACTTGGTTCTCTTAAAGGCCGGCGATCTGGTTCCTGCAGACCTCCGCTTGACGGAAAGTTACGACTTGAAGGCGGAAGAGAGCGCTTTGACAGGTGAAAGCCTTCCGGTTTCGAAACGAGCAGAAGGCACTTATCCATCCGGAACTCCCTTGGGTGACCGGCGGAATTTATTGTTTTCCACAAGTTCCATCACCTCTGGGCATGGGATGGGAATTGTTACTGCCACAGCGATGCAGACAGAAGTAGGGCGAATTGCTCATATGATTTCTTCGCAGGAATCACCCCAAACGCCACTTCAGCGAAAACTAGAGCAGACTGGCCGCTGGTTGGGAATTGGCGCTTTAGTGATTTGTGCAGTTATTTTTATCATGGGGCTTTTCCAGCATGTCCAGCCGTTGGAGATGTTTCTAATATCCATCAGTTTAGCGGTTGCAGCTATTCCAGAGGGTCTCCCGGCAGTGGTAACGATTGTGTTGGCTATTGGTGTCCGCCGTATGGCGGCAAAGCGCGGGATAGTCCGCCGGATGCCCGCGGTTGAAACACTTGGAAGTGCCAGTGTAATCTGTTCCGATAAGACGGGCACACTCACGCAGAACCGAATGACTGTGGTGGAACTGGCAACCGCCTCAGGCAAACTGCGCCTAGACTCATCCGAGGGCCAAAATTTGCTGAAGTTGGCTGTGTTGTGCAACAATTGTACTGTTTCCGGAGGGAATGTACATGGAGACCCAACAGAAGCGGCGTTGGTTCATGCTACTTCCACCTCAAAGGTAGAACTGGATGCACTTTATCCCCGGGTACTCGAGATTCCATTTACATCGGAGCGGAAGATGATGACCACGGTTCACAGATTAGCGAACGGTCAATACCGCGTGATCTCCAAGGGCGCACCAGATGTATTGCTGGCGCATTGTACCAGCCGGTCAGCGTCCTCGCAAAATGAAGCGATGGCTCGTCGAGCCTTACGTGTACTCGGTGTGGCCTATAAGGATTTGCCTGCTCTTCCCAAAGACCGGGAAGACCTAGAAAAAACTTGAATTTCTGTGGTTTAATCGGCATGATCGATCCGCCACGGCCTGAAGCAAAGGAGGCAGTGGCCCTTTGCCGCCGTGCTGGAATTCGTCCAATTATGATTACAGGAGATCATGCGGCTACTGCCGCAGCGATTGCAAAAGATTTAGGGATTTTAACACCTGGAACGTCGGTGATGACTGGGGAGGAACTGAATCGGACCAACCAGCAGGAATTAACGCGAGACATCTATCAATACACCGTATTTGCGCGTGTTTCCCCGGAGCACAAGGTGCGCATTGTACAGGCGTTTCAGGCGCGCGGCGAGGTAGTGGCCATGACTGGGGATGGGGTAAATGATGCTCCAGCTTTAAAGACAGCAGATATCGGATGTGCGATGGGGCAATCGGGGACCGATGTGGCCAAGGCCGCGGCAGATATGATTTTAGCGGATGACAATTTTGCCACCATCGTCTCCGCTGTGCGAGAAGGGCGCGGCATCTTTGAAAATATCAAAAAAACCGTTCATTTTCTGCTCTCTTGCAATATAGGCGAGATATTGACGGTGTTTGTCAGCTTCTTATTGCGCCTGCCCACACCTCTTCTAGCAATCCAGCTGTTGTGGGTCAATCTGGTCACGGACTCTCTTCCGGCCTTGGCGTTGGGCGTCGAACCGATTGACCGCGATATTATGGAGCGCAAGCCAGTAAAGCCGACTCAGAGCATCTTTTCAGGAGGCTTGGGGTACAACATCCTTGTGGAGGGATGTCTGATTGGTTCCATGGCCCTTTTGGCCTATAGTATCGGACGAATCTTTTTTGATGTGGACCCAACGGCGCCGGTGATCGGACGTACCATGGCGTTTGCCGTTCTAAGCTTTTCGCAGGTAGTCCATACCTTTAATATGCGCTCTTCGCAGTCAGTTTTCCGGGCGGGGATTTTCCGCAATAAGAAACTCGTCTTGGCGGCTATTGCCTGTGTAGCTTTACAATTAAGTGTCATCGTTATTCCACCGTTGGCCCAAGTTTTTAAGACCGTTGCATTGTCTGCCCAACAGTGGCTGGTTGTTGCAGTCTTGGCATTGGTGCCTTTAGCAGTAGTAGAATTGGAAAAAGCAGTGGGGCGTGCAGCGGAAAGGAGAAAACAGCGGCACGCAGATTCCCCGAAAACTTCCACGAAGTCCCTCCGCCTTTAAAATATGGATTGTTAGATAAGTAAAAAGGGCGTCTCAGATGAACTGCTGAGGCGCCCTAGATTTTTATCAAAAATGGAAGATACAGGAGGAATAAGCTTTTATTACCCTGTCACACCAAGCGTCGAACTCTGGGTCTGGTTTCTGGCATTCCGGATGAGCTCGTACATAGTCCACGGTTCTGCGAACTCCTTGGTCAAAACGCACGGTAGCACAGAAGTCTGGAACAAGCCGTTTTATTTTGGTATTATCAAATTGTACGGAGTTTGCTTTGTCACCCAAGAGTGTTCCTAGAAGCTCGGGACGGAGTGCGGACAAGAGGTCCGAGGAAATATGTTGCAAAATAGGTTCTACACCGAGTGCCCGTCCAATCGCAGAAAATGCAGCATTCCAGGTGAGAGATTCATCGCTTGTGATGTGAACCGCTTCTCCGATGGCATGTGGGTTTCCCATCAAGCCCCAAAAACCTTTGGCAAAGTCTGTGTTATGTGTAAAGGTCCATAGGGAAAGGCCGTCCCCGTGAACGATGACCGGTTTCCCCTCCAGCATACGGGCGAGAATCTGCCAGCTTCCATTGGCTCCATGGATGGAGACAGGAACGCTACGGTCCCCATAGGTATGACTTGGCCGCACAATCGTCACCGGAAAGCCCTCTGAACGGTAGGCTGCCATGAGAAGGGTTTCACACGCAATTTTATCGCGCGAATATTGCCAATAGGGATTGTATAGAGGCGTACTTTCCGTGATAATGGGGTGGACCAGAGGCTTTTGATAGGCGGAAGCAGAACTGATGAAGATGTATTGTTCGGTTTTTCCTTGAAACAAGCGGATGTCGCGTTCCACCTGCTCCGGCCGAAATGCGACAAAATCTGCTACAACATCAAAGGAGCGGTCCTTTAAAATAGAAAAAGCGGTGTCTTCATCATTGATGTCGCAGGCAATTTGCTCAGCGCCTTCTGGCCCTTTTCCACTGCGCGTGAGCAGGGTTAGTTCTACTCCGTTTTGAATCGCTAACTCGGAAACAGCGCTGCTGATTGTTCCAGTCCCGCCGATAAAAAGTGCTTTCATATTGCATGCTCCTTTTCTTTGTATTATAATAAGATTATCGATTTTTGTGTATATTTTGGGCTTCTGCGTCCATGGTAACATAAATAGTTTTTTGAATCCACCGCTTTTCTAAGTCGGTGATGATTTTGTGAAGGAAGGAATGTTCGTGCTCAGAGATTTATCAGGCCTCCAGATGTTCCTCTGGAATGTAATTATCATTGCCGCATGGCATGTGGCGGTATTTTTAGCTTGCGTAAAGATTCATACGTCCTTCTTTGATGCCGCAAAGCCGCGCTATCTGCCCAAGCATTGGGAAAAAGGCGGACGTTGGTATCGCGATAAATTGAAAATTCAACTGTGGAAGGACAAATTACCACAGCACATTGGGAAGGGAGGCTTTTCTAAAGCGCACCTTACCGATGTCTCAATTGAATACCTGGACGAATTTATTATGGAGACTTGTCGCGGGGAATGGATGCATTTTACAAATTGCCTGTGCGCCATAGTTATGTTGGTTGTCAATTCCCTGGGAATTGGTCTTGTGTTTGCCTTCTTGATTTTACTTGGGAATCTGCCCTTTGCGGTGATTCAGCGGTACAATCGATTCCGTTTGCAGGTATTGAAAAAGCGGCGTATTCGTGAATTGCGCGCTGGGAATCCAGTGGCAACGGAAGCTGTTACCGCCTGAACAAAAAAGAATAAAGGACATTTGGAAGAGGAGGTTCGCAATGCTGAAAAAGGTATGGGGCCTCCTCTTATGTTTGAGTATTTTTTGGAGTTTGGGTGCAACAACTTTTGCCAATTGTACAACGGAATCTGAGCCAAGTTTTACTTTTTCTGTGGATGCGGCCTCTTATGGCGGTGGAGATCTGGTCAGACTAACCATTCATGCAGAGACAATGCTGGAGGATCTGGCGGGTTTCTGTGTTTCCATCGCTTATGACGATACACGTCTCTCCTTTTTGCGTGTAGAGCCATCCGATCAGATTAAAAACAAAACTTTGCAGACAGATGGAACGAATAATCCTGTGCGCAGTACCTATGTCTGCAATGTAGATTTGGGACATGCGCCCGCTTTGTCCGGGACCATTTTAACATATGTATTTGAAGTAAATGACGGCGCATCGGCCGGAAGTACGGAATTGGATGTTACTGTGGATCAGATTTGCAATTGGCAGGGAGAACAGTTGAATATTGCCTGTTCAGAGTCTGTAGCCATAGAAGTCCTTCCACCAAAATCGGATCAAGCTTTTCTAAAAAGCTTGATCCCTTCTTCTGGAAAACTTTCGCCAACCTTTTCACCCGATACATTTTATTATACATTGGATGTCCCGTACAGAGTGTCGAGCGTCACATTTGAAACGTTGGCCGGTGAAAATGGGACGGTCAGTGTCAACCGAAAAACCCTTCAGAAGGCGGGTTCCACAACCTCTATCACCATTACGGTCACGGCGGAAGATCGAAAACAAAAGGCGCAATATGTCGTGGAGGTCAATCGTGCAGAGGAGCCGGAGGACCCGGAATGGGAAGCCTATCTAACAGAACTGATTCCGTCGGTTGGGGAATTGCAACCTGCTTTTTCGCCAGATATTACAGAGTACATTGTGAATGTGGATGCGGAAGTCCAATATTTGACGTTTCAAGCGGATGCAGGGGAAGAAGGGGCGGTAAGTATCAGCCGGGAGAAGTTAAACCGCGCTGGGACGTCGACTGAAATAAAAATCACAGTCGTTTCTGTAGACAAGAAAAACCGTCAAGTCTACACGGTGACGGTCAATCGTGCGGAAGAGATCGATTTTTCTGAAGAAGTCTTTTTCCTTACCGCATTGCAGCCGTCTGTAGGAAATTTGGAACCACCCTTTTCTCCAGATATTTTGGATTATACGTTACAAGTAGATGCAGAGGTATCGTCTGTGACGTTTCAGGCGAATGCTACGGAAGGCGCAACAATCTCTGTCAATCGGAAAACGCTATATAAAGCGGGAAGTACGACGGAAATCGTCGTAACAGTGCGTTCTTCCGATCGCAAGGAAACAAAGCGATACATTGTTTCTGTTTTGCGAGGGGAGGAACAGAGGACTACCACTACAAAAGTAGGGACTGATGTAACGGATCAATCCCATTCTTCCAAGAATAAAAGTGCATCCAGCAGCTTGAAAAATGCGATGCTCCATTCCGATGGGGCAGAGGAGGCGTACATACCAAAGAAGGTGGGAGAGGAAGAGGCCTCTTCGGGATTCATAGAACCGACCGCTGTTTCAGAGGCAATGGTAGAAGAACATCGAAATTCGATATACAGGGAAAACAGCCAGTTTTTAACCTTTTTGGCGGGAATGGGTGCTGCTGTGCTCTGCATTCTTTTGGGAATGGGACTAGTTTTACTGTTTGAAAAAGGAAAAACAAAAAAATCGTAAAAAAGACTTGCATTTTATAAACGAGTATAGTATAATAAATTCTGCACTCATCAAGAAGGTGCAGAAATATCGCGGAGTGGAGCAGTCCGGTAGCTCGTCGGGCTCATAACCCGAAGGTCGTAGGTTCAAATCCTGCCTCCGCAACCAAGCTAAAAGCTACATTTCAAGGTTTTGAAATGTAGCTTTTTTTTGTTTATAGTCACTTTTTTGAACCAGACTCACACAAAGATGGGCATATATCGAAATTTTTTATAGATAAGGAAAAGACATGAAAGTAAACGATCAAGAATTAAAAAAGATGATATTCCACTCGTTTTTGATAAGCATCGGGATTTGTTGGAAAGTATAGAAGGCTTACGATCAGATAAAGCAAATAGATCATATCAAAACGACAGAAGAATAGGATTGTGGTAGGGATGAACGGAAATGCTATCGACTGGAACTCCCGGAAGAGAAAACCCGTAGAATCCTACATAGAGAACGCCGCGGGTTTAGCCAATATGCGCTGGAATTGTGTTCATAAGTCTTCCCTATATTTTTGAATATCAATATCGAAGAAAAAGACAAGGCGGAGAAAAATCTCAGAACCAGGAGACAGCTTACCTTTTTCAATTTTTTGATATTCTCGTAGGGAAATCGGGATAGCATCCGCAACTTGTTGTTGTGTCAGTTTGAGAGAATCCGTGCGAAGATGATAGATGTCGTGTCCAAAGTGCATTTTAAATGACATAAATATTCCTCCTTGAAAGAAAGAATATTGGAATATGCACGATGATTCTACGAATGATAATTCATATTGTGTATTATGTCGAAATAATTTACCTATTTTTGTCGCATTAGAGCATAAGGAAAAACATATTTTAATGATTGGCTCTGGTTGTTTCCTCGAAATTCTTCCCGAATAGTTGGAACACTTGTCTTTCGATACCATTTCGGGGTTATAAGAGCTTTAGACATTCTTGCTTGATTGTTGTACCCTTGAAGCAGATGCGTGTCTGCGTCTTGAAAAATCGGTTTCCATTCATGTTTACTTGGAGCGGTTTTGCAGGTGTTTTTTGTTCTGAATTGGACTGGGATATGCGGATATAGCCTATTATTTACGCCCTATGGCCCAATTCGCACCATATCCTGGCTAAAGAGAATGCAATCGGTTTTCTGTGTTGTTCTCAAAGAGTCAAAGGGATTGTATATCGCTTGCTTGTTTTTGAACATTTTTATAATGCATCTTGCAAAAACAAAAAGGATGGCCTGTTTCCATGCGGAACGGGCCATCCTTTGACGATTCCAATTTGCGGTATTTGAGTCATTCATATACGGAGGGAGTTAAGAATTGTATTTTCATATTTTGGGACAATTCTGCCAGCTGGCCTCGGATTCGAAGTTGTTTCTCCAGAATTTCTTCCTCATTGACTTTAAAATTCAATTCTTTGCTGTAATAGTTGCCATTGTACCGATGATGGAAACCGTCAAAACCGGCTAGATATACTTCGGTTGCGCCACAGTGCTCCAATAGTTTTAAGAGCATCAGCCCGGCATTATCCGAGATCATTTCATCGTCGTTGGTGTAGCGGTCATAGTCTACATAAAGGCATTCTTTCCATGGACCCTCTGGAATGTTGGAAGTCAGGATCGTTTGAATCTTTGTAAAATGTTGGATTTCCTGCCCGATAATATCCATACGCTTATGATTGCTGACAAAACAAGCGTCCATATGATAGCGGGGATCGACAAAGTTAACGGAGATCACATACGGATGTTCCTTTTCAATAAACTCCATGATCGTATCATACTTTGAAAGCAGACTTTTCCCCGGCGCAAGAAGAAGCGGCTTTTTCCCCTGAATCCAGGTTTTGATGGTCTCGACAGCTGCACGATCATCGATCTTCCGACTTTGAAACTGTATATAAAGCTGCTCGATCAGAGAACGATCATATAGAACTTTGTATGCATCCGGAATGGACTGAATTATTTTTTCAATATCTTTCATGGTTAAAGTTTGTTTATTGATGAGATATGCAGCGTAATTCGGATGACAGACATTGTTAGCGGCAATGTGATAAGGCATTGTGTAGCCCCATTCGTATTTTTTTCGAATAGCGGCAATGTACTCATCATAAATATCCATGACCATGGTCACATCATACCGCGAGGCGATATTTTTGTTGATATACTGTGTGATAAGTTCTGTCGGGAGGTTGCCAGCTCCACGCCCCATCCCATAAACAGAGGAATCTAGTATCAACGTACGTTTTGTTTGAATTTTTCCCAATACTTGTGCGTTTGAGAAAGCTAACTGCATGTTGTTGTGTCCATGGAACCCCAAGTGAATTTGCGGGTCCATGTTTTCGTCAATCAGATAGAAGCGGTGCGAGACCTCATTCCGATACATGCTTCCCAGTGTATCTACAATATAGAAGGCATATGGCTTCAATTGATTCATTTTTTCTACCAACTGAAGAAGTTCTATATCGCTATAAAATACGGTACCCACAGGCTGCATAAAAACGCGGTATCCTTTCTCCATGATAATATGGGCCCATTCAATTGCCAGATCAATCTCATTTTTGTGAAAGGTCAGCCGGATACCTTCGATACTTTTGCCATCATAGGGTGTCAATTTAGAAGGATGCAATTCCTTTTCTCCGATGGCAATCATGGCAACGTACATGGAAGAACGTTCCCGCTTCGGTAGGACCTCTTCAATGTCTGCTGTACTGTTAAACAGCGAGCACTCTTTTTCTTGTACCATGCCAGTTAAAAAGCCACACTCAATGATGTCGATTTTAGCACATTCTAGCTTGTCCAGGATCGAAGTAATGGTCTTACGACCAAAACGCCAATCGTTGATATAGCCGCCATCCCGCAGCGTACAATCCAATATTTGAAGACTCACAGCTGGATTTCCCCCTGTTCCAATTTTTGTTGAATAATCCCTCGAACATAGTCTAGATCTTTTGGTGTATCGACCGAAAGCATGTGTGCTTCAACTGGTATCATTTTTAGCTTTTTTCCGTGTTCAATAAAACGAAGTTCGTTGATATCTTCGATTTTTTCAATTGCACCCTTGGGCGTTTCTGCAAAAAAACGTAGAGCTTCCATCGAATAGGCGAGAACCCCAAGGTGTTTATAAAAGTCGAAGTGAATACTGGACTTTGGATGCGGAATCGGGCTGCGCGACATAAAAAGTGCATAGCCATCACAATCGGTTACCACTTTGATATTGGAATCATCAACCGCTTCCACTGGAGAATGAATTTTTGTCATTAGATTGGCTGCAAAGAACCCCGCTATTTCGCTTGGGAGGATTTGCTCAATTAGGAGAGGGTCGATTAAGGGCTCATCTCCGTTGATACAGAGATAAAGATCCGCGGGAATGGTCTGTGCAGCCTCGTAGATACGTTCGGTGCTCGTCCGGTTATCAGGAGATGTCATAACATAGGCCATCTTGTGTTGTGCACAGACCTGTGCAATCGCTTCATGGTCTGTTGCCACATAGACCGCATCGATCTTTTCGGATTTACATACCTGTGTATATACCCACCAGATCATCGGTTTCCCGCAGAGATCTGCCAAAGGTTTTCCTTTCAATCGGCTTGAGTCATACCGCGCGGGAATGATTGCGACTGTTCGCATTATGCTTTACCTCGCTTTCCAAACCATTCTCCAAGTGCACGAACCGGCTTGGTGATTCGCCAACTGGTGGAGTTTTCATAAGTGGCCACGACCTCCTCGATTTGCCTGTGCAGTTCCCGCTCATACCATTCTGGAGGACGCGTTTTACTGGGGGCTGGCGCAGGTTTTGAAGGAGCAGGGCGTTTTCGGTTAAGTTCTTGTTTATAAAGATTCCAGTTCTCCAACAGTCGGTTTGACCACATTTTCAGGACGGCATCGCTGACAATTTCGTATCCGTCTGGAACCGGATAACCGCCCAGTTTGCAGCAGTTTTCGCCGTCCTTCATGTCGAAGGCCAGAACACTGGGCAGGTGTATCTGAATCTCTTTTTTCAAAAGCTGTTTCCTCCCATTGACCCTCAAATTGAAATGGAGGACCAGAAAATCCCGCAGGCGGTCTTTTAGTGGGAGGAATGCCTTGTTGAAAATGGTATCCATCTCATAGGTGCTGAGCAAAGCTTGTATGACATAATGCCCTTTGACCGCTCCAAAGCAACCGGTTGTCAGCTCTTCTTCGTTTTCAAAACCAAAAAAAATTGTATGAAGCCGCAGCTTCTTGAACTGCAAATTTGTGTGCATCTCCGGAGTAAGAACAATTCCTCCTTCTTCACAGAGGATTTTCAGGGCACAGTATTCCTCTACATAGGCGAGGTATCCTTCGTCCCAAGCTTGGTGAACATTTTCGGGAAGTTCTTCCTGTGCGAAATAACGCTCATCCGCGTCGATCAGGCGCGTTTTGGGGAAATTCGTCTGGAGTTCTTCCAGAAATTCAGTGGGGAGCGGGCGCCCAAAATGAACACAGATGATTTGATCCGGAAGGATTTCCTCTTTGAGAAAATCTAGGATTCTCCGAATTTTTTCATCATGAGCGATGTAGGAATTGAGCAAGAAGTCCTTTTGATACTCTTTTAGAAGATCGATAAAGTCCGCTTGAAAAAGTATCCTGGACTGTGTCATATTCCAATATAATTGTTTTGCGACACAATAGATCACCTCATCACGGTAATCTTGGTCACTGGTGTCGATAAAGTTACGAAAAGCCTGGATGATGTCGACCATGTTTCCCACCAGAGAGGTCGAGATGGTGTTTGCACGCCGGTAGTAATGATAGAAAGGTTTGGGAATATAACCGATACGGGGATATCTTGTAATCAGAGAAGGAATGAGCGAGATGTCCTCAAAGAGCATTTTCTCATATTGGTTCTCTTCCCAGATAGTCCTTCGAAACAGCTTATTGACGCTGTATGTGATATTATTGCCGTTGGCAATGTAGTCGGACAGATCGATCTGTTCATGGGGATAAGTTGAAACCGTACTGGTTCGATTTTCATCCACGTAAAGGATTTTGACATCACACATCACGATATCAAAATCCTGTTCGACGGCTTTTTGATACATCTCCTCATACATTTCCGGTTCAACGGTGTCATCTGAATCAAGAAAGGCGATGTATTCCCCTTTAGCAGCCCGGACACCGGTATTGCGCGCCAATCCAAGCCCCTCATTCTCCTTATGGATCACATGGATAAGATCGGGATATTCCAGTGCATAGCGGTCGCAAATCTGTGGGGAAGCGTCTTCACTGCCGTCGTCTACCAGGATAATCTCCTTTTCTTGCAGGGTTTGCGCCAAAACAGAATCGACAGCCCGCTCAAGATAGTTTTCGACTTGATAAACAGGGATAATGATGGAAACTTTGATTGGTTGATTCATGGCGGCCTCCTAAATACTTGAGTATATCCTGTAGCTCGTAGATCGTTTGTGGCACATAATAATTTTTTCCGGCAAACTGCCGCCGGAACTTACGCAGATACTGCTTTAGAACGGCATCTTCCTTCCAAAGGACTTTTCCTTCAAAAAGGCGGTACAACATCAACGTGTTGATGTCCATTCCAAATACAATGCGGCTTGTCAGCGCTGCATTGGAGCAGACGGTGATGATGGTGCGGCGATCAGGGCTTTCATTCAGAAGGAAGAGTTCCCACGGCGCTCCTGTGGGATATTTGCGGGTTAATCCAAGCTGAAAGGGAAGATTTTCCGGATTCCTTGGATGGGGCTTTACAAGGAATCGGCCGGGCCCAACCGTTTGTTGGCATAATTGCATCAGTGCAAGATCGTTGGTTTTAATGCCTTCGGCCCGAAAGGACTGTTCCAAAAAGATGAAGTCCATACATTCCTCCGGCTTTTTATAGTCGAAAATATAATTCAGCAGGAGTTTCAACTCCTGATCGCGCCGGTCGATTTTAGGCAAGGCCTGATTGGTGAGGGAATCCCCACGCAGGGCAAGGTGTGGCTCATAGAGTAAAACTCGATGGACCTTGTTTCGAATTTTCCCACCCTCCGGGTGGCGGTTGATGGCAGCCCGGTTTTCCCGAAGATAGTCGATCACGTAGGAGGAGAAGCCATCCTCATAGCAGATGAATTCGCAGGGAGAGGCTTCGTATAGGCAGGCCAACATGCGGATAAAGGGATCAAAATTGGAAAAGTAAATTTCCGAATAACTGGCGAGTTCCTCATTTAGATTCCAACGCAACGTCCGATCGATATTTTGAAAACCTTCATTGAGTACATCTGCTGGAGCAGCCGCATATTTTTTGTTGAGCTCCTTGGTAGTCCCGGAGATCACTCGTTCAAACAGTCCTGTTTCTTGCAGCCGGGGAATCGTTTCATTCAGAACGGAAGTGACGTCCGTGACCAGAAGGTCGACCAATCTGTCTGCAAGAAGGCTTCTTCGCATGTGTACTGCAGTAAAAAGTTGGTATACCGAATTGACAACAATCAAAACCAGATTATTCTGCATAGGATTTCCTCTCGATCTTCTGAATCAAAAAGTGTTTACCAAGATTCTCACAGCTGGTGGAATCAAACGTATAGATGGAGGTGGGCTTTCGCCAAAAAACATAGGGGAGAAGTTCTGCTGGAAAGATTTCTTTGATCAATTCTGCGTCAGGGAAGATCTTCCGGTAGTTTAAATAATCGTCCGGATGCTTTTTAATAATGAGGCGTACATTCTGAAGGGCGCTGACCCGAAGGAGCTTGTACGAGCGAATCTGCTCTTCTTCGCTCATCATATTGAGATTGGCAAAATGTTGGGTTAATAAAATGGCTTCAGCTTTTGTCCAAAGGCGATGCTTTAAGAAAAAATGAATCAGGTTTTTTCGCTCCCGTTCCGGAAGATTTTGTAAGGCTTCCTCCACGGAAAAATCCAGGTATCGTTCGTCGGAGACGTCGATGGTCTGTGCTTTCTTCAAACAGATTACCCGGTAAATGTAGGGATTTTCTCCATTGAACAGTCGATATTTACGGGCAATCTTTGCATGTGTAGGAAAGCTGGCCGCCAAAGTTTCATATAGTTCCTGCGATTTGCTCAACATCCCGGCAGCATCTTCAAAAAAATAGAAAGGAATCCGGTTTTGAATGAGATACAAGGAAAAGTAAAAATGCGCTCCTGCAACATAAACCTCGGAAAAGTCGGCGATGGGGTAGGGGACGATCTGTTCGTAGCATTGTTTTACATCCTCGAGAATCTGCTTTTCCGTGCGATGCAGGATGTGCAAATAGGGAAAGAGATACACTTCATCGAAAAGATGCTGTGTAACTAATCGTTTGTACTGTGGATATTTTTGCAGGATAAAATCCGGCAGAATCAATACAGCCCACTCTTTTTTGTGATAGGTCAAGCGGTGGAGAATCACTTCCAGAAGCTGATAAGAACTGATAGCGTGATACAAAACAAGCGGTTTATCGGACCCGTTATGCAATATGTGTTTCATCCAGTAACCCCTCCAGACCTTCTCGAAACGATTTATTCTTTCGGCTACAGACACTCACCATGGGCGCATAGGCGTCCCTTCCAGGAATGGGAATGTCACAACCAAAGCGGTCTTCCACAGCTAAAAACTGTTTTACAAAATCCAGAATTCCCCGGTGGATCTCGTGAATTCGTTCTGGATTTGGAACATTTTCTTTGAACCGGCATTGGCAGTTTCCCGATTGATCCCAATAGAACCCTTTAAGGCTACCTTCTGGAGCGCCCAACAGGAGTTCCCAGTAAAGATTGTGGCCTTGTGCGGGATCATGATACTTCCAAAGGTCGCGGTTCACGCCTTGGGAATAAAGATAGCTGACCAGTTTGCCTGCGAACAAGAACGGTTCGCTCGCATCTATCTCTGGACTGTAACAGGAATTTGTCCCGGCGAGAATCCCGGTGATCGGACAATCTAGAAGCCAAAGGCGATTGACTGCATGGTCGAGCAGGATGGCGCCACTGCCCGCCCAGCCAATATCCACGGCCACAGCACGGTGACACCCTTTTAAAAGTTGGAAATAATACACTTTGCCAGCTTCCACCTGCTCTTGATAGAGATGTTGGATGTCCCCCCAGTGGTTCATCAAATATTTTTGAATGGTTCCCACATTTTTATACGTCAATTCCGTATCCGGCTCCACCTTCACTGTTTGACAGAGCGTATCAAGCAGACGATCCAGTTCCATGCTTTTTATAATCTGCTGGATGGTGTACTTTTGATCGACTTTGTGGGTAAGAAACCTTCGGAAGTATTCGGAGCGGTAATCGCCGGCGCATAACTTGATCGCTGCCAGCCGAGACCAATGCGCATATGTGGTTCGAGTAGTCTCTTTTGGATACATCTGCCGGTATGCTTGGAGAAGGACAAATCCATCTCTGGATAAAAATAAGATTTTCTCTATACTGTGCGCTTGGACATATTGATGGATAAACTGGCAATAACCGGTTACGAATAGGCCGCCATAAATAAAACCATATTCGTATTCGCGTGAGTAAGTCCGGAGCCCATTGTGTATATGGGTGTTAATAATTCCACGATACACGCTGCCAACAATGGCGGAGAGATCCATCGGACGGTAAAGGTTTCCCATATGGTGGACGTTGGCGTAAAGGATGGCCTGCATGTGATGGCGCATAGCCTGTTGATAGTCGGCCTCGGGGTGATCTCCGACGTGCACATATGTCTTTGTCTGGCCGAAGGAACGGCGGAGTACCTCATAAAGGCGGCCATCTCCCTTGGATGTTCCAAATTCGCAGGAGACAAAGCAACCGACCAATGAACGATAACCACAGCGGCTCAAAAGCGTTTGGATGAAGGCAGCAGGTAGATACATATCCGAGGTAGCTATTACCACCTTGCCACGCCTTAGCAGCGCATGGACCACTTGTAACATATATGGATTGGCGAAGCAGCACCGTTGTTCCCATTCCTCCTCCACCTGTATCCCATATTTTTGGGGGATGCCAGTTTCCCGCTCCATAATCTCCCAAATATCGGACAGAGATACCTCGAACGTATTGGCGTTATTCTTTTTTTCTTTCCGAGCCTGTTTTTCGGCGTCAATACGAATTTGACGGAAGTCTGGATAGGACAACGCCATACCCATCAAATAAAAGAGATCCGTTGGGTGGGAAAATGGCCGGAAAAGGAGGGTGTCAAACACATCGAAGGAGATAACATCAAAGGAAGCTAGCCTTGCGGCGAATGCCTCGGGGGCCTCCCGCTGTGAGAGGGACGACTCACTTCCGCTGCTGTATAGACGTTTTTCTTCATACATGGGACTCCGCTCTGGATATGCCAAGCTTCTGCGAAAGAATACATAATACTGGAGGTTGAGTCCCAACAAGAGTAGGAGCGATTTCCAACGTGCTGCCTTTGTTTCCCGGCTTTTGCGATACCGGTCACGGATTCCTGGAACGCGATTTACAAAGAGTGCATAGAGCCGGTCCTTCAACACTCACATCTCCTTCAGTTTTTCATACGCGCGGCAAACCTCTTTGGGAGTGCCAGAAGCGCGAAGATGGCCTTTTTCAATCCAAATAGCCCGGGTACAATTGTTTTCGATGACGGAGGTGGAGTGAGACACCAGCAGAACGGTGGAACCGCCATGGATCATTTCTCGAATGCGGGCTTCGCTTTTTTGCCGGAAGAACATGTCTCCTACGCTTAATACTTCATCCAAAATGAGGATTTCGGGGGTGTCCCGGATCGTGGCGATCGCAAAGCCAAGCCTCGAAACCATTCCAGAGGAATAATTTCGTACCTTTTCCTCCATAAAGCCCTCCAACTCCGCGAAACGCACAATGGCGGAGTAGTTTTGATCGATGAATTTTTGAGGGTATCCAATGATTGCTCCATTTAGGTAGACATTTTCCCTTCCGGTCAGTTCCGGGTCAAAACCGGTTCCCAGTGTCAAAAGTTGAACCTTTTTTCGATCGACCTGTACTCTGCCCCAGGTCGGAATCAGGGCGCCGGAGATGATCTTGAGAAGGGTACTTTTCCCAGAGCCATTTGTGCCAATGATACCAACTACCTCGCCGGGCTGAATGGTAAAGCTGATGTCGTCCAATGCCAGAAAGATTTCGTAGCGGTGTTGCCTGCGCAGCGTTCGTACAAGCAGTTCTTTGAGACTGGTTGCTTCATCCTTTGCTCGTTTAAATTGCATGGTCACATGGCTGACCACAATGGCAGGAGACGGTTCATTGGGTGTTTGGTGCGGGGTGGCTGTTTTCGTTTGCCATGGCATATTTCAGACGCCTCCGTCAGATTTTTTGCATGATTCGGTTTCGGCTTTTTTTAAAAATCAGATAGCCGATCAAGTAGATACCCACACTCCAAAAAAGCATCTGTATCCATTCGATGCGAGTCGGCAGTTCGCCTACCATCACCGCTTTTCGCATACAGTGGATGTAGGTGTAAATAGGATTGTTCCAAATGATGACGCGAATCATACCCTGAAGCTGCTCGACCGGATAAAAGATGGCAGAACAGTACATCCATATTGTCAGCGAAACGGTGTACAGGTGCTTTATATCGCCAAAGAATACATAAGCAGTAGCCAGTATATAGGAAATCCCGAGTGAAAAGAGAAAGAGAAAGAAAACAATCAAAGGGGACAGAAACATAGTCCACTTCGCAGGAACCTGGAATACAAAAAGCATGATGATATAGGCGATGACAGAATAGCCCAGATTGATTAGGGCGGTGTAAACTCTTGTGAGGATAAACAGGTCCATGGGGAATTTTACTTTAAGCAATAGCATCTTGTTGTCTACAAGGGCGGTCATAGCGGCGGTGGTTGCCCCTGTGAAGGTTTGCCATAGGAGATAACCTGTCAGGTAGTAGATGGGATAATTGTCTATGGAACGCCGGAATAGCTGTGAAAAAATCAGAGAGAGAACCACCATCGAGAGGAGAGGGTTCAGGACGCTCCACAGAATTCCAAGATACGACCGGGCATATTTTCGTTTGATTTCCCTGGCTGTCAGTTGCTGGACGACAAATGCATATTGCTTGCTCTGCTTTGTATCAACCATATCGGCTGTCCCTCCTTTTTCCCCTCATATACATAAGGCGTTTTCGACTGTACCGCATCCATTGATACAGAGTATACTGCCACAGATGATACCGGATATGCTTTCCGCAGCGAACCACACTTCCCTCATACCATGCGCTTTCGCGGGGAGGGAGCTTCCCGCGTCCGGATATGGCAACGAGTTTGTGAAGCGGGTGACTTTGTGTCAATTCTTTCTCGGTTAGTGGGAAGGCGATAGGTTGCTCCTCGCCTTCCAATACGTCATCGGAGAAGGGAAGGGACCCAAAGCATGCAACCTCTGCTGGAGAAGGGGCCGCCATGAACCGTTGGAGGAGCCGTTGTATAATGGTTCGGTCATTGTATAGGTCTTCGGATGAAAGCTCCAGTATTTGTGTATGTTCCGCCAACCGCTCGATATAGGGGAATATCTCCGCTTCTATACGTTCGACAAATGCATTCCGGCGTGCATCTGAGAATCCGTAATGGGGGACATATTGGTCCCCAAGTTTTCGGTATCCGGTTGTCATACCGTGTGGAGCGGTAAAAATGGCCTCAAATAAGCAATTATTGAAAAAAACTTTCGCTTTGAGAGGCGATGTGGGGGAAAAATCATAGCAATGGTACAATGTGCGATTTGCATGGACAGGTAACTCATAAAGTCCCCAGTAGTATCCACTCAACGGCCGAATTCGTCCCATGTGGGAAAGAACTTCGTTTAGGACCATCTGCATAGAACCTGTCCACCCACTGTCAACAATGGCGTCGGTTCTGTCCTCCAAAAGCCCTTCCTGGGACAAATACCCCTTTAACGCTGGCATCGCTTCCGCTGAATGGCGGTTCATGGCCGCGAGAAATGTGCTACATTGACGCAGACTTTCATGAATTTGCGCCAACCTGGTATGAGAGAGACGTACTGTTGGCCCATAGGGTAGGGAGAGTCTCTGGAAAACAGCCTCCTTTTCATCGGCTGTAAGCCCTGCGCGTGTGAGAATTCGTTCCAGGCTGATTTGTAAGCTACCCCGGCAGAGGTATGCAAGGGCGGCCTCTGTATCCAAATGAAAAATTGGAATCCGAAGAGAATAACGAGAGCAGCTCAAATAGCGGCATTCGATGGGAAGCCGTTGCTTTTCACAGAAAAGAAGCGCGGCACGATACATCAAATATCCGTCCCGCGCCAAGAAGTAGAGCCGCTGTTTTTGTGCTTTACAGGCTTCCTTGAGAAGCCACTGAGTAAACCCGCCCAATGCTGGAGCCAACACATACCGGCAAACGATGGAGATGGCATCCTCTCCTATGAGAGGCAGTTCCTGAAGGGCGTGCACAATTTGGGGACTATTTTGACATTCGCGCTGATACAGCGCGAGCCGATCATCCTGCATGGACTTCGCTTACCTCCCTTTTTTGCCGTTGATGCGCTTTTGCTGTTCCCAACGTTTGATGGAATATTGGAGGGAAACAGGAAGCGCCCCGACCAGTAGCGGTTTCAGGACATAGAAAAATGTCGAGGTATGGAGAATACCCAATGCTTGAAAGCCATGGTAACGTAGGTTCATCTCGCGGATGCGCCGCCGATACGTTCGCTTTCGATAGGAGTCCCGATCCTCCCAATATTCTAGAAGCGGTTCCGAAAGATTATATCCTCGCTCCCCGTTTTGATGCAGACGCATAAACAGCTCGTAATCCTCACATTGAAAAAATACCCTTGCTGGGTTGTATCCTCCATTGCGGATGAGTACCTCTTTGCGAAACAGGACGGATGGATGGATATATGGGGAATTGTGGAGAAAATCGCGGGCCTGTGGAACGATTGGAACTCTCAGAATCCCCCATTTTCCTTGTGAATCCACAAGTTCTGCATAGCTTCCCACCCATTGATACTCTGGATGTTCCTCTAAGAACCGATATTGCTTGTAAAGCCGGTCGGGCGTGGAAAAATCGTCGTCGTCCATTCGGGCGATATAGTCTCCCTTGGCAGTCCGTATACAGGTGTTCAATGCATCAGCGAGCCCATGGTTTTGCGGGGCCCGAATGAGCAGTATCCGGGAATCCAGGTCTGCTGCGGATCGGATCGCAGTGGCATAGGGCTCCGAAGATCCGTCGTCATACAGGAGCAATTCCCAGGCAGAAAAGCTTTGTACAATCATAGATTGAATCGAACGAAAAAATCGTTCTTTGACACGTGGATTAAATACCCCCATGATGATGCTGATTTTTATAGGACGGCTTATACATACGTTGTTCAATCCTACGATTCACCTCGGCGTAGATTTCTTGCATGATGGCGTTGGTATAAGCTTTTGCGAAGGGTTTTGCGGATTCACAGCAACGGTCCCTTATCATTGCGCGTTCTTCTGGGCCTAACCGCAGAAAAAATTCAATGCCTTCGATAAATGCAGCTGCTTCGTTGCGCTCGCAAACAAAACCATTCTGGCCGTGCACCATGTACTCGCGTGTTCCGCGGTTATCAGCAGCAAGGACGGGGACTCCCATGGCCAGTGATTCCAGTCCTGCCATTCCAAGTCCCTCTCGCTTTGAAGAAAGAACAGAGGCATCGGCACAACCGAGAATTTCCGAAACCTGTGTACGATACCCAAAGAGTATAACTTGCTTCTCAAGGCCCCATTCTTGTATCCATTGTTGAATGCGTCCGTGGAGAAAGCCATCTCCACAAATTCCATAGCGGATGTGTGACAAGTCCTTATGCTGGCGCTTCATTTCTGCCAGAGCTTCCAAAACGACACGGTGGTTCTTGTTTTCATTGAGTTCGCCCACGGAGAGAAGAAAAAAATCGTGATTTCCAATTCCAAGTTGATCCCGGAGGACGTTTCGCCGTTGATCGGGGAGCGGGTGAAAAACATTCTGATCTAACCCAACGCCTGGAATTTGATAGAGACGGCCTCCCGGTTTAAGGTGAAATTTTTGAGCGGCTTTAAAGTCCTCCCCATTGATGACGATCAGTACATCCGTGTCGTTCGCCAATTTTTTTTCCACTTGATAGTAGACCAAGCGGTTAAATAAAGGAGCACCCCGGTAAAAATGAAAGCCGTGTGCAGTGTAGAGGATCAGGGGAGAAAGATTCCTACAGAGTCTTCCGGCGAGCCGGCCCAACAATCCACCGACGGGTGTGTGGCAGTGGATGGCCTGGATAGAATACCGATCAATCAGCTGTAGAAGTTGCTGGAGCGCTTTACAGTTGTCCCGAAGCAAAAGGGAGATCTTGCAATTTCGATGTGGTGAATTTGTACCCCCATCCTTTGGATGTCTTTCTTATAGGAGACATATGTGGGCTCTTTGATATTCGTCGCATAGTGAACCACGAACCCCATTTGCTGTAACAGATTGACATCCTCCCGTTCGAATTTCCAGAGGAAATCGTGGGTGGTTGCCAGGATCAAAATGTGTTTCTCCATGCGAAATGATCCTCCAATCCAGCCGAGGAATGATGCGACAGATACAACATGTCCCAAATCGTTTAGAAACAGTTTCGTCATTTATAGATGATTTTATTCCAGTTGATGAGGGAGGCTGGAAACAAGGAAAGGAATCTACGAATGGATAATTGAAGTGTGTTAAATACATGCCATACATGTAAAAGTGTTGTGTTTGTGCTTAAATTTATATGTAATTCTATATAATTCCCAATATTGTGGAAACGATTAAATATCAAAGTAAGTTTTAAATTGTATATCCAAAGGATGCAATAAGTTAGAGCTTAAATTGAAATGCAAGGTTAAGTTCTAATCCAACAACAGAATTTTGTCATCCTTCATATGCAAAAGGTAAAAAATGTTATGAAATATGTTTCATAATACTAGATGCGGATAATTGATTTTGGGCAATAGCATATATGTTTCGTTACATATATTCGACTAGTGGCGTCTTTATCAAACTGCTTGAAGAGAGCCACGGGAGGCAGAAAGGGTGTACAATGTGTGGAGCAAAAGGATATATTATAGAGAAGAAAATATTGAATTTCCCTAGTAGTGCCCCCATTCCTGTTGATATAAGAGTTGTCTGTATCAGTAAAAGTGAACGTTTAGAAAACGTAGACCAATACCTATCAGATTGATATACTAACCGATTGAATTCCTGACGAATTAAAAGCAGAATCCCAAAGATGTCTGTCACCTGGAGAGTTCCAGATGGGACGGCATTGAAAGACGATTATATGCTCGTAGCGAATATGAGCCTTCAACGTGATATTCTAAATCATGGATAGTTTTTTATGGAAAAAGGTTGGAGCAATACAGTCAATCAGGGTTTGAAATAGGATTGAGTCTTTCTACAGAATGCAGCGATTTGGAAAAATTATGGTTTTCCTAGACAAGTTTATGAATTGTGGTGACGTGACCGAAACCTTTAGATGAGAAAATGTCGGATGGAAGACACAAGCGTATGGGTCCGCTAGTGAGACGCCAGGAGAATCGGGTAAAACCTGGATTGCATCCGATTGGCATGAACATGTGGAGTAGAACAATACGAACAAGTGGACCATTGGAAAATAGACTGGAAAAATTATTCTGGTGATGCTTGGTGGAATCCAGATCGATCGATACCGTTAAAGTTACGAACAAAAGCTAGAAGCAAATAGAGAGAATAAAACACCACCTTAGAAAATCTGAGGTGGTATTTTTGCGTTTAAGCACTAGAAAGGCTGAACGGATACAATGTACAAAAGTAAAAGCCTATTATTTTCCTGCAAGATGTTGTGAAAACAGAAGTTAGCAGCTAAAATAAAAATTTTTGCGCTATCGGCTGTTTATCGAACGGTATTAAAGAATACTTGTTTTGATGGATATTAAAAATTATAAAAAATAAAGGCAACCAAATACAGTGTTACTATTCTATAAATATATTGCTATCGACAAAAGTATCGTTGAGCGATAATAATATAAATTTTAGAATTAATATTAAAAAAATATAAAATTATATCGAAAAATTGTAAATACTTGCATAGATGAGTTTGGTATACTGATAAATGTAAAAATGGCCAAAGGATGCCAGACTGGATAGGAGGAGTCAATTCTATGAAACGAACCGGAAAGCTTTGGCGGCGGGTTTCAGCCTGTGTTTTAGCAGTTTCGATGCTGTGCAGTATGGCGATGCCTGTTTCCGCCAAAGAGGAGCCTTCCCGGAGAGGAAATCAAAACTATGTATCCAACCAGGGAGAGCTTTTGGAAACCCCACTGGTACAATTACCGTTGGGGGCAGTAAAGGCGCGTGATTGGTTGGAAAATCAGCTTTTGCTACAAAAGGATAATCTGACCGGCAACATGAAGAAATTCAACAATTACAACTATGAGACCAGCGAATGGCTCAACCATCAAAGCGGAGACAACTGGGAGAAAGGGACATATTTCTTCCGGGGGCTTGTCGCTTTGGCTTATGCGCTAGACGATGCGGCCTTGAAAGAGGAAGTGCAGCAATGGGTAGAGGCCATTCTCAGCAGTCAAACAGAATCCGGTGCCTTTGGCCCGAATAGCAGTTTAGAAAATTGGTGGTCGCGCATGCCTGCTCTGATGGGGATGCGTGACTACTATGAGGCCACAGTACAACAGGGGAATCCGGATGAACGAGTGCTCCCATTTTTTGAAAAGTATTATCGGTATCAGGAAAAAGAACTGCCAAACCGTCCGCTTAGTGATTGGGGCGATGCACGTGGAGGAGATAACCTCGAATGTGTCTTTTGGTTCTACAACCAGGTATATGACCCGTCCAACCCGGAGGAGAGCCAGTGGCTGTTGGACTTGGGAACCATGCTTTATGAACAGTCTTGGGATTGGCAGGATAAATGTAATAATACGACTGTGCGTGAACATGTTGTAAATACCACACAAGGGATGAAGACTCCATCGGTCTACTATCAGCTGAGCCGTGACGAGGCGGACAAGACAGCCTATCGCAATGGTATTTTTAACTACAGCGTAGACCACGGCCGTATTGACAATCAACCCAATGCAGATGAAGCGGCACGGGACAACCGTTCCACCCGCGGCACTGAGACGTGTAGCGTGGTGGAAGGCCTGTTGACTGCGGAAATCTCCGAACGTATCTTTGGGGATGTCTGGACAGCAGACCATATGGAACGCCTCGCCTACAATTCTTTACCCGCTTGTTTTACTCCCGATTTTAGCGGGCAGTGTTACTATCAGCTGCAAAACCAGGTGATCTCCACAGTGGGGTATCATGAATTCGACTGTGACCATGGAGACGATATTGCCTACGGCGCTCCGGCGGGATTTGAATGCTGTTTCCCGAATTGTCACATGGGTTGGCCTAAATTTGTCCAGAATATGTGGATGGCGACCGAGGACAATGGACTGGCACTGGTTGCCTATGGACCGAACAGTGTGACAGCTAAGGTAGCGGATGGAAAAACAGCGAAATTTGTTCAGGAAACAGATTATCCTTTTAAGGATGCTGTTCATCTGACATATAACGGTGAAACCGCAGAATTTGAATTAAAACTGCGTATTCCAGAGTGGTGTGAGGCCCCGGCAGTCTCTGTCAATGGAGAAGAACAAGAAGGCGTGATTACCGGTGAATATTATACAATCAAACGCGATTGGCAGGCAGGAGACGAGGTGGATTTGCGCCTTCCGAGTGAACTAGAAACCTCAACATGGTACAACGACTCGGTTGCTGTGGAAAAAGGTCCTCTGATTTTCAGCCTTAAGATCGAAGAAGATTGGCGAACAGAAGATAGCAACGACGCACGCGACATCCAACAGGCGCATCAAGAGCAGTCCCCATTGCGCGAAATCTATCCAGCTAGCCGCTGGAATTATGGCCTGGTTGTCAATCGCGAGAATCCGGAGGAAAGTTTTGAAATCGTTGAGACGAATGAAGTGGCGCTTCAACCCTTTTCTGTGGACAATGCTCCGGTTACCTTAAAAGGCAAAGGCCAGATCATCCCCTCTTGGACCTTGGATGGCAATATGGCTGGACCACAACCCTTTGGACCGACCCCGTACGACGAGAGTCTGGTGGAGGATATCGAGTTGATTCCGTATGGATGTGGCCGACTGCGCATCACACATTTTCCGAAGATAGGGGAACCCTCTGCTACCATCGTAAAGACAGCCGCCGTAGATTCAAAGGAAATCACGGTTCATGGAACAACCTATCAGGAATTTGACAATGTGGTAGTACCTGAAGCGCGCGATTATACCCTGCAAATTCGCGGGGAGGGAAAGGGACTTCTGGTAATCAATGGAAAGTACTCCCAAGAAATCGATCTCTCGACCGGTTCGGCAACAGTTGAAAATTTGAAGAGTTTGATTTCCGGAGACCTCCGGTTCGATGCTGGTCAATACAACAACATCCGTTTAGTGGATGCTCGTGCCGATCAGCTGGAAGTGGTACCAGTTCGCCGCTCTGTAGACGAGATTCGGATTGTACATACCAAGCGCTCAGACGATACTGTGACGGTAATCACCAATCTTGATGCACAGGAAACGCCGTTCCGCGTTGAATATGGTACACAGGAAGGCGCATATACCAATACGGTCACAGGCTTTGAAACAGGAACAATTACCCTGCGTGGGATTGATGAGTCAAAAGCTTGTTATGTCCGGGTCACTGCGATGATTCAAGGGGAAGAGACTGCGAAAGAGTGCGTTATTCAGCCGGGTTCGGATGATATTTCAAAGCCAGATCCCAATGTGCCTCAGGCTTCGTATTCTGGATTTGGAACAGTAGAAGAGACAGAACGCGATTGGCTTCTGTATGATCCAGAGGGATTGGTGGAGATTCAAAAAGTGTCGGACAGCGCGTCCCAGATTCACTTTGGCTCGGGAGAACGTGTTAAGGCAGTTTTGGACTTAGAAGAAGCCTATGATTGGTCTGACTATGTTGTTGAAGCACAGGTCACAATTGATAAAAATGAATTCCGGGATGTTGGGTTGATTTTCCGTGGAACCCAATTTGGTAATAACGCGGATGAGTACTATGGATACTATGCAGGTATTGGAAAGAACGGGATCGTCGTAGGCTTTGCCAATGGAAGCTGGAACCAGCTGATTGGGATTCCACATGATTTCCAGGCAGGACAGGTCTATACCATTAAGGTGGTTGCCCGCGGTGAATATTTTGCGATTTATGTCGATAATGAACTTGTCTATCGTTTCCGCGACAGCCGTTATGCAGTGGGAACAGTCGGCTTCCGTTCCTGGAAGGAAGCATTTACTGCCAACGGAATTGACGTCCGTCCGGTGACGGAAGAAGATCTGAAAGTCTTTGCGGACTTTGAGGACGGTGACGGCCAAACAGGATCTGAGTATCCACCTTATATAGAGGCAAACTTCTCAGATGATTTTTCCGATGCGGATGCCTCCAATGCTGTGTGGACCAAACATGGTACGGTCGATAAGATCCAGGTTGCAGACGGCGTCATGCATTTTGGCACGGACGACGATGTCAAAGCAATGGCTGGGGATGATGCATGGAGTGATTATGTCGTCAAGGCGGACATTACCTTAACCCAGGAAAACGATCAGAACGCAGGAATCATCTTCCGTAGCACAAACGAAGGTTCCGGTGCAGATAATTTCCATGGTTATTATTTTGGCATAGGACATGATTATTGGATCATGGGTTATGGTGATGGGAGCTGGCATCAAGTCGCCAGGGAGGCAGGCTTCCAGTTTGAAGTTGGGAAAACTTATACCCTTCAAGTGATTGTATGGCATGATACCTTCCAGTTCTACATTGACGGAAAACTGGTGCATCAATGGACTGATGCTGATAGCCGTTATCAGACAGGTAAGATTGGTGTACGGAGTTATCAGCGTAGTTTTGACGTCGACAATGTTCTTGTGCGGCCTTTGAACGACGAGGAACTGACAGAACTGCAAAAGCCCATTATTTTGGAAGTGGACATTACTTCCGCATATAATACCTTACTGGCCTATTATCCGTTGAATTCCGGTGCAAATGGCTACAAGGTGCTCTATGGTATAGAACCCGGTGTATATACACATGAAGAAACCAATATCCGGTATCATGGAAGCCATGCCAAGGATAAGGTAGCCTTTACCGTTCCAGAAGCGGGAACTTATTATGTCAAGCTCGTCGCTCTCAAGGATGAGCAAGTGATCGCAACTTCCGAAGAGTTGGAAATTAGGACCGATTTCCGGGCCGATACGACAGAGGATCGTGAGAAACTAGCAGAAATCTTGGCGCAGGCCAAGGCAACGGATACCACAAACTTCACACAAACCAGTTTGGAACGCCTGGAACGTGCCATCGCGGATGCAGAAGCGCTTCCGGAAGATGCCAGACAGATGGCGATAGGGGTTGCAAAGAATATCCTCTATGCAGCGATGACCACGCCGAACTCGGAGGATATTCCCGACGAACCGGTGATTCCGAGCGAACATACCCTGACAGTAAGCTACCCGACAACGGTGAAGCTGTCAATCGATGGGGAAGAGCAGACGATTGCAAACCTGACCGGCGCATATAAAGACGTCGTGATGGCAAACACGAATCTCGACCTGACCTTTGAGCCGAGAGTCGAAGGAAGAGAGATCGCAGGCGTGACAGTCAATGGCGAGCCGGTAGAGGCGTTTGATGTCAATGAGTATGTATACAGCCTGGCAATGCCAAATGCAGACACCACGATTGAACTGGGCTTCACGATCGTAGATAAAGAAAATCTGCGCGAAGTGATCACAATCGCAGAGAGCGAGAACGTGAAAGCGCAGGTAGAGGCGGCAGTCCCGTCGGTACAGAAGAAGTACGAGAATGCGTTGCAGGCAGCGAAAGCGATCGAAGAAAAGAAGACCGCAAGCCAGGATGAAATCAACAATGCGATGTTTGAGCTGATCGAGGCATTGCAGTATCTGAGCTTTGCAGCGGGCGACAAGAGCCAGCTGGAAATCCCGATGGAGATTGCAGAGAGCATCAATCGAGAGAACTTCACGCCGGAGAGCGTAAAGGCACTGGACGACGCATACAAGGCGGCAGAGGACCTGATGGACGACGAGGAAGTACTGGAAGCAGACATCCAGGCAGCGGCAGAAGCGCTGTATGAAGCGCTTGACAACCTGGTCTTCCGTGCAGACAGGACGGATCTGGAAGCTTTGGTAGCAGAAGGCAAGAAAATTGTAGAAAATGCTTCGAAGTACATCCAGGATGAAACATGGGCTACCTTTAAAACCATCCTAGGCGATGCAGAAACTCTGTTGGAAAATGACAATGCAACCCAGGAGGCAGTGGATGAGAAGGCCGAAGAACTGCTCAATGCGATTACAGCACTGCGTATGATTCCGAACAAGGACGCTTTGAAAGACCTGATTGGAAAAGCAGAGGCAGTGAACACCAGCAAGTACACAGCAAAGAGCGTGGCAGCGATGCAGAAGGCATTGAGCAACGCAAAGGTTGTGTTGAACAATGAGGCAGCGACCGAAGAAGAGGTCAAGAGTGCCGTAGAAGCACTGGAAGCAAGCATCCAGAACCTGGAGACAAAGACGACGACAGCGAAGAAGAGCGGCTCCACATCGAGAAATGTAAGCAACACATATGGAGCAGCGGGTGTAGTTTCCGCAAGCCAGAGTGCAGCGGCAAGCGTGCGCAGTGATGCGGCAAATGCCATCACGCTGAACAGAGGAAGCATGTACACCTTCAAGATGACCGTAGTCAATGGAAACGGACTGGCGCCGAGCTTCACAGTGGGCAACGGAAGCATTCTGAAGACGCAGTTTGTGTCCCAGATCGGCAATGACTACTACTACAGAGTTTATGCAGTTGGCACACCGGGCCAGAGCACAGGCGTTTACACTACACTTCCGTGCCAGAATGCGAAGCTGCATTGCACGGTAACCATTGGCTGAACGCCGGGCAATTTATGCAAGGTATAAACGTGTACATATTCGATCAAGCACCCGGCAGCCGATAGCAGAAAGCTTGCGCAGGAGACGCCGCAGGCGCGGAAGACGCTGTGCGTCCACTGGGCCGGAGCACAGGCGTTTACACCACCCTGCCGGGTCAGAATGTGAAACTGCATTGCGCGGCAACCATTGGCTAAATGCTGGAGGGTGTGCAAAAGACACGGGCCATTTAATTGGGCAACCGTTGACGGAAGTGCGCTTTTGCAGGAAACGCCGAAGGTTCGAAAGGCGCTGTGTACCCACAGGAGCATGGCCCAGCCATCCTTGGCGGACATCTTAGTAAATTGAGCGAAGGGAGTCCCTTTCGCAAAGAGCAGAATCCCCGCTCCGGTTTCCCGGAGCGGGGGTTTTGCGGCTTTGAGACTTTGTGTACTTGGAATGTAAGCGAAAGATAAAATGTATGGGAATTTCCAAAAGGAAGCAAAAGATTGCAGGCCGAAAGGCGCTGTGGTCCGCCGGGCCAGAGCACAGGCGTTTACACTACCCTGCCGGGCCAGGATGCGAAGCTGCATTGCACGGTAACCATTGGCTGAACGCCGGACAATTTGTGTAAGGTATAAACGTGTACATATTCGATCAAGTACCCGGCAGCCGATAGCAGAAAGCTTGCATAGGAGACGCCGCAGGCGCGGAAGACGCTGTGCGTCCACAGGAGCATGGCCCAGCCATCCTTGGCGAGTATCTTAGTAGATTGAGCGAAGGGGAGACCCCTTCCGCAAAGGGCAAAACCCCCGCTCCGGGAAACCAGAGCGGGGATTCTGTGGCTTTGAGACTTTGTGTATTTGGGATGTAAGTGAAAGATAAAATGTATGGGAATTTCCAAAAGGAAGCAAAAGATTGCAGGCCGAAAGGCGCTGTGGTCCACCGGGCTGGAGCACAGGCGTTTACACCACCCTGCCGGGTCAGGATGTGAAACTACATTGCATGATAATGGAAGTATAAGAGTTCGTAAGAGCAAAAAAGAATATGGGATGTCTCTGATCGGTATATCGGAAAGATAGAAACAGGCACTTCCAAAAGTGCAATACTTCGAATCGGTAACTTTCCCAGTGTGTATGTATATCATTCGGTCTGTTTCTTATCATAGAAATAAGAGACCGGACATGTAGGAAGGTGCAGGCAGAGACGTTCCACCGATATGGCCCAGCAGGTGGTTTCCAAATGTAAACGCGGAAATCCCTGCTGGGCCATCGTTTTTGCAAGGTCTGGGTACAAATCCGACTATTGTGCAGTGGAAGATACGGGAGGCAATGCTCCAGAATGGGAAGCATATCCGCCTACCGACAGCGTTCGTGAGTTGTCAGATTTAGCGCTAATGTTCCTGGTATGGAACCCAAATCCAAGTCGGATGCTACGGACGTATCTCAGGGATAGGGATGTATCGTATGGTGGCGTTATTGTATCGCCATTGCTCGTATGGTTGGATGGATGCGGTAAACTCTTGGGAATGGGATAAAAGGTGCTTCTACAGGAGAAATCGGGAATAATCGGAAACCATTGCAATCGTATTTCGGAATGAGTAGAAGCACTCCGTATTCCAGCAAGTATCCGTTAAACAAAGCAGGAAAATTGCATAGAAGGACACACCCTGTAGGAGTGAAGGACGCTGCGTGTCAAGACGAGGATACCCCCACACGCTAAGGAACCAGAGCACAAGCGTTTACACAGCGCTGTCGGACCACAATTATGCTGTTGTATCACATTCTAGGCTAGAATACGAAAATGCATTGCACAGTAAGTAGCATAAGAGTTCATAAGAGCAAAAAAGAATATGGAATATCTCTGATGGGCCATCTTTTTACAGGTGGTATATCACGTGGCGGCATTATTGTATCGTCATTACTCGTACGGTTGGATATAAGCTTTTGGGGATGGTATAAAGAATGATTCTACAGAGGAAATCAGGAATAATCGATAAAAACCGGAATCGTGTTGTACAAAGAGTGGAAGTAGCTCGTATCCAAAGTAAGACCTGGCAGCTAATATCAGAGAACTTCTATAGGAAGTGCCATAGGCGTGGAGGGGGCTACACACTCGGCGGCTGGGAGGAGGGAAACTCATGTAGGCAATGCCATAGACGCAGAAGGCACTATGTGTTCGGGGTAATTGACTGAATACTGGATAGATTGAGGAAAACATTTGTCTGTATTTGGCAAGGGTTGGACGGTCAATAGCGGAATACTTGCATAAAAAACACCGTAGATATGAAGGTGCTACGTACCCGACAACCAGCAGGAAACTTCTGTAGGAAACGTCTTAGGAGCGAAAGGTACTATGTTTCCAGACGTTCGACTACATACTGAATAACTTGAGGAAGACATCCATATTTGGCAAGAATTGGACGGTCAATAGCCAAACACTAGTGTAGAAAGCGCCATAGGCATAAAGGTGCTATGTACCGTACCCGGGTGGCTGGTAGCAGGAAGTTTCCGTAGGAAAACCCTAGAGGTGAAAAGGTATTATGCACCCGAGGGAATCGTCTGAATACTGAATAGCTTGGGGAAGGCAACCATCCGTATTGGATAAGAGTTGGACAGTTAATAGTAGAATGCTTGCGTAGAACATGTCGTAGGTATGAAGCCACTATATGCCCGATGACCAGCAGTAGGAAACATCCGTGGGAAACGCCTTAGGAGAGAAGGGCCTTGTGTATCCGGGCGATTGGCTGTATATTGGATGACTTGGAAAAGAGATCCATTTGTATTTGGAAAGAATTGGACGATCAATAGTAAACGTTAGTGTAGAAAGCGCTGTAGGTATGGAAGATACTGCATGTTTGGCAGTCGAAATCTGGAATCTTCCGTAGGAAGCATTGCAGGAGAGCAAGACGTTAAACATCACCAGGCGAAAGTACACGCGATTTGGAATAGAACAGGAATATCTATACGATATTACCAGGTCTTTCAGAATGTAAAGTTTGCATTGCACGGCAACCGTAGGCCGGACAACGTGATTCCAGGTAGAAATTAAAAAGTAGAGGGTAGACCTCTTGCGATGAGGGTGAGAACAACTTTTGGAAAACTAGTAAGGAGAAAGGTCCCCATAATAGAAACTGAAAAAGCGATCCTCTTTATAGCAGGTCCATATCAGACAAAAGCCCCTGCACCGGATTTTCCGGCGCAGGGGCTTCAGGTCTTTGTAGGATTATTAAGGGGATACCAGCCAGTGTGGTGGAATAGACAGCGATGAATTACTAGTAATTTTCTAAGAGGCTTTATTTTGAACTACTGTCCATAGAAATATATTGCAGACATCACAGAATTGGAAGTAAGAAAAATTTTATTGCTTTATTAAATTAATTTCATATAAAAGAATAATGCTATAAATGACTCTGTTTGATATTATTCTAATTTAGACTTTATGATAAAATAGAAATATGATTATAGACTTTTGTTGCATGAATATGGATAAATTTCTCATTTTAAAATTGATGCTTGATGTGAGATGGGATTTGTGCTATTATAACGATAATTTAAATAATTATGAAAAAATGTTATAGATTCTATATATAAACATACAGACAGAGTTTCTCTGTTTGAAATATGAAAGTAAAAGGGGAGAAAATCATGGAAAGAAGAAGAAAAGTACTTGCCTGGATTCTGGCATTGTCTCTGTGCGTCAGTGGCATCCCAGCGGCAGGCGCGACAACCGTTGGAACCTCAGAGGGAACGAGCACTTTTGTGGCGATGGCTGCTCAGGAGGGTCAAGAAATTGTCATTCCGCAAAGTCAAATGTCTGCAACTGCAGACAGCTCGGCATCTGGAGAAGGCGCGGATAAAGCAATCGATGGCAACAACAACACGAAGTGGCATAGCAGTTGGTCTGACGGTCATCCGGTATGCCCACTTTCTATCACCTTGAATTTGGGAGAGCAGTATGATGATGTCTATCAGCTGCGGTACCTGCCTCGCCAGGATTCTTCAAATGGAAATCCACAGTACAATGGAACCATTCTTGGCTATGAGATCTCCGTTAGTAATGATGGGGATGTATTCACAAAGGTTGCGGAGGGCACTTGGGATGCAAATCGTGATCTCAAAACGGCATCCTTTAATGCGACAGGGGCACATTATGTGCGTTTGACAGCCATTTCCTCTATGGGAAATAACGACTTTGAGTATGACCAGTTTGCCTCTGCAGCCGAGATTAACATTGTGCGCAAGGCGGATTTTGTTGTAGACAAGACCGAATTGCAAGAAGCAGCGAAGGAAGGTCGTGCATTCTTAGACAGTTATAAAGGAGATCCTGAACAAATCGCTTCTTTGACCGCTGCCGTAGAAAAGGCGGAGGAAATGCTCTCTAGCGATAAACTCTTTACGCAGGAAGAATTTGATGCCGCCGCTGAGAGTATTCAGACGGCCTTGAAAGATGTTGCTCCTGCGACAGAACCTACGTTGATTCCTCAAGAAAACATGACGGCAACAGCTGATACCCAAGAAAAGGGGAATGAAGCTTCGAAGGCTATTGATGGAAATACTGGCACCTGGTGGCATTCCAATTGGACAAATTATACGCAGTTGCCACACTATATCACACTGGATCTTGGAAAGACATATACCGATGTCTATCAGATGAAGTATCTACCCCGTCAGGATAAGGACTGGAATGGTACCATTTTGAAGTATGCGATCAGTGCTAGTGAAAATGGTGAGGACTTCACTACAGTGGCAACCGGCGAGTGGGAGCCGACCAAGGACGAAAAAACAGCATCCTTCACTCCGGTAACGGCGAGGTATTTGCGCTTGACTGCCTATACCTCGGAGAACAACGAAGAAAAGTCATTTGCTTCAGCAGCAGAGATCAACGTAGTTCGTCTAAATGACTTTACGATCGATACATCTATGTTGCCCCCAGCGATTCAGGAAGCAGAGAGCTTTATGGAATCGTTCGAGGGAAAGGAATCTCTCCTAGATGACTTGAAGGCACTCGTCGCTCGGGCAGAGGCACTTCTGGATAGTACAACACCGACACAGGAAGAGTTTATTAGCCTAAAAAATCTGATTGAAGAAGAGATTGAGCGTATCGAGTCCATCGGTAATTTGAAATCGTTTACTCCTGGCGATCTGTGGTTAGATACAGAGGGCGATTTTATACAGGCACACGGCGGTGGAATTTTGTATGATGAAAAATCTGAAACTTACTATTGGTATGGAGAAAATAAAGATGTAGACAATGACCCCGGCACAACGAGAACACCGGTGATCGGTGTATCGTGTTATTCTTCCAAGGATCTTTACAACTGGAAGTACGAGGGATTAGCCCTTGATCCCGAACTCCAAACAGGGGAGTATGCCGACGAGTTGGACCCGGAAAATGTTCTGGAACGACCGAAGGTGATTTACAACGACACCACTGGAAAATACGTTATGTGGGCTCATATCGACAGTGCTGACTATAGTAAAGCGTGTGCGGGCGTAGCTGTGAGTGATTCTCCGACAGGGCCGTTTACTTATATCCGCAGTGAACGCCCAAATGGACAGATGAGCCGTGATATGACCCTGTTTAAGGATGACGACGGTAAGGCATATTTGATCTACTCTTCAGAGAACAATGCGACGTTGTACATTTCTCAGCTATCGGATGATTATCTCAGTCAGTCCGGTACATACACCCGCAACTTTGTGAACCAGTCTCGAGAGGCACCCGCGATGTTTAAACATGATGGTAAATATTACATCATTACGTCTGGTTGTACGGGATGGAGTCCAAATGCCGCTGGTTATGGGGTCGCGGATTCTCCGCTTGGACCCTTTGAAGAGCTTTTACCCAATCCGTGTGTAGGTACGGATGCAAATCTTACCTTCCGTGGTCAAAGTACGCATGTACTCCCAGTGGAGGGGTATCCGGACAAGTTTATTTTTATGGCGGATCGTTGGAATGCCAACAACTTGCAGGATTCCCGTTATCTTTGGTTGCCACTTCAATTTAACGATGATGGTACCCTGCGGATTGAATGGATGGATGAATGGGACCTCTCGTTCTTTGGAGCGAACTGGACAGAGTTGACAAAAGTACAAGAGGAAGCTGCAAAATTGACGGAAAGCGACTACACAGCAGAAAGTTGGGAAAAACTGCAAGAGGCTCTTGAAGATGCAGCTGCCCTTCCAAAAGATGCACCCCAAGAGGCAGTCGATGAAGCGGTAAAGGCAATCCGCACAGCGATCGACGAATTGGAAGAGATCGAACCATCGGAAAAAACCATAGTGATCCGGTATAGTGGCCGCCATGCGTCCTTGACGGTGAACGAAAAGGAGCAGCCGTTGGCAGATTTGATAGGTGTCTACTCGGTACCGGCGAGCGAAGAGGCGCTAACCCTGCGGTTTACCCCGACAAATGGACGCGAATTCGCAGGCGTACAGGTCAATGGAACAGCTGTTGAAGAGAGTGCCTTTGAGAAGGATGCTTATGTTGTAGAAATCTCGGCTGAGGAAGCAGCAGCAAAGGCTTCGATCATTTGTATGAGTTTACAATCGTGGATAAGGACCTTTGAGCCGAGAGTCGAAGGCAGAGAGATCGCAGGCGTGACAGTCAATGGCGAGCCGTAGTAGAGGAACGTTTGATGTCAATGAGTATGTATACAGCCTGGCAATGCCGAATGCAGACACCACGATTGAACTGGGCTTCACGATCGTGGATAAGGAAAATCTGCGCGAAGTGATCACAATCGCAGAGAGCGAGAACGTGAAAGCGCAGGTAGAGGCGGCAGTCCCGTCGGTACAGAAGAAGTACAAGGAAGCGCTGCAGGCAGCGAAAGCGATCGAAGAAAAGAAGACCGCAAGCCAGGACGAGATCAACAACGCGATGTTTGAGCTGATCGAGGCATTGCAGTATCTGAGCTTTGCAGCAGGGGACAAGAGCCAGCTGGAAATCCCGATGGAGATTGCAGAGAGCATCAATCGAGAGAACTTCACGCCGGAGAGCGTACAGGCGCTGGACGACGCCTACAAGGCGGCAGAGGACCTGATGGACGACGAGGAAGTACTGGAAGCAGACATCCAGGCAGCGGCAGAAGCGCTGTATGAAGCGCTTGACAACCTGGTCTTCCGTGCAGATAGGACGGATCTGGAAGCTTTGGTAGCAGAAGGCAAGAAAATTGTAGAGAATGCTTCGAAGTACATCCAGGATGAAACATGGGCTACCTTTAAAACCATCCTGGGCGATGCAGAAACTCTGTTGGAAAATGACAATGCAACCCAGGAGGCAGTGGACGAGAAGGCCGAAGAACTGCTCAATGCGATTACAGCACTGCGTATGATTCCGAACAAGGACGCTCTGAAAGACCTGATTGGAAAAGCAGAGGCAGTGAACACCAGCAAGTACACAGCAAAGAGCGTGGCAGCGATGCAGAAGGCATTGAGCAACGCAAAGGTTGTGTTGAACAATGAGGCAGCGACCGAAGAAGAGGTCAAGAGTGCAGTAGAAGCACTGGAAGCAAGCATCCAGAACCTGGAGACAAAGACGACGACAGCGAAGAAGAGCGGCTCCACATCGAGAAATGTAAGCAACACATATGGAGCAGCGGGTGTGGTTTCCGCAAGCCAGAGTGCAGTGGCAAGCGTGCGCAGTGATGCGGCAAATGCCATCACGCTGAACAGAGGAAGCGTGTACACCTTCAAGATGACCGTGGTCAATGGAAACAGACTGGCGCCGAGCTTCACAGTGGGCAACGGAAGCGTTCTGAAGACGCAGTTTGTGTCCCAGATCGGCAATGACTACTACTACAGAGTGTATGCAGTTGGTACACCGGGCCAGAGCACAGGTGTTTACACCACCCTGCCGGGTCAGGATGCGAAGCTGCATTGCACGGTAACCATTGGCTGAACGCCGGTCAATTTGTGTAAGGTATAAACGTGTACATATTCGATCAAGCACCCGGCAGCCGATAGCAGAAAGTTTGCGTAGGAGACGCCGTAGGCGCGGAAGGCGCTGTGTGTCCACCGGGCCAGAGGTGCGGGTGCTTATACGGCCCTGCAAGGCCAGAATGTAAAACTGCATTTCATGGTAACGGTAGCATAAGAGTTCGTAAGAGCAAAAAAGAATATGGGATGTCTCTGATCGGTATATCGGAAAGATAGAAGCAGGCACTTACAAAAGTGCAATACTTCGAACCGGTAACTTTCCCAGTGTGTATGTATATCATTCGGTCTGTTTCTTATCAGAGAAATAAGAGACCGGACATGTAGGAAGATGCAGGCAGAGACGTTCCACCGATATGGCCCAGCAGGTGGTTTCCAAATGTAAACGCGGAAATCCCTGCTGGGTCATCGTTTTTGCAAGGTCTGGGTACAAATCCGACTATTGTGCAGTGGAAGATACGGGAGGCAATGCTCCAGAATGGGAAGCATATCCGCCTACCGACAGCGTTCGTGAGTTGTCAGATTTAGCGCTAATGTTCCTGGTATGGAACCCAAATCCAAGTCGGATGCTACGGACGTATCTCAGGGATAGGGATGTATCGTATGGTGGCGTTATGGTATCGCCATTGCTCGTATGGTTGGATGGATGCGGTAAACTCTTGGGAATGGGATAGAAGGTGCTTCTACAGGGGGAATCGGGAATAATCGATAAATACTGGAATCGTGTTGTACAAAGAGTGGAAGCAGCTTATATCCAAAGTAAGACCTAGCAGTCACTAACGGGAAACTACTCTAGGAAACACCTTAGGTGTGAAAGACGTTGTGCGTTCGGGCGATTGGCCGCACACTGGATAACTTGGGGAAGACATCCGTCTGTATTTGGTAAAAATTCTGCAAAAATGCCATAGGCATAAAGGTACTACGTACCGTACTCGACGGCTTAGAGGAGGAAACTTCCATAGGAAAAATCTTAGGAGTAAAAGACACTATTTGCCCAGGCGGTTGGCTGAATACCGGATAGCTTGGGGCAGATATCTGTCCGTCTTTGGCATGAGTTCGACAGTTAATAGTAGAGCACTTGCATAAAAAACGACGTAGGTATGAAAGAACTACATGTTCAACAACCAATAGAAGGAAACTACCCTAGGAAACACCTTAGATGAGAAAGACGTTGTGCGTCAGGACGATTAGCTGCATGCTGGGTAGATTGGGGAAGACAATCGTCCGTATTTGGCAAGAGTTGGATGACCGATGGTAGAATGTTTGCGTAAAAGGTATGGAGGTGCTACATGCCCGGCGGCCAATAGCAGGGGTCTTGTATATAGGGAAAGCCTCAGGTATGAAAGACTCTATTTGTCCGGGTGATTGGCTGGATATTGGATAGCTTTGGAAAGACATCCGTCCGTATCGGGCAAAAGTTGGACGGTCAACAGCAAAACACTAGTGTAGAAAAAGACGTAGATATGCAGGCGTTACATGCCTGGCGGCCAACAGTAGAAAATTTCCAAAGGACACATTGTAGGGGAACGAGACGTTATACATCGCCGGGCGAAAGTACGCACGAATTGGGATGGAATAGGAGTATCTATACGACATTACCAGATCTTTCAGAATGTAATGCCCGCGTTGTACGATAACCATAGGCCGGACAACGTTATCTCAGGCAGAAATCGAAAGAGTAGGGGGAGAACCTCTTGTGATGAGGGTGAAAAAACTTTTGGCGAATCCGTGAAAATCTGTAAGGAGAAAGATTCCCATAACAGAAGTTGAGGAGGCAATCCTCTTTACAGCAGGTCCATATCAGACAAAGACCCCTATACCGAGTAATCCGGTGCAGGGACTTCGTTTTTGTGGGATATAATTTGAAAAGGGGAGAGAGGCGTTAGCAGGGGGGAATAGGCAACAAGGATTGCCGGTGCGTTTCTAGGTGGCCCTGTTTTGCATTTCTGTCCGTAAGGGTACCAGACAAAAATATGAACATACGGAATTTCACAAGAGTGTGGCTAAGGAAAAATGAAAAATATCTTTAAAAACCGCCGCACGGTTATGGACCTCTACTCTACTGAAAGAGCTACTACAACCCACGCAAGCGGGAGAAGTGTAGACCCGAATGATTATTGATTTTCTAGATACGCCAGTGATCGGATTCCATATGCGAAAAAAATCATGAGAAGGAAGTGGGCCTCGGCACTTTCCTGTCGCGGGACTGGGAAATAAGAATTAAAATTTCGGCAAATTTTTCTCTGCTATAAGGATAAATAAATTTTTAAACGATTCGGATTCGCCAGGAAAGGTTGCTATTATATTTATGATCATACGATAAACATCTCTACAGTTTCACGACCCTACAGGGTGGATCGGTATCGTAAAAGAGAGGTATCTGGTTTTGTTAAAGTATGGAAAATATTTTGTTTAAAACACCTATACATATTGACTTTGTAAATAAATTATATTAGTATTGTACATAGAGCGAATCTGTTCGTTCGATGCAATAATATGTTGGAATACCAAAAGATGTGCTGTACGAAGTGCTATGAATCGTTGGAGGAGAGATCTTCGTACGAAACTTATGGAAGGAGGAGAATGATACGTCAGATTCGCACAGGTTATGAGGAATTTTTGAAAAGGAGATGGAGATCAAAAATGAGTCGAAAAAGAAAAGGCGTAAGTAAAAGAATCCTTGCGGCGGTCTTGTCGACCGCTATGGTCGCAACGACAATTCCTGCAATGAGCATCACCGCCGGTGCTGAGGCTGTCGAAGGAAACATTGAGCTCTCCAGGCAGATCGCTGCTGATGGTATGGTTTTGCTCGAGAACAATAACAGCGCGCTACCACTGCCAAAGGGTGAAACGGTAGCGATGTTTGGACGCGCCATGATCGACTATACGCGCGGTGGCGGCGGGTCCGGTGCAACAAATGTGGATTATACCCGCAATATCCTTCAAGGGATGCAAATGAAAGCCGAAGAAGGAAAGATTTCCCTCTACCAACCCCTCGTCGATTTCTATACGGAACAGGTTTCGACAAATGGTATTAAAGATGACGCACAGATTAACGTCACGGATGAGATGCTTGACGCCGCAGCACAGGAAGCTGGGACCGCAATCGTGACGGTCGGCCGGTATTCCTCAGAGGGTAGTGACCGCTCGGAGGCGGATTACTATCTGACTGACGCGGAAAAAGAACTCATCACCCGTGTAGGCGCAAAATTTGACAAGGTTGTCGTTGTGTTGAATGTCGGTGCAGTCATGGATACCAGTTGGATCAAGGAAATTGACGGGATTGATTCTGTGCTGGTCGGCTGGCAAGCTGGCATGGAGGGCGGTCTTGCTACTGCAGATATTCTTGTAGGTGATGTGAACCCCTCTGGTAAGCTGGTCGATACTTGGGCAAAATCATATAATGATTATCCAAGTTCTGAGACCTTTAATGAGTCAAGCAATTATGTAAACTACACAGAGGACATCTTCGTAGGATATCGGTATTTTGAAACCTTTGATCCGAATTATGAGAAGGTCAACTATCCATTTGGTTATGGTCTGTCCTATACAGACTTTGAAATTTCAGATGTTGACATATCCTTTGACGGTGATACTACAGATGGTACTGCCAACGTTACAGCAACGGTCAAAAATACTGGTGATGTGGCTGGCAAAGAGGTCGTACAGGTGTATTTTAGCGCGCCGCAGATGGGCAAGAATGAAGGCGATCCAAAGCTTGGAAAACCCGCGAAGGAACTGGCGGCATTTGATAAGACAGACCTGCTGGACCCAGGCGAATCTGAAACGCTGGAAATGTCCTTTAAGATCTCCGACATGTCGAGCTATGATGATACGGGTGTGACAGGACATAAATCCGCCTATGTGATGGAAGCGGGCAACTACGACATTTACGTCGGAAATTGCATCAAAGATGCGGGGGAACAAGGTGTACGCGATACATATACCCTCGATGAAACAATCGTAACAGAACAGCTCTCAGAAAAGTTGGCGCCGGTACAGCTGCCAAAGAGGCTTTTAGCGGACGGAACCTATCAAGAGATCGAAACACCACCGGCTTTTGATCCACATCATACGATCAAGGCGGAGGGCCAGACGGTCGTACAGAGTGAGGCCTTTATAGATGGTGATGTGAGCATTGAAAATTTCTATAATGATGACTTTGAGCGAATGAGCTGTATTGCAATGATGAACGCAGCAGGCAAATTCGTCGAATATGAAGTAACGGTTGAAACAGCCGGCACCTATAAGGTCACGATGCGGTATGCGAATGGAAATGCGGATCTGAGCAACTGCTTCAAGGTTTCGGTTGATGGCGAACTACAACCGGGTATCAATTTCAACGCTCCGCAAACCGGTGATGGCAATGGAAAGAGTGAATGGTACAACTTTGCAGACGCCGAACCATTTTATGTCAATCTGCCAGAGGGGAAACACATTCTGCGGTTTGAAGCGAACGGTAACAACCCGAACTACGATTACATGGTTTTTGAAAAGAGTGAGGAAGAAATTTCCTACTATAAGCCTGTTTCTGCAACCGAATCCACCAAGATCGAAGCAGAGAGTTACGATTTCTCCGGCGGATCGGATTCCGCAAACTATGTCAGAACCGAAAACTTCACTGTAGGAGAGGAGTCCGGTGTATGTGTGGCATATATGAACCATGTAGACAACTGGATTTCGTACTACCTGGACGTCGAAGAAGCCGGTAAATATGATTTGACCTTCCATGTTGCCAACGGGTATGCAAGCTTTGACTGGAATGTAGGCGCTGATATAAATGACAAACCTGTAGAGAAGGACATTATCCGCGTCAATACAACCAGTGTGGATGGTAACCAGTGGTATAATTTCGTGGATGTTGGCCCCATCTCCATTACATTGCCTGAGGGAGAGTGTGTCCTAACATTTACTTGTTCTGAAAAGGATAAATATCCGAACATTGATTACTTTACCTTTGAGAAGCATACAGAAACCGAAATTCCCGACGAACCTTTTGAAAAAGTTATTTCCTCAACAGTATCGACACAGATCGAAGCGGAGGACTACGATAACACGGGAAGTACTTCGGATACCCCGGTCAGAGAAGAGTCCTTCACTGTCAACGGTGAGGATGGAACATGTCTTGCATATATGAATTACGCGGGCAACTGGGTTTCCTATAATCTGTACGTTGAACAGGCTGGCGATTACAACCTGATGTTCAATGTGGCAAATGGACGCGAAGGCTTTGACTGGAATGTAGGCGTCGAAGTGGGCGATACTGTCGTAGAAAACGACATCCTTACCGTCCCGCAGACCGGCGACGGCGACGGAGAAGGCGAGTGGTACAATTTCGAGGATGTTGGACCGGTTACAGTAGCACTGGAAGAGGGCAATAATATTGTAACGCTTCGGTGCAGCGAGACCAACAAATATCCGAATATCGACTATATCACTTTCAATAAGGCGGATACAGCTTCGGCATCCACTCCGATGCGTGCACGTGCTCTCGCCGCCAATGTAAGCAATGCGGACCCGGCCGAAAAGATTATGCTCTTGGATGTCTATGAGGGACGCGCAACGATGGACGACTTCCTTGCGCAGATTACGAATGAACAGCTTATCGATATGATGGGCGGTCAGCCGAATACAGGCGTTGCGAACACCGGTGGTATGGGCAACCTGATGGAATACGGGATTCCGAATATCATGACAGCGGATGGCCCGCAGGGTGTCCGCATCGGCGTCAACTGCACCGCATGGCCGATCGGTACATTGCAGGCTTGCACTTGGGATGTTGATCTTGTGGAAAAAGTCGGTAAGGCAGCTGCGGTAGAAGCACATAATAATGGAATTGACATTTGGCTCGCGCCCGGTATGAATATCCACAGAGATCCGCTCTGCGGGCGTAACTTTGAGTACTATTCCGAAGATCCGTTGCTCGCAGGCAAGATGGCTGCATCGCTCACAACAGGCTGCCAGTCCGAAGGCGTCGCCATCTCTCTGAAGCATTTTGCGGCGAACAATAAAGAGACAAACCGCTCCAGCAGTGATTCCAGAGTGAGCGAACGTGCGCTTCGCGAAATTTATCTCAAGGGTTTTGAAATTGCTGTAAAAGAGGCTGATCCGTGGACAATCATGTCCTCTTACAATCTCATCAATGGTGTCGAAACAGCGGAAAGCGAAGAGCTCCTGACAGACATTCTGCGTGGAGAATGGGGCTATGAAGGTCTGGTTGAAACCGACTGGGGAAATAACTCCAACCATGCGTTTGAGTTGAAGGCAGGCAACGATGTGAAAATGCCCACTGGTTCTCCGGAGACACTGAAAAATGCATTTGAAAAAGGCTTTATTACTCGAGACGAATTGCTGAGAAGTGCGGAAAGGCTCATGAATCTTGTCATGAAAGTCAACACCTTCCACGACAAGATTGCAGATCCGATCACTGTAGACATCGGTGCAGATACCACCTTCAAAGCAGCAGAAAATATCCTGTGGTCTGAGACTGTAAAGGCAGAAGGAACATCCGACGAGGATGGTGGCAAAAATCTTGGTTACTGTGACGCAGGCGCTTGGGCGGAATACCGTATCAACGTTGGGACAACGGGCAAATATAACCTCTCTGCACGTATTTCCTCTCAGGCCGGTGCCGGCGCATTTGATGTCTTGGTTGATGGCAAAAAGGTTGCAACCTTTGAAGCAGTGAACACCGGCGCATGGCAGAACTGGACGACTTTGCCCGCACAGGAGATCCAACTTGAAGCAGGCGAACATACGTTAAAGCTTGCGTGGACAGAGAGTGGTTCCAATCTCAACTGGTTGAAGTTTGAGTTAATTGACGCTCCGGCAGCAGAACATACCCTGACGGTAAGCTATCCGACGACGGTGAAGCTGTCGATCGATGGGGAAGAGCAGACGATTGCAAATCTGACCGGCGCATATAAAGACGTCGTGATGGCAAACACGAATCTCGACCTGACCTTTGAGCCGAGAGCCGAAGGCAGAGAGATCGCAGGCGTGACAGTCAATGGCGAGCCTGTAGAGGCGTTTGATGTCAATGAGTATGTATACAGCCTGGCAATGCCGAATGCAGACACCACGATTGAACTGGGCTTCACAATCGTGGATAAAGAAAATCTGCGCGAAGTGATCACAATCGCAGAGAGCGAGAACGTGAAAGCGCAGGTAGAGGCGGCAGTCCCGTCGGTACAGAAGAAGTACAAGGAAGCGCTGCAGGCAGCGAAAGCGATCGAAGAAAAGAAGACCGCAAGCCAGGATGAAATCAACAACGCGATGTTTGAGCTGATCGAGGCATTGCAGTATCTGAGCTTTGCAGCAGGGGACAAGAGCCAGCTGGAAATCCCGATGGAGATTGCAAAGCAGATCAATCGAGAGAACTTCACGCCGGAGAGCGTACAGGCGCTGGACGACGCATACAAGGCGGCAGAGGACCTGATGGACGACGAGGAAGTACTGGAAGCAGACATCCAGGCAGCGGCAGAAGCGCTGTATGAAGCGCTTGACAACCTGGTCTTCCGTGCAGATAGGACGGATCTGGAAGCTTTGGTAGCAGAAGGCAAGAAAATTGTAGAGAATGCTTCGAAGTACATCCAGGACGAAACATGGGCTACCTTTAAAACCATCCTGGGCGATGCAGAAACTCTGTTGGAAAATGCCAATGCAACCCAGGAGGCAGTGGATGAGAAGGCCGAAGAACTGCTCAATGCGATTACAGCACTGCGTATGATCCCGAACAAGGACGCTCTGAAAGACCTGATTGGAAAAGCAGAGGCAGTGAACACCAGCAAGTACACAGCAAAGAGCGTGGCAGCGATGCAGAAGGCATTGAGCAACGCAAAGGTTGTGTTGAACAATGAAGCAGCGACCGAAGAAGAGGTCAAGAGTGCCGTAGAAGCACTGGAAGCAAGCATCCAGAACCTGGAGACAAAGACGACGACAGCGAAGAAGAGCGGCTCCACATCGAGAAATGTAAGCAACACATATGGAGCAGCGGGTGTGGTTTCCGCAAGCCAGAGTGCAGTGGCAAGTGTGCGCAGCGATGCGGCAAATGCCATCACGCTGAACAGAGGAAGCGTGTACACCTTCAAGATGACCGTAGTCAATGGAAACGGACTGGCGCCGAGCTTCACAGTGGGCAACGGAAGCGTTCTGAAGACGCAGTTTGTGTCCCAGATCGGCAATGACTACTACTACAGAGTTTATGCAGTTGGCACACCGGGCCAGAGCACAGGTGTTTATACAACATTGCCGGGCCAGAATGCGAAGCTGCATTGCACGGTAACCATTGGCTGAACGCCGGGCAATTTGTGTAAGGTATAAACGTGTACATATTCGATCAAGCACCCGGCAGCCGATAGCAGAAAGCTTGTGTAGGAGACGCCGTAGGCGCGGAAGACGCTGTGCGTCCACAGGAGCATGGCCCAGCCATCCTTGGCGGACATCTTAGTAAATTGAGCGAAGGGAGTCCCTTTCGCAAAGAGCAGAATCCCCGCTCCGGGAAACCGGAGCGGGGATTCTACGGCTTTGAGACTTTGTGTACTTGGGATGCAAGCGAAAGATAAAATGTATGGGAATTTCCAAAAGAAAGCAAAAGATTGCAGGCCGAAAGGCTCTGTGGTCCGCCGGGCCAAAGCACAGGTGTTTACACCACACTTCCGGGCCTGTGTAAGGTATAAACGTGTACTATTCGATCAAACACCTGGCAGCCGATAGCAGAAAGCTTGCGTAGGAGACGCCGCAGGCGCGAAAGACGCTGTGCGTCCACCGTGCCAGAGCACAGGCGTTTACACCACACTTCCGGGCCTGTGTAAGGTATAAACGTGTACTATTCGATCAAGTACCCGGCAGCCGATAGCAGAAAGCTTGTGTAGGAGACGCCGCAGGCGCGGAAGACGCTGTGCGTCCACCGGGCCAGAGCACAGGTGTTTACACGACACGGCCGGGCCAGAATGCGAAGCTGCATTGCGAGGTAGCCATTGGATGAACGCCGGGCAATTTGTGTAAGGTATAAACGTGTACATATTCGATCAAGTACCCGGCAGCCGATAGCAGAAAGCTAGCGTAGGAGACGCCGCAGGCGCGGAAGACGCTGTGGTCCGCCGGGCCAGAGCACAGGTGTTTACACCACCCTGCCGGGTCAGGATGCGAAGCTGCATTGCACGGTAACCATTGGCTGAACGCCGGGCAATTTGTGTAAGGTATAAATGTGTACATATTCGATCAAACACCCGGCAGCCGATAGCAGAAAGCTTGCGTAGGAGACGCCGCAGGCGCGGAAGACGCTGTGCGTCCACCGGGCCAGAGCATAGGTGTTTACACCACACTTCCGGACCAGGATGCGAAGCTGCATTGCACGGTAACCATTGGCTGAACGCCGGGCAATTTGTGTAAGGTATAAACGTGTACATATTCCATCAAGCACCCGGCAGCTGATAGCAGAAAGCTTGCGCAGGAGACGCCGCAGGCGCGGAAGACGCTGTGCGTCCACCGGGCCAGAGCACAGGCGTTTACACCACCCTGCCGGGTCAGGATGCAAAACTGCATTGTACGGTGACCGTAGGTCGCGTTATCCCAGGCAGAAATCGAAAGAGTAGGGGGAGAACCTTTTGTGATGAGGGTGAAAAAACTTTTAGCGAATCCATGAAAATCTGTAAGGAGAAAGATTCCCATAACAGAAGTTGAGGAGGCAATCCTCTTTACAGCAGGTCCTCCATATCAGACAAAAGCCCCTGTACCGAGTAATCCGGTGCAGGGGCTTCGTTTTTGTGGGATATAATTTGAAAGGGGAGAGAGGCGTTAGCAGGGGTGGTGGAATAGGCAGTAAGGATTGCCGGTGCTTTTTAAGGTGGCTCTGTTTTGCATTTCTGTCCGTAAGGGTACCAGACAAAAATATGAACATACGGAATTTCACAAGAGTGTGGCCAAGGAAAAATGAAAAAATCATCTTTAAAAACCGGCGCACGGTTATGGACCTCTACCCTACTGAAAGAGCTACTACAACCCACGCAAGCGGGAGAAGTGTAGACCCGAATGATTATTGATTTTCTAGATACGCCAGTGATCGGATTCCATATACGAAAAAATCATGGAAAGAAACTCCAGGGATCTTCCTATTAGGAGTATGGAGTGTGGGGCGAGGTCGGACACAAAAATTATATTATGAAAATGGATCACCCACTTTTTAAAGGGACTTTTTCGAGGGGATGCCATCGAATCTGTCGATGTAAAGGGAAAACCATATGTATCGTTAAAGCCCTTTGGATAGTTCCGTAAGAATGAATGTCAATGGATGCGTTTAAAAAAGAGAATGTGAAACCATATAGGCGAACAAAAAGAACGAACTTATCGCAAGAGGGGTATGGCCGTTTAACAGGGGAAACCGGATTTTCGAGCACCCACCCAGTAGCAAATCGGTTCAAAGCGTTTGAATGATTACATCTTTCGACATAAGTTCTATAAAAGTGTGTATTTCTATCGAATAATCTTAAAAAAAAGGATATAGTAGTTGAAAAAATGTAAATACATTCGTTGAAGCTTCTGCTATACTTAGTCTAAAATAGGCAGTTGATTGCCTGAAAATGAAAGGGTGAATTTATGAAACGCACAGGAACTCTTTGGCGGCGTATAGCCGCTTGTGTGTTGTCAGTATCGTTGCTATGTAGCGTGGCTTTGCCTGCCGCAGCAGCGGAGGAGCCTACACGCCGGGGAAACGTCAACTACCTGGCCAATCAGGGAGAGCTGATGGAGACGCCTCTGATTCAACTACCGCTTGGCGCAGTTAAGGCGCGTGGTTGGCTGGAAAATCAGCTCTTATTGCAGAGGGATAATCTCACGGGAAATATGTCCCTATTTAATGACTACAACGAGGAGACCAGCGCTTGGTTAGGCGCGCCGAATGGAGAAAATTGGGAGAGAGGCCCCTATTATTTACGCGGCTTAGTCGCATTGGCGTATACGCTCGACGATGATGGGCTTAAAGCAGAGGCGCAAAAGTGGATTGATTGGTCCATTGAAAATCAGCGTGACGATGGATATTTTGGCCCGGCCAATGAGAATAGCTGGTGGTCCCGCATGCCTGTTTTGATGGCGATTCGTGACTACTATGAGGCAACTGAGGCCGCAGGAACGCCGGATGAGCGTGTGATTCCCTTTATGGAAAAATATTTCCGTTATCAAGCGTCAGAGTTGCCGCACCGGCCTTTGAGCAACTGGGCGGACGCCCGTGGCGGTGACAATATTGATAGTGTGTTTTGGCTGTACAACCATGTCTATGACCCGGCCAATCCGGAGGCTAGTGCCTGGTTGTTGGACCTGGGAGAACTCCTGCTACAGCAGACAACCAACTGGGAAGATCAGTACAACAATACGACCGTGCGCCAGCATGTGGTCAACACCAGCCAGGGAATGAAAACTCCGCCGGTTTATTATCAGTATGACCAAAGTGAAAAGTACCGGACTGCCCTGCGAAACGGTATTTTTAATATGAGTTTGGACCATGGGCGCATCGACGGACTGCCGAACTCGGACGAAGCAGCCCGCGACAATCGTTCTACCCGCGGGTCAGAAACTTGTGGTATTGTGGAGGGCTTGCTTTCCACAGAGATTGCTCAGAAAATTTTGGGTGAAGCTTGGCTTGGTGACCGCATAGAGCAGTTGGCTTACAATGCGCTTCCGGCAGCCTATACGCCGGATCTCTCTGGCCATACCTATTATGTACTGCAAAATCAGGTGATGGCAACGCTTGGCAACCATGAGTTTGACTGCGACCATGGGGACAGCTCTGCGTTTGGCGCACCGCTTGGTTTTGACTGTTGTTTCGCTAACTGTCATATGGGTTGGCCTAAGTTTGTCCAGAACATGTGGATGGCAACAGCGGACAACGGTCTGGCGCTGGTAGCCTATGGACCGAATCGCGTGACAGCGAAAGTGGCCGATGGGAAAACGGCAACCTTTGTACAGGAAACCAACTATCCATTTGAAGATGCCGTTCATTTGAGCTACAGCGGTGAAACAGCAGAATTTGAATTGAAACTGCGCATCCCGGAGTGGTGCGACGCCCCAGAAGTCTCTGTCAATGGGGAAGAGCAGGAAGGCGTTGTTACCGGCGAATACTACACCATCCAGCGCGATTGGCAGGCAGGGGATGAGATTGACCTGAACTTCCCAAGTGAGATTGAAACATCCACTTGGTATAATGATTCCATCGCTGTCGAAAAAGGTCCCCTGATCTACGGACTTAAGATCGAAGAGGACTGGCGTACCTATGATAGCAACGATGCGCGCGAGCTGAAGGTGGAACATCAGGAACAGTCTCCCCTGCGCGAGGTATTCCCCGCCAGCCGTTGGAACTATGGTCTGATTGTGGATGAAGACGATCCAGCATCCAGCTTTACAATTGAAAAATTGGATGAAGTACCGCTTCAACCGTTTAGTACAGAGAACGCGCCAATTGTACTCAAGGCAAAGGGGCAGATTATACCGGAGTGGCAGCTTGATGGAAATATTGCCGGACCGCAGCCCTTTGGTCCTACCCCTTACGATGAGAGCTTGGTTGAGGACATCGAGTTGATCCCCTACGGTTGCGGCCGTTTGCGCATCACTCATTTTCCAAAGATCGGAGAGGCACAGGAAACGGTGGTTCGTACAGCAGAGCGTGATGCGGAGATAGTAAAGGACAATGGAGTGACCTATCAGGAGTTTGATAATGTCATCGTTCCTGCTGCAAACAATTATACGTTGCATGTCCGGGGAAATGGCGTGGGATCAGTTGTAATCAATGGTAAATACACGCAGGAGATCGATCTCTCGACGGGTTCTGCCACCATTACAGACCTTAAAAACTTGCTTTCCGGCGGTTTCCGTTTTGATGCAGAACAATATAATAATATCCGTTTTACGGATGGAGTTACGGTCGATGAGATTGAGGTTGTCCCAGTAGAGCGCTCGATTACAGAGATACAGATCAATAGCACCCGTCGTTCCGGCGATAGCATAAAATTGGTCACGAACCTCGATCCCCAGGAAACTCCTTACCGTGTGGTATATGGAACGGAGTCCGGTGTTTATACCCATACGGTACGCGGATTCAGCTCCAACACAGCTACTCTCACTGGTCTGGATACAGACGAAACCTATTACGTCAAAGTGATTGCGCCCATTATGGGGCAAGAGGTGGAAAGTGCAGAAATGGCCTTCGAACCGGCCAGCGAATGTGGATTAAAGCCCAATCCGAATGTACCTACAGCGGTTTACAACGGCTTTAATTCCCTCAACTATATGGAGCAGGATTGGAAACTCTACGATCCAAACGGGAAAGTTTCTCTGCGCGCCAGCGCAGACGGCTCCAAGACCGAGATCCGATTTGAAAAAGATCCGGATGTCAAGGCTGTCTTGAACCTCGCCGATGCGGATAAGTGGGTAGACTTTGTCGCAGAGGCGGAACTATCCGTAGACTTGGCGAATAACAACAACTGTGGTTTGATCCTTCGTGGAACAAACATTGGAGAGGGGCCGGACAATTACCAGGGGTACTTTGTAGGAATCGGCCGATTGGATGTCAAGAATTTGCCGGAAACCGGTGAGGCATACAATGGCCCTGGTGTAATGATTGGCTATGCGGACGGCGCATGGCATGATTTGAAACCGATCCGCGCAGACATTCAGCCCGGTGAGACCTATCGATTAAAAGTTGTCGTATATGGGAATCAATTTGCCGTTTATCTAAACGATGAATTGCTTACTACCTTTGAAGATGATCGTTTTGCAAATGGTACCATCGGTCTGCGTTCCTATAATGAGGCGTTTACCGTGTATAATACAACGGTTCGCCCGGTGGAAGAGGATGATCTCACCGTATTTGAAACAGGCGAAGAAGGTCCCTCTGATTGGCCGCCCTATGTAGAGGCCAACTTGGTGGACGATTTCTCCAACATGGAGGAATCAAATGCACGATGGACGAAGGTGGGCGATGCTGACCGTATTCAGATTGAAGATGGAAAGATGAGCCTGGGTTCCAGCACGGATATCAAAGCGACAGCGGGCGACGACACTTGGAGTGACTTTGCCTATGAAGTGAACCTCAAACTGCTGGATGGTGGTGGAAATTCGGGAATCATTTTCCGTACAACAAATGAAGGTCCTGGTGCAGACAATTATTACGGGTACTATTTTGGCATCAGCGGAACCAATTTCGAAATTGGAAAGGCGAGCAACGGATGGACCAGTTTGCGAAATGAAAACTATGAACTGGATACCAGCATTCCACATACCTTAAAGGTTTTGGTTCACCACGACCGAATGTTGTTCTATATCGATGACAAACAGGTAGCCAACTTGACCGATACTACGCACCAAACCGGAAAAATTGGTCTGCGCGGATACAACCGCGCGTTTGAAGTAAACCATGTGACGGTTCGTCCTCTGACGGACAAAGAGATCGAGGAATTAGAAACGCAGACAGTAGAAGTCAAAGAAGTAACAGCGGATTCTTCCTATAACGTCGTTCGTGTAAATTATCCCAAGACTTCCAATGCGACCAGCTTTAAGGCGCTGGTAGGTACGGAATCCGGAGTATATACAGATGAGTTTGTAGATTTCTTCTTTAATGGCTATAAGGGGTCCGGCATTTTCTCAGCAGACAAAACAGCCTTTTCCGTCCCGGAAAACGGCACTTACTATGTCAAATTCATGGGAATGAATGGAACAACGCCGGTAATGACCTCGGAAGAGATTGTGATTACTACAAATGATCGGGCAGATACAGCGGATGACTGTGAGAAGCTAGCAGAAATTCTGGCGCAGGCCAAGGCAACGGATACCACAAACTTCACACAAGCCAGTTTGGAACGCCTGGAACGTGCCATCGCGGATGCAGAAGCGCTTCCGGAAGATGCCAGCCAGATGGCGATAGGAGTTGCAAAGAATATCCTCTATGCAGCGATGACCACGCCGAACTCGGAGGATATTCCCGACGAACCGGTGATTCCGAGCGAACATACCCTGACGGTAAGCTACCCGACGACGGTGAAGCTGTCGATCGATGGGGAAGAGCAGACGATTGCAAACCTGATCGGCGCATATAAAGACGTCGTAATGGCAAACACGAATCTCGACCTGACCTTTGAGCCGAGAGTCGAAGGAAGAGAGATCGCAGGCGTGACAGTCAATGGCGAGCCTGTAGAGGCGTTTGATGCCAATGAGTATGTATACAGCCTGGCAATGCCGAATGCAGACACCACGATTGAACTGGGCTTCACGATCGTGGATAAGGAAAATCTGCGCGAAGTGATCACAATCGCAGAGAGCGAGAGCGTGAAAGCGCAGGTAGAGGCGGCAGTCCCGTCGGTACAGAAGAAGTACGAGAATGCGTTGCAGGCAGCGAAAGCGATCGAAGAAAAGAAGACCGCAAGCCAGGACGAGATCAACAACGCGATGTTTGAGCTGATCGAGGCATTGCAGTATCTGAGCTTTGCAGCAGGGGACAAGAGCCAGCTGGAAATCCCGATGGAGATTGCAGAGAGCATCAATCGAGAGAACTTCACGCCGGAGAGCGTACAGGCGCTTGACGACGCCTACAAGGCGGCAGAGGACCTGATGGACGACGAGGAAGTACTGGAAGCAGACATCCAGGCAGCGGCAGAAGCGCTGTATGAAGCGCTTGACAACCTGGTCTTCCGTGCAGATAGGACGGATCTGGAAGCTTTGGTAGCAGAAGGCAAGAAAATTGTAGAAAATGCTTCGAAGTACATCCAGGATGAAACATGGGCTACCTTTAAAACCATCCTGGGCGATGCAGAAACTCTGTTGGAAAATGACAATGCAACCCAGGAGGCAGTGGACGAGAAGGCCGAAGAACTGCTCAATGCGATTACAGCACTGCGTATGATCCCGAACAAGGACGCTTTGAAAGACCTGATTGGAAAAGCAGAGGCAGTGAACACCAGCAAGTACACAGCAAAGAGCGTGGCAGCGATGCAGAAGGCATTGAGCAACGCAAAGGTTGTGTTGAACAATGAGGCAGCGACCGAAGAAGAGGTCAAGAGTGCAGTAGAAGCACTGGAAGCAAGCATCCAGAACCTGGAGACAAAGACGACGACAGCGAAGAAGAGCGGCTCCACATCGAGAAATGTAAGCAACACATATGGAGCAGCGGGTGTGGTTTCTGCAAGCCAGAGTGCAGCGGCAAGTGTGCGCAGCGATGCGGCAAATGCCATCACGCTGAACAGAGGAAGCATGTACACCTTCAAGATGACCGTGGTCAATGGAAATGGACTGGTGCCGAGCTTCACAGTGGGCAATGGAAGCGTTCTGAAGACGCAGTTTGTGTCCCAGATCGGCAATGACTACTACTACAGAGTTTATGCAGTTGGCACACCGGGTCAGAGCACAGGCGTTTACACCACCCTTCCGGGCCAGAATGCAAAACTACATTGCACGGTAACCATTGGCTGAACGCCGGGCAATTTGTGTAAGGTATAAACGTGTACATATTCGATCAAACACCCGGCAGCCGATAGCAGAAAGCTTGCGTAGGGGACGCCGCAGGCGCGGAAGACGCTGTGCGTCCACCGTGCCAGAGCACAGGCGTTTACGCGACACGGCCGGGTCAGGATGCGAAACTGCATTGCACGGTAACCATTGGCTGAACGCCGGGAAATTTGTGTAAGGTATAAACGTGTACTATTCGATCAAGTACCCGGCAGCCGATAACAGAAAGCTTACGTAGGAAACGCCGTAGGCGCGGAAGACGCTGTGCGTCCACAGGAGCATGGCCCAGCCATCCTTGGCGGACATCTTAGTAAATTGAGCGAAGGGAGTCCCTTTCGCAAAGAGCAGAATCCCCGCTCCGGGAAACCGGGGCGGGGGTTTACTGTGTTGAGACTTTGTGTACTTGGGATGTAAGCGAAAGATAAAATGTATGAGGATTTCCAAAAGGAAGCAAAAGATTGCAGGCCGAAAGGCGCTGTGGTCCACCGTGCCAGAGCACAGGCGGTTACACCACCCTGCCGGGTCAGGATGTGAAACTACATTGCATGATAATGGAAGTATAAGAGTTCGTAAGAGCAAAAAAGAATATGGGATGTCTCAGATCGGTATATCGGCAAGATAGAAGCAGACACTTCCAAAAGTGCAATACTTCGAACCGGTAACTTTCCCAGTGTGTATGTATATCATTCGGTCTGTTTCTTATAAGAGAAATAAGAGGCCGGACAAGTAGGATATAGGCAGAGACGTTCCACCGATATGGCCCAGCAGGTGGTTTCCAAATGTAAACGCGGAAATCTCTGCTGGGCCATATTTTTACAAGGTCTGGGTACAAATCCGACTATTGTACAGTTGGAGATACAGGAGGCAATGCTCGAGCATACGATTATACGATGCAAACTTTTCCGGAAATCCACTCATAAATCGATGTCCGGCCCTACATCATACATGGAATTTAAAACCGACCAGTTTTGTGGGAACTCCCGCATGAGATTCCAATATCCTACGCCTTTGAGTCCATACTCCTTTGGAAGCAAGAGTTTTGCACGAATACTGCGTGCATCCTCAAACCACACCTCATGTGCTTGCCCCTGTGCATCCATATAAGAAAACCAGGGGGATTGCGCTGTCTCATCGTATTGGATGGTTGCCCCAGTCCGAACAGCCAACTGAACGGCCTCCACATTGGAAATCGATCGCGCTTTGGTCGAACCCTTTACATAGGGCAAGGGCCAGTCGTAACCATAGTTTGGAATCCCCAAAAGTATCTTGTTGGAGTCGATTTGTGTCACCGCATAGTCCAAGACACGGCGCACATTTTGAATAGGGGCTACTGCCATCGGCGGACCATAAGCATACCCCCATTCATATGTCATGACCAATGCAGCGTTGGCGGCCCACCCCATACCGGCATAGTCATGTCCTTCATATAGAGTTCCCTGTTGATCGCTGGAGCTCTTGGGGGCCAATGCGACAAAAACCACATATCCCATGGGGTTTAAGGCTGTGGACAATTCCCGCACAAAATGGACATAGGTTTCCGTATCCTGCGGCAAAACATATTCAAAATCCAGGTCGACCCCGCGATAGCCCTTTAGCTCAATCATCCGGGAGATTTCCTGAACGAGCATCTGCCGTGCCGTCGGATTATTGAACACCTGACTGGCAAGTAGATTGCTAAACTGTCCGTTCTGGTCCATAGCGGTCAGCAAAAGCAAGGGAGACACTCCATACGGCTGTATGGTAGAAAGCACTGCTTGATCGTTGAGATTGATAAGACGACCAGCCGGGGTAATCCCATAAGAGAAGATCGTCAAATAGGTGAGAAATGGAGCAATCTGCCTCAACAGCGATTGTCGAATGGAGGGATAAGTATATCCATTGACTACGAGCTTCCCCATAGCAGGGGCTGGATAGCGGATTACTACGGTTTGCCCCGGATAAAAAAGAGTGGGGTTTTCAGCAATGGAAGGATTATTGCGCAAAAGCTGTAAGAGAGAGACGTTATATACGCGCGATAGATAAGAGAGCGTTTCACCGGGCGCGACAGTATGTACTTGTTCTGGGAATAGAATGGCCAATGCTTCTCCCAGCGCCAGTGAAAATGGTTCCTGTAGCCCGTTATTCGCTACAATCTGGCTGACAGGGACACCATACTCCTGTGCAATGGAATACACCGTCTCGCCTGCCTCTACAATGTGAATGACCATCCGTTTTCCCTCCTATAGGATTCCTCCAACCTTTCAACAGGGTATGCAGGGATTACCATTGATATGAGTGTAAAGAAATAATCGAGTCAGAATATACAAATAATGGATTTTTTTTGCACAATTACAGATTCACACAAATAATTTATGAATAAAAATACGGAAAACTTGGAATGAATTATAGATTTATACAACATAATTAAAAAGCCTACAGCTACAGAACAAATTATTCAAAGGCAGAATCAGTGATTATTGAATAAGAAAGCAAAAAGATTAAACCGATTTTTTGGATTTTTTCTAAAAAGCGTAGTGGAGAAAATTCCCAAAGTTTTGATATGATAATCTGTTATGCAATATTTCTAAAAAATTGACTTTAAAACGAAACAAAAATATAATATGAATGCATTATATCCTATAAATTCTGTGCTTTTTCAGAAAAGGAGGGGAGAATTTACAAATCTTTCAGATGGGAAGCCCGTATAAAAACCGTTTGGAAAGAAGGAGATGTACGAATGAAAAAGAATGGCAGCAGGCTGCTGTCCATGCTCTTGGCGTTTACCCTGCTCTTTAGCAGCCTGAGTTCCGCTGCTTTTGCAGCAGCAAAGGAGGAAGCAGTCAACTTTGCCCGCAGTGCAACAGTAACTGCTTCCAGCGTCGAGCCAAACACCACCTTGACCGCCAATAAGGCGATCGATGGAATCGTAGACCGCGATACGACGCCAAAATCCAATCAGTCCCGCTGGGCTGCGGACAAATCCGATACGCAGGAGGCCCGCTGGCTCCAGCTCGATTTCGGCGAAGAAAAAACGTTTAATAAGGCAGTTCTTGAATGGGAACGCCTGAACATCGACAGCTACAGCCTGCAAATTTCGGATGATGCAACGGATTGGGAAACGGTCTATTCCTCGGACTCCCGCATTACCGAGTTGCAGGAGACCATCCTGTTTGAAGACGCCAAAACGGCACGCTATTTCCGCGTCTATGTTGACGGGTATTCCGCCAACGGAACCGGAGAAACCAACGTCAATTGGGCTTCTGTCTCTTTGTTTGAAGTGGAAGTTTGGGGCGTTGGTGAAGAACCTGATCCAGGCGAACCCGGTGAACAGCCGGCCAACGGCACGAATTTGGCGCTGAATAAGACTGTGTCCGCCAGCGGTACAGAGTCCGGGACAAGCTACTATCCGCAGAATGCAGTCGACGGCGATATGGGGACCCGCTGGTCGCACGACGGCCTGCGTGCGAATCCGCCTAAATGGTTGCAAGTAGACCTGGGGCAGGTTATGACCTTCCGCCAGTTTAAGATCTTCTGGGAGGCCGCATATGCATCCGGCTACCAGATCCAAGTTTCGGATAATGGTGTTGATTACACCGATGCATATGCCACCACAGACGGCCAGGGGCGCAACGAAGTCATCACCTTGGATGCACCGGTGACAGGCCGGTATGTCCGCCTGTATTGCACCCAGGCCCCGGCGGATACCTGGGATGGCGTTTCGATTTATGAGTTCGAGATCTACAATTTTACCGATGAAGAGATGGTGGATAGCGCCATCGAGGACATCACAGTTCCATCGGTTGTCAACCATGACTTTACCGTACCGGTGGCAAACGACGAAGGTGTACAGATCTCTTGGACCTGTGACAGCGATCTCCTGGCGATCGATGCAGAGACCGGCAAGGTCACTGTAACAGCGCCGGAGGAGAGCACGGACGTCACATTGACCGCGACGGTTGTCTTTGGTGCTTGTTCCAAACAAGTCTCCTTTACTGCCAACGTGCGCAGCGAGGCCGACCGTCAGGTAGAATACCAGGTATACCCGGTTCCGCAGAAGATGACATTGAGCGACAGCAATATGACCATCTCGCAAGAGGTCAATGTCGTTATGGAATCTGGGATCAGTGAAGTGACCAAAGCGCGTTTGGAAGAGGTGCTCACAGAAGCTGGTCTGACCTACAGCTACAGCGACGCCGCTGTAGAAGGAAAGACCAACGTGTTCATCGGTATCAACGGTTCCGGTGAAGCGGCAGATACATACGCAACCGCCAATAACGTTCCACGCGACGTCTTTACCGAAGGCGAGAATAAGTTCGATATGGAACTTGTTCAATTGGATGCCAGCAACAACGTCCTGCTGTTGGGCAGAGATGACGATGCAGCGTTCTATTCCATCGCAACCCTGGAGCAGGTGCTCACACAGTCCATGGGCGGGAAGTATACCACTGTCCTGTTTGAGGACTACGCAAACAAGCAGTACCGCGGCATGGTCGAAGGATTCTACGGTTATCCGTGGAGTGTAGAGGCCCGTCTCGATTGGTTTGAGTTTGCCAAGAAGTACAAGATGAACATCTTTGTCTATGGACCAAAGGGCGATCCGTATCACTTGGGCCTGTGGGACGAGGAATATCCCACAACGGTTACCGAGGATGAGAGAAAACGCGGCGTCTTGACACAGGATGACATCCGTGCGTTGACAAAGGAATCCAAAAAGTGCAACATCGACTTCGTATGGGTTGCTCACCCTGCTATGCAGAGAAGGCTCGATATGAGCAGCAATGCGACGGTCGATCAGGAAATCACCAACCGCTTGATGCCGAAGTTCGACAGCCTGTATGAACTCGGCGTGCGCGAGTTCGGTATTTTTATGGACGATATTACCATCGGCGAAGGCCTGCAACAGAAGTACACGCAGCCGTATCTGATCGATCAGGTACAAAAGCGTCTGTATGCGACCTACAACACGCCGGAGGCAAAAGAAGAGGACAAGGTGAAGCCGCTCTTCTACACCCCGACTTGGTATACTTATGGTTTGGGTTATGCTGATATGCAGAACCAGTGTATGGAAGCATTTAAACAGTCCAATGTACATGAAGATGTTGTAATCTGCTTCACTGGTGACGCCGTGTGCGGCCCGATCAACAACAGCTCTTGTGAGAATTTTGCCACCCGTACCGGCCGCAAGCCGTGTATCTGGTGGAACTATCCGGTAAACGATTATTCGGATGCGCAGCTCTTTACAGACCGTATCGATGCAAACTTCTCTGTCAGCACCGATACCACCGAGTGCGTAGGTGTTTTGTCCAACCCCATGAACCAGGCAGAAGCCTCCCGAATCGCCTTCTTTGGCGTGGCGGACTTTGCTTGGAATACCGCAAACTTTGATTCTCAGCAGAACTGGGAAGATTGTTTCCCGTATTTGGCAACCGAAGGAATCGGCGATGTGTCCCAGGAAGAACTCGCGGCCGCTTATAAGGTTGTTGCGAAGAATATTGTGACCACGCCGGAATCCAAGGATATGCAGGAACTCTATACGAAGTTCCAGGCCGAATATCCGTTGGGTGATATGACTACGGCGACCAAGATGAAGGATGTCTTCCATGAGTTGAACGATGCAATTGCCATTATGCGCCTCATGCAGAATTGTGGCAACGCGGAGTACGAGCGCCTGTACACGGAGATCGAGGGCAACCTCAATAAGCTCTCCGACATGGCGACTGTGATTGAGGACAGCCTCACCGTATTGTTGACGGACGACGAGACCGTGGCATGGGAAGCCTACAATGCTGCAAGCCAGATTAAGAACACCGAACTTTCCAACAGCAACAACCCACGTTATGTTGTGCATGCTCTGGAAGGCGCCGGCACCGATTTCAGCTATGCAGATTATCAGGCAGATCCTTCTAAGACATACATGAAGCCCTTTGTCAATACAGTCTTTGATCTGGCAACGAATAAGATTTCCAATGTGGAGCCGGTTGCGACCGTCCCGCAGCTGTTCACCAACATTCCGGAGGCGGCCTTCGCCGTCGAGGATGCCGGCAGCTCTGTGACGATCAATGGGCTACAGGATGTTGCCCTTCAGAGCAATGAGTATATTGGCATTATCTTTAACAAGATTCGCACATTGACCGGGTTTACCGCGCCAGAGGCGGAAGGCTTGACCGTGGAATACTCGATGGACGGAAAGACCTGGACGGCTTATACCGGCGAAGGAGAGCCAGAGGCGGCCTTTGTCCGCGTAAAGAACAACACGCGCGAGACGATTGCACTTGGCGTAGATGCGTTGACGTGGGCGCTGAAACCCATTGCAGAATTTGCTGGCGCCTCCTGCAGTGTGGAACTGTATCAGCCTGCTAACTATCCGTTGAGCAACCTGACAGACGGCGATTATAGCACCAAGATCTGGACCAACGGTGCGCAGAATGAGGGCCAGACGGTTACACTGGAATATACCGATCTGATCAATGTCAATGCAGTCAAGCTGGTGTTTGGCGATGGCGACCGTGCAAAGGGAGCCGTTGTAGAAATTTCCGCAGACAACCTTAACTGGACCGAAATCGGTTCCTTTACCGAGACGGATCTGACAGCGAACGGCAATGCCTACAGCTGTAATGGCAACGGGCAGCCGGCCAAATATGTGCGCATGCGTCTGACAGAGAGCAGCACCCAGTGGTTGCAGCTCTATGAATTTGAAGTCAATAAGGGCGAAGTTCTCGGTGGCGCAATTCCAGTCGCTGTGACCAACGATGGCAAAGACGCAGGCGTCGTATGTGATCGCAATGTTTCCACTTCCTTTACCGCTACCGATGCGGGATATGTGGAGTATAAACTGATTCATGGACAGAAGGTTGATGAAATCTCCGTCCTGTTCCAGGCAGAAGAAGCAGCAACCGGAGCCAATCCAACGGTTGAAATTCTGGCCGGGGACGAATGGGTCAAGGTCGGAGAGCTCGATGAGAATCCGGCAAAATTCGATGTATCCACCTACACGAATGTGACGGCTGTAAGAGTCTCCTGGAATGCGGAGAACATTCCGACCCTTATGGAAATTGTTGAAAAAGGCGAGGCATATGCGGAGCCGAACCGCGTGGCCCTGTATGAGACCATCGCGGCAGCGGAAGACCTTTCTGAGGACGACTACACCGAAGAAGAGTGGGCAAACATCCAAGACGCCCTGGCCGCCGCAAAGGCAGCTCTTAACGGTGAGAGCACGCAGGAAGCTGTTGACACAGTGGAGACGGAACTGAGAGAGGCGATTGGAAAGATTGAACCCACAGCGCATACGCTGACCCTGAAGTTCACCACCAATGCAATGCTGCTGGGCGACAACGTCGAGTTGGCAAACCTGACGGGTACGTATACAGAAGAGTTGCTTCCGAAGGAAGCTTATGCATTCCACTTTGCACCGCGTGTGGCGGGCCGTGAATTTGCAGCGATCACCGTGGACAATGAATCGGTTCCGTTTGACGATGAGACCGATACAGAGTCCTATGTCTGTGAAGGCATCATGGGCTCCACAGACAAGACCATCACGGTTTCCTTTGTAGTAGTGGACAAACAGATTCTGAACCAGGTCATCGACATTGCAGAGGAACTTATGGCAAGCGAGGAATTCGAAGCAGCGATCCCGAAGGTCCAGAAGGCGATTCAGGATGCATTTGATGCAGCGGTTGCCGTTGCAGACGATAAGACTGCGATTCAGACCGAGATCAACGACGCATGGAGCAACTTGCTCGACAAGTTGCAGCTATTGTCCTTTGAAAAGGGCGACAAGACGCTTTTGGGCGAGCTTCTGGAGCAAGTAAGCCAGATTCAGGGCGATGGCTACACAGAGTCCTCTTGGAAAGATTTTGTGGATGCCCGCGACAACGCTCAGACTGTCTATGACGATCCCAATGCGATGGACAAGGAAATCCAGGAAGCCTATGATGCTTTGAAGCAGGCTATTGAGGGTCTGACCTTCGCAGGAGACTTAGGCCAATTGAAAGACCTCGTAGATCAGGCACATGAAATCGAGAAAAATCTCGATAAGTATCTGGATCTCGACAAGGACGACTTCAAGACTTTCCGCGAAGCATTGGCAAAGGCAGAGGACGTTTTGACGATGACCACACCGGAGCAGGATGTCATCGATCAGGCGGCGAGAGATCTGACGGATGCAATGCTTGCAATGCGTCTGATTCCAGATAGCGATGCGTTGAAGGACCTCCTCAACAAAGCGCAAACGGTTGACCGTGGCCAGTATACAAGCGCGAGCTTGTCCAGGCTGGATAACGAAATCGAGAAGGCAAAGACGGTTTTGAGCGTAGAGAACGCGACGCAGGAGCAGCTCAATGAGGCATATACGGATCTGTACCAGGCTTTGAATGCGCTTGAAAAGAAGAATGATTCCAAGAAGTCTTCGAGCAGCAGCTCCTCCTACAATTGGAATCTCTATGGGCCGGCTGGCATTGTCGCAACGAATGCTACCGCTACGGCAATTGCACCGTATGTTGTCTCCGATACCACTGTTAACTTTACGGTAAACAGAGGAACCGCCTATTGCTTCAAGATGACTGTGATGAACAGCAATACTTTGATCCCGAACTTCACAGTTGGCAATGGAGACGTGTTGAAGACCCAGTATGTGACCCGCATTGGCAACGATTTCTACTATCGTGTATGGGCGATTGGCACGCCTGGACAGAGTGCAGGTGTTTACACCTCGCTGCCGGGCCAAAATGCTGTCAAACATTGCACTGTCAAAGTTGCGTAAGGGTTTCATCTGGAAGAATAGCAACGGAGCGCTTATCGTGAAAATCCAATTGTGGATGCGTTAAAACTGTGTTTATAAGGAAGATCCTGAGACTCCTTTGTGAAAAGGCAGCCCCCCGGACACTTGTCCGGGGGGCTGCTGTGTTTAGCGCTGAATAGGCATGATAAAAACCCCAGTTTCATTCAAGATCAATAAAGAATACTTGCGTAAAAGAAATAGGTTCCAGCGAACGCTGGAACCTAAAGAAAAGCAGCATGTTTTAAAATAATGAAAAAGCTACATGATATAGCCCTGGGTAAGGAGTTTGCAGTGAGAAAATGATTGAATAATGGTTCAGTACTCTCTTTAGGGGGCTACCAGAAGAGATAGGCCCTTATGGGGCCTGTTCAAACCACCCGTTGAAAAGAGCGGTGAGATCAGAAACTTTTTGGGGACAGCCTGCGGCTATCCTCTCTATTTTCCTAAAACAATACGCGAAAAGGCGCGTTCAGATCGGAAAAACCTGTGTGGGGTGAATATCATTCTTCCCTAGGCAAGGTTGTTATCTGCTCCTACAGGTTTTCTTAAGACAACGCTTTAAATGTGGGCAGATATTTGTGTACCAGATCGTAAACGGGACGGGCTGCTGTTTAGGAAGATGAAGGTGTGCGGTGAAAAAAGCTCACCCCCGGACAAACTGGAAAGGATTTATGCAGGTGTGTTGGAAGCTGCCGGACATAAGACGGCCGTTCAACGGGTGTTTTTGATTGATTGGAGTATTTGAGGAAAGACAGAGATTTCTTTCCAGCGGTTATCCAGCTGCAGGTTGTACCTTTTTCTGGATGGCGTGGAGCCATCGTCCACTACAAAAACGGATGAAGAAGAGAATTGCGCGGAAAACCCAGTCTGCAAACATGGCTACCCATACACCCATGACACCCATATTTGCCCAAAGAACCAGCACATAACTCAGGCCGATACGGAAGGCCCACATGGAAAAGATTGAGGTCAGCATGGTGAATTTTACGTCGGTGGCGGCGCGCAACGCGTTGGGAAGGGCGAAGGAAATGGGCCAGACAACCATGGCAAAGCTGTGCACCACGATCAATTCTACGGCTATGGAAGCCGCCCCAGGCGATAGATTGTAGATGCTAACAAGCGGGGCGCTAAGTGCGGCTAAAAGAACCGCTAGAACCGCCAAAATTCCATAGTTGATCTTGAGCAAGTATTTGGTGTATTGCTTGGCCTGTTCATGCTCCCCTGCGCCTACACACTGCCCGATGACGGTCACAATTCCCAAACCAATGGCCGTTCCAGGCAGATATTCAAACTGCACGAGGTTGCTTGCCACGGCAAACCCGGCGATAGAGACAGTTCCCAGGGAGGATACCAAACTCTGCACCAAAATTTTGCCAAGCTGAAACATGCTGTTTTCCATACCGGCGGGAATACCGATGCGCAAGATGTTTCGGATCATGTGTGGGTGAAAGCCCAAACGCAAATGTTTGTCCACATGGATCAGATTCTGCGGGTTACGCACAATCACCAGCATAATAATCGCCGCCGTGGCACGAGAGACGAGCGTGGGGATACCGACGCCAGCGACCCCCATATGAAGGCCATAGACGCACAGGGCGTTACCGGTCACATTGATAGCGTTCATACAGAGGGACGTTTTCATAGAAACCTTTGAGTTGCCCATGGAACGGTACAGTGCTGCACAAGAATTGTAGATCGCAAGGAATGGGTAGGAGAGCGCAGAGAGGAAAAAATAGATCTGCGCGTTGCCCATGACATCGGCTTCAATCTGGCCAAAGATGAGATCCAGCAGGGCACGATTTCCTGCTAGCGCCACTGCCATAATGAGTATCGAAAGCAGAAAAGTTGAAAGAAGCAGCTGATTCGCAGCGATGGATGCATTTTTTACATCCTTGCGTCCAATGTACTGCGAACAGACTACAGCGCCGCCGGTAGCGAGGGCAGCGAGCAATTGAATAATCAGTGTACTGATCGAATCCACTAGGGATACACCGGACACGGCAGCTTCACCGACTGCAGCAACCATGACTACGTCGGCCATGCCAACCAGTACCGCAAGAACCTGTTCAACCATCAGTGGGATCAGGAGGCGATAGAGGTCCCTTTTTGTAAACAATACAATCACCTGCATTTAACGAAAATACCGCAAAAGAGCCGGAGTCCCCTGCCTCCGGATTTTTTGCGGTATTTCCAAGATAGGGTCATTTTCCACCAAAAGGGGGAATCCTGTGGAAAATGAAAGGATTCCGTACTTTTATTATACGAGCTTCCTATAAAAACCGCAAGGGAAGCGCCTCTTATGAGGACACAGGGTCAAAGAATCTCGATTGGCTTGAAAACCTAAAAAAAGTACAAAGATCAAAAAATAGTTGTAATTTATTCGTATGATTCAAAATATTTCTGGAAAATAGCTAAAATAATCACACTTCTTTCCAAAAAATCTTCTATGTATCGCACAAGAAAATATTTTATAATAAATAAGACAAAGCCAAACGGATTTCCCAATTCTCTCGCCTAACAGCAAGACGGAAGTTGTAACTCTTTACACCTTCTCCTCAAATTTTTTCCTTCTCTAAAACAATCGAAAAACCGCTCTATCGATGTGCTTCGGTAGAGCGGTTTTTCGTGTATGTTGATCCGGATAAAAATCTACAACACTTGATGTGCTTATATCACTCTCTGTATTTTTCTTGCGCTGTAACAATTTATTCATATTTCGATCACCTAACGATCACGTTACATTGCTAAACTGATAGTCACGTATAGGGGAACAAGCGGAATCCTTTGCAACCGGCTATCCCGATCCGGCAAATAAAATTGGATCGCTCCGGGCGGCCTTCTTTTTCCATTTGGCTTTCGTTCCCTGAATTTTAGAAATCGGAGGGACGCATATGATTGAGGTGAAAAACCTCACAAAGCAATACGGTTCGAATCTTGCTTTGAACCATATCAGCTTTTCCCTGGAGGAGGGAACCATCCTCGGGTTCCTTGGCCCAAATGGCGCGGGGAAATCTACGACCATGAATATCATCACAGGTTATATCTCCCCCACGGAGGGAAGTATTACCGTGGACGGGTTTGACACCCTGGAAAATCCGTTGGAGGCCAAGAAGCGCATCGGCTATTTGCCGGAAATCCCCCCTCTATATACGGACATGACCGTCAAAGAGTACCTGAACTTTATGTATGACCTGAAGAAGGTAAAACTTCCACGCAAGGAACACATAGAGGAGATCTGTTCGCTGGTCAAGATCGACGATGTGTATCACCGTCTGATTGCCAATCTTTCCAAGGGATACCGCCAGCGCGTCGGCATTGCACAGGCTTTGCTGGGCAATCCACCGGTACTGATTCTGGATGAACCCACAGTAGGGCTCGACCCAAAACAGATTATCGAAATTCGCAACCTCATCAAAGGGCTGGGACGAAAACACACAGTCATTTTAAGTTCCCACATTCTGTCCGAAGTACAGGCCGTATGCGAGCGCGTGATTGTCATCAATCGCGGTTCCATCGTTGCGGACGGCACCCCGGACAGTTTGGCGCACAGCCTGTCCAATGAAAACCGTCTGCTCCTGCGGTTAGAGGGCGAGGAAGAGCCGATCAAATATGCATTGCAGGCGATGAATGGCGTCAAAGAGGTGCTCTCCTACGGAGAAAAGGAGCCCGGTGTATTCGCATTTTCGGTTGAGAGCGAAGAGGGAATCGACTTGCGCCGCTCGGTCTTTGCCTTAGCAGCACGGAACGATTGGCCTATCCTCTCTATGAAGAATACCGATCTCACGTTGGAAGATGTTTTCCTGCGCCTTACCAGCGACCTCTACGCCGATCAAGGGTCGGAGCATTCCTCTGAGATTCTCGATGGAAAGGAGGGGGCGTAATGGGTGCGATCTACAAAAAAGAACTCCGATCGTATGTTACCTCCCCAGTCGGTTATGTGGTGGCGGCAGTATTGTTTGCGTTGTACGGCTTTTATTATTATTCGGTGATGTTGTCCGGTTCCACCTATTATATCTCCACATTTGTCTATAGCAATATGTTTATTTGGAGCATGATGCTTTTGCCGATTTTGACCATGCGGGTATTCAGCGAAGAGCAGAAGAACCGAACCGATCAGGCCCTTTTGACGGCTCCGGTGGGAGTCGGCTCGATTGTTGTGGGTAAGTTCCTTGCGGCTGCGACCGTTTATGCGGCGATCCTGGTGGGCAGCCTGATTCCCGCCGTGGTCATCGGTTTTTTCTCCTCGCCCAATTGGGTGTTGATTCTCGGTACGGTCATCGGTTCCTTCCTGTACGGTGTGGCGATTCTGGCGATTGGCACCTTTGTCTCTGCTCTTACGCAAAGCCAGATCGTGGCCGCGATCGGCACCTTCGGGATTTCCATTCTGTTGGTGGTAATCGATCAGTTGACAGGGATTATCAGCAACGAAGTAGTGGTCAAGATCTTGAACTGGTTGTCCTTCAACAGCCGGTATACCCCCTTTACCACGGGGACCTTTAATCTTGCCAGCATCGTTTTTTTCCTCAGCGTGGCGGCAGTCTTTCTGTTTTTGACTGCACGTAAGCTGGAGAGCAGACGCTGGAGCTAAGGGAGGGATAACAGATGGACAATGAGAATAAGAATCCTTTGCTGCCGGAGGAAAAGGCGTTTCCGGCAGAAGGGATGAGCGAAACAGAAACGCCGGAAGGTTCCAAGGAAGAGCAATCCTCGGGGGAAATGCCGGTTGCGCCACCGAGTCAAGAGGAACCGGAAGAAGATTTTTCTAGGGAGGAACAAGAGGCTCCAAAATCCGACCTAGAGGCAATCGAAAAGGGGACGTCTGAACAGCTTCCCCCGGAGACGATGGAGCCGCCCATCGCGGAAGACTCCATAAAAAAACAGAAGAAACCCCGCAAGGACAGTCATAAGGGCAAATATCGGGGGATTTCCCTGGCAATGACCGCCGGGTTTCTGGCGGTTATCATCCTTTTAAATGTGGTGGTCAGCCTATTGGGCGAGCGCTATCCTTCGATCAATTTGGACCTCACGGAGGGGCATGTCAACACGCTGTCGGAAAGTGCGGCGGAGATTGCTTCCAATGTGCAGAATCCAACCACAATCTACATCATGGCGAGCGAGGAAATCGCCAAGGCGGATACCCTCCTGGCGGAATATGGAATCAAATACAGTCAAGTCAGTACGCTGGCCGAGAAGATGGCGGAAAAGAACTCCAATATATCGGTGGAATATATCGATCTGGATCAGAATCCGGCCTTTGCTTCGGAGTATAAGGACGACGGCTTGATGACTGCGGATGTGCTGGTGAAAACGGATAAGCGCTATCGCGTGTTGGCGTACACGGATCTATTTGATGTACAGTATAGCCAGACAGGAATGACCGCTTACTCCATGGTGGACAGTGCGTTGGCTTCTGCGGTGAGCTCAGTCAATGCGGACACCCTTCCACTGGCGGTGTTCGATACAGGACACAATGAGATGTTGGACACGACGCTTTATAAGAACATGTTGACCAGCAGCAACTTTGAGACACAGGAGATCAACTTGTTGACAGATGAAATTCCCGAGAATGCACAACTTTTTGTCTTGGCCACCCCTGCAACGGATTATACGCAGGATGAAATTGAGAAGTTGGAGGCATTCTTAAACGACGATGGGAAAACGACCGACCGTTCCCTGTTGGTAACCTTCTATCCCGGTCAGGATAGCCTCCCGAATCTAACCTCGTTCCTAAAAGAGTGGGGCATGGATGTACAGCAGGCTACCCAGGTGATCGAAACCGATCCCAACAGCTATATCACCAGCGATCCATCCTATCTGCTGGCAAATCAGGGAAGCGACATCACCCTCAGCCGGGCAACACCGGATTATGGGTATCTTTTGATGCCGCAGAGCTGCCCGATTCAGCTGCTGTTTGACAGCCGCAATGGAATCACTACGCACGTACTTGCAACAAGCAGCAGCACAGCGTTCCCCTATGATGGAACGGAGGAAAGCATCCGCAATCCACAGACCGGCGAGCAGACTTTGGCAGCACTTGCACAAAAGACCATCACGTCTGGAGACCAAGAAGCTACCGCCAATGTAGTGGTTCTGGGAAGCACCTTTATGTTTGTGGACGGCATCATCAATTCCAACACATTTGGAGATGGCAAATACCTCACAGATCTTTCGAAATACGTAACCGGAACAGAAGGGGAGACAGCGGCGGTAGAGACCAAACAGGTACAGACCTCGGTAGCAGATATTTCGATGAGCCTTTTACAGGTGATGGTTTTCGGATTGGGCGTGTTTACGGTTCTGATCCCGTTGATTGTCGTGGTGATTGGTATAGCCGTCTATTATAGAAGGAGGAGGTTATAATGAAACCGGCGACCAGGAATCTGCTGATTCTCGGCGTGTGCATCGTTGCGCTGGGGGGAGTGCTGGCCGCTTTGATGCTGACCGGCGGCACGACCGAGGCGTCCACTACGGCCTCTTCGTCGCAGGACATTGCACTTTTAAATCGGGAAGAAGCGGAGGTTGCCTCGATTGAGGTGACCAATACAAACGGGGTATTCACGATCGTGCCTTCGGAGGAACAGCCGGAGGACAGTGCAGCGGGTACGAGCTCCGCTGTACTGTCCTCGGAATCCACGGAGAGCGCCAGCGCAGTATCTTCGGAGTCTGAGCCGGAGATCCATTTTACCATCCAGGAATTGGAAGGGCTTCCACAGGACAGCTATGCGGTTAAAACCGCGGCGCAGGGTGGCTGGCAGCTCTTTGCCACAAAGAAGATCGGCACGGTCAGCAACCTCACGGATTTTGGCCTGTCTACTCCGCAGGCGACCGTGAAAGTTACTTTTAAGAACGGAGATACCTACGGGTATGAGATTGGGAATGCCTCTGTGGAGGATAGCACGGCTTACTATGTGCGTGGACAGACCGGGGAGGACATCTATGTGGCCAGCGTTCCAATGGCATATTTGCAGGATAAAACCGGCTTTTTGTCCCGCCAGGTATTGGATTTCAGCAGTCTCAAGGCCGATGCCGCCGCGCCGTTCCGTAAGCTGGTGTTGAGCGGTACGGCGGTTGCGGAGCCAATTACCCTTCAGCAGGGGGAAGGCACCCTATATTTGATGACAGAGCCGAAAAGGATGGAGGCGGATTCGGAAACGGTGACCTCCTTGACCGATCTGCTGTCTTATTTGACGGCTGGCGGAGTAGAGGCATTACACCCCGACGCGGACGCCCTGCGGGAGTATGGCTTGGAAAACCCGGCCAATGTTGTTCAGATGACCACGGCGGATGGGACGGAATACACGCTCAAGGCGGGGGCGGAGAAGGATGGAAACCGCATGGTGATGTTGGACGGTGTAGATATCGTATATCGAATCATGGACGATAGCCTGATTCCATGGACAAGCCTGACAGAGCCGTTTGACGTGCAGAGCAAAGTCCTTTTGACAAGGAATGTGGAAGCTGTACAGACGCTTTCGATCGAACTGGATTCGAGCGAAACATATCGTTGGAATGTCACCCGCACAAAGGATGAGGAGAAATCCACGGACGATACCACATATTATAACTATACCGTAGCGGATGCTTCTGGAACCACAAAGGATTACACCGCGTTTACAAATCTCTATCAGGTGTTGACCAGTGAGACCGTTTTGGAGGACGCTGGTGACACGGAGCCTACCGGTACGCCGCTCTTCCGGGCGGTTGTCGAATACTACGATGGTGCACTGACCAATACTTTGGAATTCTATCCGGATGGAGAGCGCAATTGTGTGGTGGTTTTGGATGATGTGGTTCGAGGAAGCGTTCCGAGAGGAGACATCGATACCTTACAGGAAGCGTTGGAAGGAGCCGTACAGTAAGGCGCATTTGACCATATTGATAGAAGTTCAGGCAGAAACGGCCCCAACAGAGCATTTTGCTTTGTTGGGGCCGTTTGGCGTTTATTGGCAAAAATATGGATTGTCTCCCGTTCGCATAGGAACCGTGCGCATTGAAAACTTTTGGCCGGAACCCATGGGGATTTTACTTATTACGATCGAGAAAATTTGCAGGAGCTGCCAATCGAGAAGGAATAGCAAAGACCCCCGACTTTCTGGAAAAAACCGGTTCCCTTTTCTTTGGTATGCGATGGCACATCCGGCCTAAGGGGAGTATCTAAAGAACAGGAAGAAAAAATCAATGGCAAGGTCGAAAAGCCTCCCTTTTCAAATACATTGGAAAAGGAACAAATTTAGAAATAGGGGACTGAAACCGCATTACAGATGGACAAATGATGTTCCCTGTGTGCTGCATTAGAAAGGATCTGCCGAGGGGGAACCTTTGATAAATGGTTCGCAGGGAAGTTTCATCTCGCAGGAAAAGCCCTGACCGGGGGCTGTGTGCGCGATAAATTGTCCGCCATGGGCCTCCGTTATGCGCCGAACCAAAAACAATCCCAATCCGTGGGCACGCTTTGGCGCATAGGGGGCATTCAGAAGGTTTTCCAATTTTTGCGGATCGGCTCCAACGCCGTCATCGTACACACAAATTAGGCAGAAGCCGTCCTCCCTGCGAACGGCTATTCGGATCGCGCAACCCTGCGGATTGTGCAGAACACTGTTTTGGAGAAGGTTTGTCAAGGCGCGCAGAAGCAGCCGCTCGTCCCCCTTCAGCTGAATGGATTCGTCTATGGCTTCGAGTTCGATGCCGCAGGGATTCTCCGGCATGGCATTCATAAAATCCGTAACCGTGCGGCGAACAAGCTTGGCGGCTCGCAACAGCCGATATTCCAGAGGCTGCATGTCGTATTCCAAACGCGATACAAGATTCAGATCGCTCACCAGGTCGCGTAGGCGAATTCCCTGACGGCAAATCACAGCAGCTTGCTCCTGTTCCTGTGGAGGGAGTGCCGGATCGTCCTGCAATTCACCTGCATAACCGAGGATGACCGAAAGCGGGGTACGGATGTCGTGGGAAATACCGGCAATCCAGTTTGCGCGCGCTTCGTCTTTTTTTCGGAGGGCGGCATCCCGGCGCTGTAATTCACCCGAAGCCGCGTTGATTCCAGCGGCTACTTCGCGGAGGCTGCCGCGTTCTGCAAGTTGAACCGCTTCCCCATGGGCCAGACAGGAAAGGCCATGGAGAATGGGCCGTACTGGCCGCACCGTCCACCAACAGAGAAACGCATAGAGAAGAATGGCAACCAAACTGTTTCCGATCACAAATAACACGAGGTATTGAAAGAGGGTTCGGACATCCGATTCTGCAAAGTCGAGCGTGTAGCGCATGTAGGCCCCTTTTGGATACCCCGTCACCACGAGACCATCTGGATGCGCCCAGCAAAAGACCGGATAATCCTTTAAGTAGTATCGGGTGAAGCCAGCGATCTCCTTTGGCGTATAGGAGAGGGGAATCTCTGGAGGAAGATCCAGAGACCAGACCACTTTTCCCCGATCATCCAACAGCATGGCCCAGGCGCCATGCTCCTGCAGTTCTTTTGTCACAGATGGGGCCAACTGATATTGTCCGTCCCGCTGAACCAACCCTTCTACAGCCACTCGGACCGTTCTTGAGGGGGAAAAGTCTGTCTCCCCTTCATGTGTGTCGTACAGAACACGCAGATAAATGGATAGTCCCGCGATATTGGCAATCAAAAAAACCATGACACAGACAAAAAGCCCAATCAAAAAACGGCCTAAAAAACGCCGGATACTCTTCATGGCGGTCGCCTCCTGTGAAAAATAGCCCACCGGGGCCGCCACCGCGCCGGCCGACGCGGTGTCTGCGAACACAGTTCGCAGGAAAGACGGCGGCTTTAGGCCGCCGCTTTGCGGCCCCTGCCCCATCAGTCTGCGCGAGAAGCCACTTGCAGCTTGTATCCCAATCCACGTGCAGTCAATAGATATTGGGGATGGGAAGGGTCCTCTTCCAGTTTTTCACGCATGCGGCGGATATGAACCATCAGCGTGTTTTCATATCCATAGAGATCGTCCCCCCAGGCGGCTTGGCAGAGCGAATCGCTGGTTACGATGCGATTCCGGTTCTCATAGAGCTTCTTGAGAAGTGCAAGCTCCTTGGCGGTGAGGGTCCACTCCCGGCCATCCAAAGCTTGGACAAGTGAAGCCCCCAGGTCGATCGTGCGGTTTCCCAGGGCAAATACCGGAAGCTGTTCCTGTTGGATGGGCACATAGACGCGCCGCAGGATGGCGGTGATGCGCAAGGTCAGTTCCTTTGGAAGAAATGGTTTGACAAGGTAGTCGTCCGCGCCCATTCCCAGGCCGATCAGCCGGTCTTCATCTTCTCCGCGCGCGGTGAGAAAAATCACGGGGAGGGGCGAGACTGCACGCATCTGTTGTAATAAGGAAAAGCCATCCCCGTCCGGTAACATAACGTCCAAGACGGCCAAGTCCGGGCGGACTGCGCGCAGTTGTTCCATTGCACGGGCACAGTCCGGCGCCAAAAAAATACGCGTGAAGCCCTCTCGCCGAAGGATCTCGTCCACCATACGCAACAGCTGCGGCTGATCGTCCACTACCAAGATCTTCTTTTCTTTTAATGCATCCATTGTTGTTCCCCGCTTTCTGTCCAGCGAATCGGCCGGGAAAAGCCTGATCGGCAGGTATCCTTATGGAATTGCCAGATTTGTTTCCTTGTTTTTCACCATGGGCCCGTCCCTAGGCGGGCCTTTCTTTAGTGGCGTGCCTTTATTTTACCACATGCGCGCGGATGGTTTCATCCCAAGGGATGTATTGTAAGTTTGCTGTAAGGTTTTATGAAGCTTTCTGTAAGGCAGAGGGTATATGCTTTCATCATCCTAGAAAAAAGGAGGCGGCCCGTATGGAGCGGATGAAGAAAAGATTTGGAATTCTGGCGCTGGTTGCCGTAGTAACCCTTGCGTTTGTTTTGGTGAGTGCGTTTGCCAGCCGGATGGTATATCAGAATAGTCTTCCTGCGTATTACGCAGAGATCGCTTAGGGGGAAGTAAAGATGGAATCGATTGTACACACAGAGGGACTTTCCAAAGAATATAACGGTGTGTTCCGCGTAAAGAATGTAGATTTGCAGATCCGAGAGGGCGAAGTATACGGCTTCTTGGGGCCAAACGGTGCAGGGAAGTCCACCACAATGAAGATGCTGCTGGGGCTGGCCAAGCCGACAAAGGGAACAGTGCACCTTTTTGGCAAACAGATGAATGAGAAAAATCGGGTGGAGATTTTGCGGCAAACGGGCGCGCTGATCGAAGCGCCGGCATATTATGGGCATCTAACGGGTATGGAAAACCTGCGTGTCATGCAGAAACTGTTGGACATCCCAGAAAAGAATTTGAGAGAGGCTCTGCACATTGTGCGTTTGGAAAATCAGGCCGACAAAAAAGTAAACCATTATTCTTTGGGAATGAAACAGCGCCTTGGAATCGCCATGGCGCTGATGCGTTTTCCAAAGCTGCTGGTACTGGATGAACCGACCAATGGCCTGGACCCCGCTGGAATCGAGGAGATCCGGGAACTCATCAAAGCGTTGCCACGGCAGTATGGCATGACCGTGATGCTCTCGAGCCACTTGTTGGCCGAGGTAGACCAAATGGCAACTGCGGTCGGGATTATCGATCATGGAGAACTGATTTTCCAGAACAGCTTGGAAGTATTGCGTCAAAGAAGCGCCCATTATGTGGCGGTCCGGACGCAGGACGCAGAAGAGGCAGCGCGCTTGTTGGAACGGTATTGTCCCAAACGAGAACATGGCTGGTTGCTTTTGGAAAACGTGAGTGACGCGGCGGTGGCACAGATCAACCAGCAGTTGGTTTGCAGCGGGATACAGGTGTACCGAATTGAGGAGCGGCAGCGCAGCTTAGAGGAAATTTTCCTCGATCTGACCGGAAAGGCGGGAGCATTATGATGCGGTATCTGTCGTTGGAATTTTATAAGATTCGGCGCCGTGGTATTTTCTTAACTGCGTTATTTCTCTGTGGGGCGGAGGGGGCGTGGACCGCCTATTCCGCACAACAATATCTGGAGGAAAACGGTACCCATTTGGTTTGGAACAACCTATTTACGAATTTGGCGCTCCTGCATGGCCTTTTCCTCCCCATGGCCATCGCGGTACTTGCCAGCCGTATCTGCGATATGGAGCATAAAGGGGACACCTGGAAGCTGCTCGGCACAGCAGCAGAGCCAATGAACCGGCTGTACCTCTCCAAATTCTTATGTGCGTTTCTGATTCTAACCTTTACCCTAACGGTAGAGCTCGCCGTTCTAATTGTATTTGGTATTTGGAAGGGATTCCCTGTACCAATTCCAACGGACTTGGTACTGCCCATCTATTTTGGAACGCTTCTTGCGAGTGTGTTTGTGCTGGCTTTACAACAGTGGGTTTCGATGGCGGTCTCCAATCAGTTGGTAGCGTTGATCGTTGGCATGGCTGGCGCATTTCTGGGGTTTGTAGGGGCGCTATTTCCCGCACAAGTGCGGATCGTGTTTCCCTGGTGTGCCTATGCTGACCTCTCCTGTGTACAGACGGTTCCGTTGGGAGAACATGAATGGGCGTATATCGCGATAAGCCCCAATTTGTTTCCATCGCTATTGGTGTGTGCTGTGGGAGTGCTTGTATATTTCCTGGGGAAACGCCACCTGTGCAGAAAAGAATTTTAGGAGGGGAAGGTCATGTTAAGACATGCAGTTGTGGCCGAATGCCGTAAGCTAAAGGGATCGTGTATCTGGTTGGCATTCCTGTTTTTACCTGCATTCAGCGTCTTTGTGGGAAGCGCGAATTTTTCCATGAATCGGGATATTCTCACAAAAGAATGGCAAAGCCTTTGGACCCAGGTTAGCCTGTTTTATGGCGATCTGTTTTTGGCGGTCCTGCTATCGATCTATGCTGCCTATGCATGGCGTTTGGAGCACCTCAACCACAATTGGAACAACCTGATGACAGCTCCTGTACCCGTACGGAATATCTTTTGGAGCAAATTTCTGGTGATTGCGGGCCTAAGTTTCGTAACACAGGTATTCTTTTTTGCACTATACTTGGCGGCGGGGTTCTATTTTGGATTTCAATCGTCCATTCCGCCGGATGTGGTCCGTTGGTTTCTATGTGCTTGGTTTGGTTCCCTTCCCGTAGCGGCCATGCAGCTTTTCTTTGCCATGCATATCCGAAGCTTTGCAGTACCGGTGGGAATCGGATTCTGTTGCAGCGTAGTAGGGTTCCTATTGGCGGTTAAGGGCTGGTGGCCAATTTTCCCCAACGCCCTTTTGATTGCAGGAATGGGATCGGTCAGTCAGGAAGCATTGGGAGAGGTGGACATGGGGATTTTCTTTGTGATGTGTGCTATGTTTACGGTAATATTCTGTGGATTGTCCCTGCTGGTTTTAAAGCGGGCAGATGTCAAAAGCTGACTTGAGGTTCCTATTTCGATTGGACAAGGAGCCATCCAAAGGACGTATGTACAACCATTCCTTCTATTGCGTTCCAAGCCCCAAAAGGGATAGAAGCTCTTTTGGTCGATGCAACAGTTTGGTTTGTCTCAGAAGAACGGCCGCAAAGTGCAAATGCCAGATCGACTGCCAGCACACCCAATGTGCAAGGATTATGGCAAAGTTTTGGCCTGTACGGGCTTGCGTACAGAAACCGCCACAACATAGGGAACGGATTCCTGTATGCTTATTCATTTGACACGGTTCCCCGTCTCATTTTTGTTATTCCAACTGTTCCAGTTCTCCGAAGGAAAGGGCAAGTGCTGAATGGAACGCACCTGCATGGGCCCGCTTTTGCCTTGCCGGATATAAAACTTGTGCTATTTTTTCATCGGAGAAATTGTCAGGAGAGCCCGAGGGCCTTTGTTGAGAAATACAAGAAAAGGCTTGACCGATCAGACGGGATAAAATGAAGCGCCCCTGGCCGCGTGGCAAAAGGAAGCTTGCTTTAGAGCCCTATCTTAAGAAAACCTGTAGGAGCGGATAACAATCTTGCCTAGGGAAGAATGGCATTCACCCCACACAGGTTTTTCCAATCTAAACGTGCCTTTTAGCGTATTGTTTTAAGAAACTAGAGAGGATGTCTGCGGGCTGTCCCTAAAGAATTTCTGATCTCACCACTCTTTTATGGTGTGCGTTTTTTATTTCAGTGAATGGATACCTGTTGGTTGTGATCTTCTATTGGAAAATGTTGTCCAGCTGTCAAGAGTATGACAGCTGGACATTTTTCTCCGGAGCACAGGGCCCAAGCGAAAATTCCTATGGCAGTTTTTCCGCGCGAATCCGTGTAACAACCACACGTTTCGTTTGGAGGCAGGCGGTTTCTTCTTAGGCGTGTATTCCGGAAGGACCCTGCGCACATGGGAGGGAGTTCTCTCTTTTTAAATATGATGGCGGTCCCCGAATTCGGATGAAAATGATACTATGACCTCTGTAGGAAAAAGAGGAAGGGAAGCGATGATTTTCAGCAGTGGTCATAGTTTATCCAATCCATTCCCGGTTGCGTACGTTACTGAGCCAAGGGGTTCGTCGGTCGTGAAGGCCTTTAGGCAGACATTCCCAAGGGTTAAGTTGTGAATACCGCTGGAAACATACGTCGATTCCTGAAAATCTGCGAGATCCAGCCAAGTTCCATTGGACCCGCGGAGAAAACTTTGGCCAGGTGCGATAGCGGCGTCTGAAAAGATTCCATTGCAGGGACCGTTGCCCTCACACGCGATCGGATAGATGGGGCCGTTGGAATCTGTCAACCCGTTGCTCGTGGGGTTTTCCAACTTTACAACAATCGAGAAGGGTTCCCCGCTCTGGATGGAAACAGGTTGTTGTAACGCGATTGTATGGTAACCGGCATAGGGTTCCCAACCTTTTTGTTCTTTGAAAAAGGCGGGCACACCGCTATCTGGAACGTCGGACTTCTGTAGGCCGGTGTATACTTGAATGGAATACTGAGCGTCCGGCATGGTCGTATAGAAAGAGACCGCTTGAATCGACTGCTGTCCTGTTGCAGTAAATACATTGGCCATCGAAACTGGAGCGGTTGGCTTGTCTCTGATACCGACCGTAGTATTCCATCCCGTACCGTCATACTGGTATAGGTGGTCATAAGACGGATCGGCGGAGGCAATGAACTGGCAGGTCTCTGAGATGGAAGAATCTTCATAGGAGAGATAGAAACAGCCGTCCATTCCCCAATGGTTTCCCCAATTATTGCGGATGAGCCATCCGCCGTCATTGGAGGGCATATTGCCGGTAGGCTCTCCATTGGTCCAGCTGGTGCAGAATGATTCCTTTGGGATGGTGTCGTTCCAGCCGATAATCTGTACCTCATGGTTCACGGCTACACGGTTGGGACCGTTATAAGCTTGGGCGACAATTTGTTCCCCGTCCGGGAGTGTATACGTGTTGTATTGATTGGATGCATAGGCAACTACAATACAGGAGCCTTCTAAAAGAGCTTGCTTAATCGCATTGCCATTGAGATTTCCAAAGGAGTCCCTAGTGGGAAGATAGTTGCTTTCTACTAAACGGTAAGGGGCCGTAAAATGAAAGGCTTCTGAGACATTTCCGTAAAGGGCAGTATACGCGTCCTTAAGCGCAGGAGTACCAAATGAATCGATCTCTGTGCCAAAATATTGATAGGATTCCGGGTAAGGCACGACCTCTTCCGTCTGTACGCCGATTCGTGCGAGCGTAGCGGTTGCAAGGAACGTGTTTCCGCCGAATTCATACCATGGATACCAATAGAAACGGGAATCATTGGATGGATAACTCCAGGGATGGAAGGTGTCGCCGGCTGTGCCATCCTCTGGCGTGTGCGGATTGGCTGCGCCGTTATAAGCGAAATAAGCCAAGTGGCGGGGAGAAAATACAGTGGTGTCCTCCGGATATAAGGAGGATTCCGCAGAGCCAACCGCGGCAAACGCCCAACAAGTGCCCCAAGCAGCTTGGTTGCGGACAGCCTCACAGATTTCCTGTTGTTCCCGCAGGTCATAACAGGACGGAAACGAGGCAGTCGCGCGTGTAAGCAAGGGGGAAGATCCTCCCTGCAAAAGGTAAGAGGGGTCGATAGGCGGCTGTACATACCCCGGTGAAACACTTTCCAGTCGGCTTTCTAAATCGTCCGGGGAGGAGAGATTCTTGGAAGTCGCCACGCGACTGGGAGCAAACTCCGTCGATCCATCAGCTGAATGGTTGCCAGCGTAGGAGGAATCGGTCACAGAAATCAAGGCAATTGTCGAAATTGCCAATACGACGGACAAAATTTTGCTGCCCGCTTTCAAAAGCGATGGCAAAAGGGTCACACTCCTCTGTATATAATCTGGAACAGATCCCTTTGATGCAAGTCCACGTTCTCAGGATATGTGAATGAAGATCCTTTTGTGACACATTCTGTCCGTTTTTCTACAGGAAGATAAAAGAAAGGAATTTTTAGAAAATTTCTTAGAAAGAGAGAAACACATTGTGTGTTTTATAAAACAAACAGCCAGATACATGTATAGTATACATATACCTAGCTGTTCGTTTTTCATGCACAATTTAAGCCCGTCAGGAAGATTTCTCCGTGGAGAGGATGAGGTACCACCCAGAGATGCCGGACGCACAGCGCCTTTCGCGCCTACAGAGTTCCCTGTTATCGGTAACCGATCCCTTGATTAAATATCGGTTAGTTTTACTCTTCCCATAATACAATTCTGATGTTCACCTATCCATTCCAGACGTACAACGTCTTTCATACCTATGGTAATTCCTACGGAAGTTCCCTGTTGTCGATTGCTGGACACTTGATTCGAATACCCGCTATTTTTACTCTTTCTACAACTTAATTCTTATGTCCACCTATCATAAACGGATACATCGTGTCTTTCGCGCCTACGGCGTTTCCTACGCTGGCTCTCTTCCAGCAGCGGTTGCTTAATCGAATGGCCGATGTTTACGGAAGTTCCCTGCCATTGACTGTTAGGCCTTGATTGGATACAAGCTACTTCACTCTTTGTATAACATGATTCCGGTATTTATCGATTATTGCCGGATTTCTACAGTGGAAATAGTTTTTATGCCGCCCCTAAGAGTTTGCCTGCGCTCTTCCAGCTGTTGCTACATAAATCGTCACCATACCATATATTCCTATACCTTGTAAAAAGTTTGACCCAGCAGGGGTTATCCGCATTCTCGTTTGCGAACACTCCTGCTGGGTCATATGGGTGGAATATCTCTGCTTTGGCTTTCCTATGGATTCGCTCCTATGGGGGCAAATCATCTACATACGATTAGGATATACATTTACATGTAGAAAAGCTATCCGTCAGAGTCGTTCCATATTCCTTTTTCTTTCCGAAGCCTTATAGTTACAATCACCGTATAGTGCTTCACCGCATTCTAACCCGGCAGGGTCGTATAGACGTCCATACCCTAGCCCGGTGGACGCACAGCGCCTTTCGCGCCTATGGCGTTCCTACACTGGCTATCTTCCACCAGCGGTTACTTGATCGAATGGCTTATGCCCTTCGCAAGTTACCCGGCATTCAACCAATGGTTGCCGTGTAGTGTTTCACCGCATTCTGACCAGGCAAGGTGGTGTAAACACCTGTGTTCTGGCACGGTGGACGCACAACGTCTTTCGTGCCTAGGGTATTGCCTACGAAACTCTTTACTATTGGTTACTGGGTTCGATTGGATGTAGTTTACCTTCTCGTTGTTCAGAATAGATTTGGTACTCAGCCGGTTGTAACTGTGCAGTGTTTGACTGCATTCTGCCCCGGCAGAATCGTGTAGACGCCTGTGTTCTGGCCCGGTGGATGTGTAGCGTCTTTTGCGCCTTTACGTTTCCTACGCTGGTGCTCTTCCATCAACGGTTACTTGATCGAATGGCTTATGCCCTTCACTGGTGCCCGGCATTCAACCAATGGTCACCGTACAGTGTTTCACCGCATTCTGACCAGGCAGTGTCGTGTAGACACCTGTGTTCTGGCCCGGTGGACGCACAGCGCCTTTCGCGCCTACGGCATTCCATGCGTTGGTGCTCTTCCACTAGCGGTTACTCGATCAAATAATTTATGCCCTTCGCTGGTATCCGGCATTCAGCCAATAGTCACCGTACAGTGTTTCACCGCATTCTAGCCAGGCAGGGTTGTATAAATACCCGTGCCCTAGCCCGGTGGACGCACAGTATCTTTCGCGCCTCCGGCGTTTCCTACACAGGCTTTCTTCCAGCAGCGGTTACTGGATCGAACGACTTATGCCCTTCGCTGCTATCCGACATTCAATCAATGGTCACCGTGCAGTGTTTGACTGCATTCTGCCCCGGCAGGGTCGTGTAGACACCCGTACTCTGGCCCGGGGTGCCGGTTGCATAGACTCTGTAGTAGTAATCGTTTCCAACCTTTGCCACAAACTGCGTCTTGAGAACGCTGCCGTTGCCTACCGTAAAGCTCGGTGTCTGGTTGTTTCCATTTACCACCGTCATCTTGAAGCAATAGGCCTGCCCGTGTTTCAGAGTAAAGTTCACCGTCGTATCGCTGTGGACATAGGCGTTCACAATATTCTGCCCAGCAGCTACGATACCGGCCGTACCATATGTATTAAATGGAGTGGAAATGCTGGTGGAACCCTTTTTACCGCTGGATGTTTGACCAGCAAGGACAAGCTGCTCCTTTGCTTCTTTGGCACTGTAATAGACTGCTGCATATGCCTCTCCCGTCGCGTTGGGATCTTCGACGGTTGCGCGAAGTAAGTTGATCTGCGCCTGCATGGCGGCGGCACTTGTTGCGGTGTATTTGGACAGATCCAGCTGTTCCAATTCGGCCAAAAGCTCAAGAAGCTCTGCCTTACTTGGAATTCTACGCAGCTCCAAAAGTACCTTTGAGAGAGCTTCTGCAGCGTCGTCCACTTGCTTCTGGCTGGCATCCGTATCATCCATCACAGTCTGAGCCTCTTCGATCGCTTGACAGAGTATTTCTTCACTACCTTCAACGTAATGATCGATTTCTTCTAAGATGGCTTTTGCTTTGGTTAGCACAGTATGCAGCCCGCTCTTGTCGGCCTGGTGGATCAACCCAAGCATGGCATCATAAAGATTCTGCCAAGCCTTCTCAACATCAACCGCCAAGGCGTCGTTTCCATCGTCATAGACTTCTTGGGCGGCTTCCAAAGCAGCTTGGAAAGCCTCTACGGTTTCGCTGGTAAATTCGCTTGTGTCGATACTCTCGGCCAATTCGATCAGGTTGCCCAATTCGGTCAGGTCACCCTGCTCAAAGGATAGATAGTGCAATGCGTCCAGCAGCTTTGCCCAAGCTTTGTTGACCTGTTCTTGGGTAGAGGCAGTGTTTTCATAGATGGATTTTGCCTGTTCAAGCGCTCTGTCAATCGCCTTTTGGACGCTCTCAACCGCATTTGCATATTCATCGCCTTCTACCAGATTTTCTGCAATTGCAATGGTCTGCCTTAGAATGGTTTTGTTTACCATATCAAAGGCAAAATGCAGATGGGAGTCTGTGTCCGGCATGATATAGGTATAAGTGACACGATTTGGAGAGAAGTCTACCGTCTCGCCGTTCACACGGGCTTCCAGGAAGGATCGGTCTTCGCCCAACGGTGTGAAGGCAAAAGTAATTGGGTCGCCCGCCAATATATGGGTAGCATAAATGCCATCTGCATCGACTAGGGGCTCTGTGTCGGAGGTAACCACGAGATCTACGCCTGGGCCATAGCCAGCGATCAGTAGGCGGGGAAGCCGTTCAAATTCCGCTACAATGGTGACGTCCTCATTGGGCATCACAAACCGATTGTTGTCTATGGAGACGGTTTCACCGCTTGCGGTGCGGTAGGCCAGGGACTTGAGATGGTAGTTGGGGTCTGGATTGGCGAATACGTCTACCATTTCCCCTGCATTTGCAGTGGTACGGGTCAATTTAATGGCCCCGCCCTCGGCCTGTTCAGCCGCAATATGGTGTACCTCATTGAGTAAAATGGCCGCAAGGCTGAAGTTGCCATACCGTTCAGAGGAAACCGATTTGTTGTAGATGCGAACCTGTACGTCCTCAACAGATCGATAGGTCAACGTGAACATGCCGTACTGGACGGGCTCAAAGACTTGATATTCATAAGATGCAGTCTTATCCCCCGAAGTCATTTTGACAATCATGTCCGCATTCCAGTTGCCGATGGTGATCTTGGCCTCGTGGCGGTTATCCCCTCCCGGCAATGTAAAGCTAACGCCGTTGTTCACATCTTCCACAACCAAGTATGGTTTTTGATTTTCCATGCTGGGGGTGGGGGTACCATCTGTGAAGGAATAGACGGTGTTGTACTCGCTGTTGTTAACACGATGCGGTGCCTTTTCTGTGTCAAAGATCGTGAAATCCTGAATAGATGGCTCCACATTTTTGCGCTCATAGGCGGGTTTGCCGTCCACACTGTTGAACAGAATCCAGTCTTTGCCGCCTTCTTGTGTCAAGTTGATTGCATCTGGAAGCGTATTGGTAAACCGGATATTGAAGTCATTGTCAACAATCTCTGGTTCATCCGGCTCAGGAGGCAGATTTCCTGTGTCAGACAATGTGACAGCACCCAATGCAATGCTGCCCGCAGTTCCGGAGGACGCGAGGGACTGGTTCAACACCATCCGGACTTCGACTGGGTCGTCAGGGTTCTCAGCCCAGTAATCGATGCCAATTTTATGAACTTCCCATCCATTGGTATTGCCATAAGTGGTACTATAACACACTTTCCCACCGATGAGCAGCTGAACTTCACATGCGCCTTTCCAGGAACCCGCATAGAGGTTGACATGCTGTACAGTATCAGCAGTAGGCAAGCGGAAAGCGAAGCCGGCCTGTCCTTCCGGACCGCGGCAGGTAATGGCCCACTGGTTCTTCGGCTGAGTTCCGCCGGCCGCATCACTAGCGGTAAAGTTGAGCTGCATATCTTTTGCGACGTCCACAGCCAAAGGAGTATCGTCGGAAACCAGCCGGCGGAAGTCCGTGATGACATTTTCGGTGTCTTTCTTGGCATAGTCGTCGACGTATTTTGTTGGGAACTGTGCCCAGTCCTTTGTCCCCTCTGCAGTGAGGTCAACCGTTGTGCCAGAGGCGTCTTCCATGGTTCCGACCGCATAGTCATTGGTCGGCTCTGGAATGACCGCATCTGTCTCTGCCAAAGTTACCGCAGGCAGGCCGACGCTCCCACCGACACCGCCCGTGTTGGACTTCACAAGAATCTGACGGACGATCATTTCATCGCTGGGGTCTGGAAGTTGATAATCCAGGCTGATCTTTCGAACGTCCCAGCCATCACTCCCGCCATAGGTTGTGGAGTACTGGACGCTGCCATTGACCAGGATATCCACCCTTGTGGTAGCATTCCACGAGGATACATATAGATTAGTATGTTGCATCTTCTCACTGTAAGGCAGCTGGAATTCGAAACCCGCTTTTCCTTCGTCCCCGCGGGAAGTGATACAGGCCTTACTGGTTGGTTGCGTATCCTTTGCATCACTGGCTACATAGGAAAGGGGCATGTCGGTCGCATGATCGACGCCGCCCTCCACCAGACGGCGCAGGCCGGTGATGGTATTTTCGGTATTCTTCTTGGCATAGTTGTCCACATCATCTGCGTTGAATTGCGCCCAATCCTTGGTGCCTTCTGCTGTAAGGTCTACTGTTGCACCCATGGCGGAGGTCATGGTGCCGGACACATAAGGTTGCTCGTCATAACGAAGGGATAGAACCGTGACAGGTTCGACGATTTTCACGGTTTCACCACCATACGACGCTACGATGGTCAATTCACCATTCTGGTCCAGAGCAGGTACGGTAGGACACAGTACAGAACCGTCGTCCATTAGGCCCGTCTCAAAGCCGTTCATCGAGCTGGAAAACGTGAATGTGGTACCGTAGATGGGGCCGATCACGTCGAAATGCAATGCCTTGCGCAGGGCTTCGAAGCCGGTATTGCCGTTCAGAATGGTATCGCGGACCGCTTCATAATCGGCATAGGCGCGTTCACGCGCCGTACGCGGTGTCTGTTCAGGCACTTCACTGAGGACATCGCTTAACGGCCCTTCTTTTCCATCCGTTACTCCGGAAATTGCGACGTAATAACGCGTATAATTCTCCAGACCTTCGATCACATACGGAAGGGTAGCCGTAGAGCGAAGTTCGGACAAATTCGCTTGGCTCGTACCGAAATAAACATTGTAACAGTCGTAACGGTCGGAAGCGTCAGCCGATACGGTAATGGTACCATTTCCAGATTCAATGGAGACATTTGAAACTTCTGGGGGCAGTGGAGAACCGCCAGATTCGAGGATGATTCCCTTGATAGAAACAGACCCGGTACCTTTGGAAGCACGCTCTGCTGCATATTCCACTAACAGGTGACGGTCCTTATCTCCGCCCGCGCAGTAAGGAATTTCTACCACATAGGTGCGTTCCTCGGTATCGCCGTACAAGGTCCGGCTTACACGCGGAGCGCTGGCATCCGACAGTGCCGCCGTCAGAGTAGCAGAGGTGCCTTGCACGCCAACAATCAGTTTTACCGTTTGGCTAGTGTTGGTTGCCGGAACCGTGAACATAAAGCCCTCTTGCCCGAGCGAATAAGTGCCTTTGGAGAGACTTTGTGCCCCGGCGAAACCGAGAGCTTCCATCTCCGCGCTGTTGGAATATGTAACAGGACTTTGGCTGCTGTCAGCGCGGAAACCAACTGTATTGACATTTTTAATAAGTCCTGCTCTTTTACCGGCCTGGTACAGAAGTCCGTCGTCTATGGATGGGTCCTGTTCTGTGCCAAAGATCACATAGTCAACAGCGTTGGCATCCAACGCTTCTTTTGTCAGGGAATCGTCGTCAGAGCGGAACGGATGTGCTGCTGCGTCCAGATAGGGTTCCTGCTCATCCTCCACGCCATCGATGTGATAGGATGTTGTTCCGGCTGGAACCTCTAAGGTCTCCTCCACATCGCCATTGCGTACATGTAATGTAAAAGCGTGATCAGCGGTGACGGTGATGTCTGCGGGAGACTCCGAGCCCACACGTTCTGCCATGGAGAGGGAGATGCGAACCGGTTGGCCGTCGTGGCACATATATAGATTGCTGATGCCGTTTTCTTCGGTCAAACGGAGGTCCCAATCGACTGCGTTGTCCGGGGCGCGCAGGCCGATCCCGAGCAGATCTTCAATAATAACGCCGATACCGAGAGCGCCTGTCCAGCCGACAAAATTGTCGCGTGCAGGGTCGCCTTGACGGGTGTACTCACTGGAATAATTTTCCCAGAAGGTGGCGCTGCCGATCACAGAATCGGTCTTACCCGCCTGATAAACATCTGAGAGCGCCTCGACATGGCGGAGAGCCTCTGCAAACGCCAACTCCCGGTAGCCATAGTATTCCAGCCCCTTGATATATTGGAAGGAAGCCGGCGCCCAGACTGCGCCATTCCAATAATTCCCGGTGGGGTAGAAGGTAGACCAATCATAGGTTGTTGTAGACAAGCCTTGGGGGCGGAACATTTTTTCAGAATTTAAACCGTAGTTTCGCACCATGGCGTCGGCACGTTCCGGTGTTGCGACATGTCCGGAGAGCGCCCACAATCCCGTTGGCGTTGGAACATTGGTAAATTGTTGATCCTTATCCAGATTAAAGTAGAACTGGCCCTCTTCGGACCAGAGTTTCTCATTAATCAAGTCTGTGAGATCTTCATATTCCTTCTGGAAACGTTCTTCTGTTTCAGTATCGCCAATTTCGTGGGCGATTTTGGCGATATAGTACGCAGACTGCGCCTGCTGGATGCTCAGATCGTTGTACGTTTGTTCCTTACTTCCCCAGTCCTGGTTGGGCGTGTTGTCAAAGCCGTTTGCCAGGCCGGTGGTCTTGCCGTACAGGCCATTGTCCATCAAGCGGGTGCGCTTGATAAAATCAAAATGGGAGACAATGCGCTCCAAGATGGTCTTTCCGTCGATTTCCTTGGTAAAGCGCGATTTGTCACCGTGCACTTCGTATTGTTGCCACTCTGCCCATGCGAAGAGGGGAGGGTTCACCGAGTGCGGGTCGTCGTATCCGCCATTATAGTCGGCGTTTTCACCAGTAATTTCACTGATTTCGCGGGCGATAAAGCCATCATCTGGCTGTCCAGGGTTATCTACCTGACAGTAATAAAAGTTGTCCATGGCCTGCAAAGTCGGAAATTGATGAATACCATACTTGTCGAACATCATCATGAGCAAGGTATCCCACACAAAGATCATGTCGCTGAATGCTTCGTCCACATAGTAGGGTTCTTCAGGGTTCAGGACACTTTTGGCTTTGCGGATATTGCTCTTATGGGACTCCCAAGCCGCATCGTAGAGCTCTTCCCATTCTGGATGTTCTGCGAAGTGGACCTTGGGCAGATCGTCCATATCGATCTCGTACCCACCGGCCACAATCTCTGGTTCTCTCGTTGCACCCATCGCGGTTCCAAATGGAATGGAAGTCAAAAGTACAGCGGCTGAGAGACAGAATGCAAGCAACTTTTTCAATCTTTTCATTTTCTCCTCCTTATTCTGGAATGGAAGTTCCATTCCGTTTGATGGGTCGCCACAGATATTCAGCCCTCCTTTCCCTGTGAACAACGACCGTTCCAAAAATTTTCTTCTGGATGAATGATTCAATCGCCCTTTTTAATTAGCTGCAATGACACATTATCATCATAGCGAATCGAAAATAGAGGGTCAACAGAAAAACCTGCCAAAAATTAGAAGCTGTTTTATAATATTTGCACGATATTTCGTTTAAGATTATTAAAAATTATGTGAAATTGCTATTATAATATAGCAAAAGCCAAGAGTATAGCAAAAAATCCCCTCTTTGAAATCTTTCAAAGAGGGGATTGCGTATTTTAGAATACATATTTATCCGTTCGATTTTGTACTCTGAGACCGCACAGTTGGCCGAAAGTGTTTGGCACTGATCCGGTGTAAAACGACCAAAACAACAATCAGACAAGCCAAACCGCTCAATAGCGTCAACCAGACATTTGCACCGCTCAAACCAGCAACCAGATAACCGACAAAGCAGCAACAGGCAACTGCAATACAGTACGGCAACTGAGTTGAGACATGTTGAATATGGTTGCAACCCGCGCCGGTAGAAGACAGAATCGTGGTGTCAGAAATGGGGGAACAGTGATCGCCAAATACGCTGCCTGCCAAGGTAGCGGAGAGCGTGACAACAAGAAGCTGCGGCGCAATTGCCACGCATGTCGGCACGACGATCGGGATTAAAATGCCGAAGGTTCCCCATGCCGTCCCCATTGCAAAGCTGAGCAGGGCAGCTACAACAAAGACGATCGCGGGTAACAGAGCTGGAGGAAGAGCGCTTCCTGCCAACATGTCCTTCACAAAGTCCCCTGTCATCAATAAATCGCGGCAGACGCCGCTGATTGTCCAAGCCAAGGTCAAAATGATAAATGCGGGTACCATGGATTTCACGCCCGTGGTAATTCCTCCCATAAAATCACGGAAGGAGACAACCTTGCGGGGAACAAACAGAAGAAACGCAACAACCAGAGCGGCAAATCCACCCAGGACCAAAGCCTCCGCAGCGGTACAGTTGCCGAAGGCTGCGCTGATAGAATGGTAAGCGGGGTCATCCCCCCAGAATCCGCCGTTGTACAACATGGCGAGGATGGAGAATACAATCAATGCAAAAATGGGGATCAGCATGTCAAAGACGCGGCCCTTCGGGTTCTCCTGAAAAGGAGTTCCCTCGGCGTTGGGCTGGTCAACTGCACCGAGTTCCCCCTTTTGAGCGGCAATTTCGGCTTTCTGCATGGAACCAAAGTCGAGATTCACAAAGCACAGAAGAAAAACCATAACAATACTCAGTATGGCATAGAGATTATAAGGAATCGTAGCGACAAAAGCGGCTAGATCACTTTCAAATTCGCCGGTGATCGCCAGATTGGAACCTACGGCAGCCGCCCAACTCGAAATTGGGGCGATGATACAGACGGGCGCAGCTGTCGCATCGATGATATAGGCGAGCTTTGCCCGGGAGATTTTATGTTTATCGGTGACCGGTTTCATAACAGTACCGACGGTTAGGCAATTAAAATAGTCGTCGATAAAAATCAGCGATCCAAGCACGCCTGTGGCAAGCATAGCTGTTTTTCTGGACTTGAGTTTTCCACTGGCCCAACGTCCATATGCTTGGGAACCACCAGCTAAGTTGACGACTGCTACGAGCGCGCCCAGGAGTGCTAGAAATAGGATGATGTTGATGTCCACGCGGCTGGCCATCAGTTGAAAGGTATAATCGACCGTCCCTACAATCGGATTCGCTCCGACGATACAGGAGTAGATCAGCGTACCGGACAGAATGCCAATGATGAGCGAGGAGATCACTTCTTTTGTGATCAATGCCAGAGCGATTGCGATAATGGGCGGGATGATCGATAACCATCCAGCATAAATTGGGTCCATACAGACTCCCCCTCCATTTGGCCCACTCAGATTTACGTGCCAGTCGGCATGCGGCGGACTCTTTTCTCCTATTTTAATGGAATCTTAATGGGAAAGTCAATAAAAATTCATATTTTGTTCATAAAAACAGAAAAAATTTCAATTATTTTGTCAAATATTGCGGCCCGAAAAAAGATAAAAATAAAACGGATGAAATCTGCCATTCGTCAAGAATATCAGAAGGTCTTTTCCAATTCGTCCATCTTTTGCCGTAGATATGCCTTGGTCTCTGAGAGCGTACAGACGAGGTTGCCCTCCATCAGGTAAGAAAACAAATCGTCAAAGCAGGCGGACAGCGATTTCTCGTATAGGAAGAGGATCGCGTACTTGTTGGGGGAGAGCTCGTAAGAAAATGCAATAGAACCATCCCAGAAAGAGGTGATCTCCAAACGGGAGGAGAAAGAAACCGAGGGTTCTCGCAACAACAGACGGGTGCAAGAAGGATTGGTGTCTTCACAAAAGCGCCGAAGAACCTCCCAACGGTCGCGCGGTTCCAAAGGCGCATAGATGGAATCAGGTGTATGCCAGAGGCGACCGGTGCGGCAGAAATATTCCACCCCTTCCCTGGTAAAATATCCAATATAGGGGGTCTTTTCCTGCGCAAGGGAACCCCAATAGTTTTGATAGTGCAGAAAGGCCTGAACGATCTCCTCACGGTTTGGGGAATCACAGAGATATTTTTCCAGCAAGGGACGGTCTATATAGAGAATAAAGTATGGGTTACAGGAGCAGGACCAGCGCGGAGAGGACTGTCGATTGACAAATTCATGGTAATAATACTGAAGATTTTCCGTGATCGTTCCCAAGGTTGAAATCATGAGATTGGAACGCTTACAAGCGTCGTCAAAAAGATTTTCAAAGAATGAAACATATTTCTCTCCTCGCAAACAGATCGCATAGTTGCGGTTGTAGGAAATCTGTAAAGCGCATTCGCTGGTGACCACTAAGTACGGAAGCAGATTACTGTTCTTAAAATGAGAGGTGATACTGTCATAGTAATAATAGGGCTTATAATCCCTATTGGAGAGCATTAACTCGACCACGGCTCGTAGACAGTCTAAGTTGTATTGATTGTCCCCTCCGGGGAGTCGCTTTCGAGGCAGATGACATGCTCAATGGAACATGGACGCCCCAATGTGAGAGAGGAAAGGGAGTGAATCAAGAAATCGTATTCCGGCTGAGCAATCACCCGAATTTTTCCATTTGGCCGGGTGGCCTCTGCAACGACCACCGACTGAACAAGGCTGTTGACCGCCAGAATACCGGAACGGACCTCCGCGCCCTCCTTTGGCAGCGGCAATGGCTCTAAAATAGGAACCGGCGTGAGCGAATGGACGTCCACATATTGGTTAAAATCGTTTAGAAATTCGACGGTATTGCGCCTGCGCTGATAGCTTTCTTCTCCCATGCGCGAAATATCGTAGGCGGTGCGCAGTTCGGAAGATTGTGTGGGGCTGAGTCGAAGCGCCTCCATCAAACGGTTTAAGACCGCTAAGCTGGCGGGAAGGCGTTCCCCATTAAGAAATTTATAAAGGCTTGACCGATCAATTTTGCTATTTTGTGCAAGCCCGTAAATCGTGAGCTGCCCTTTGTCAATCCGCGGCTGGATCAGGGCCTGCATCTTCTGTGAAAAAACCGACATATTCTCACTTGATCCTCCCAAAATACTACTCCACGCGCCCTTTGGCGTCCAATCAAAATACGGAAAAGTTAAACGCTTTATTATATTAGTATAGCAGAATAAAAAGTGCTTTGGTAGCGGGAGTTTCCTACAAAATTTGGGAAGAAACGGACTTTGGTTTTTACGGGGATGAGACTTTAGTGTTGGTTGGCAGGGGAATTCTTGGAAGAAGCCGAAAAAGGGTTGCTTTTTTAGAGCCTTTGCTCTATGATAGGAAAAATTGCTCTGCAATTCGAATGAAAAGGAGAATGATTTTGAAAAGGAACAAAAAGGTTGTCTTAAATGTTTTATTGACACTGGCGGTCTTGATCTGGATTTTTGTCGCGAATCCCAACCTGAATCCGGTCTACGCTGATGGCGCATTCCATTGGTGTGTCATCCTTTCCTGTTACGTGGTTTTGAATTTCCTTGTGGGTTTTGGCGGCGTGACGGTGGAACAGAATGCTGCTGGGATACCGACTGTGCACGTTGATCGAAAGGCCCGCGGAGCTAAGGCCGGTTTCCGGATCTTAGGCGTGTGTTGGGGACTCTTCCTCGTAGCCTGTATTGCCTCGACGGTGTTTTTCAATTATGGCGCTTATCGCGACCAGTTTGGAACGCCGGAAAAGGCTGAGTTTACCGATTCCGTCCAACCGATTGCACAAGACCAGCTGCCCATTGTGGATAAAGCGCTGGCAAGCGAGCTTGCCGATAAGAAGCTGGGCGAGAATCCCGGTTTGGGAAGCCAGGTTACGCTCGGTACGCCGGTTATCCAGCAGGTAAATGGAAAATTGATCTGGGCAGTCCCGCTGGAGCATTCGGGGTTTTTTAAATGGCTCAAAAATATGGATGGCTCGGCGGGGTATATTGTGGTGTCTGCAACCGATGTCAACGACGTCGAGCTGGTGACGGATTACAAGATCAAATACCAGGATGGGGCCTATCTGCTGGACAACCTGGAACGCCATACACGGTTATTTGGCGGCGCTCTGTTCCGCGGAATTACAGATAAGTCATTTGAGTTGGATGACAATGGAAAGCCCTACTGGGTCATCACCACCTATAGCAACCGTTGGCTGTTCTCACTGCCGGAGGCCACCGGTATTTTGACCGTAGATGCGACCACAGGCGAGACTGCCCGCTATACCATGGACAATATCCCGGAATGGGTGGACCGTGTACAACCAGAGGACTTTATTGTTGAACAGATTCAAAATCAGGGTGAATATGTCCATGGTTTCCTGAACTTTTCCAACCAGGACAAGTTCCGTCCCAGCACGGGGCATATCATCGTATATAATGACAACAATTGTTATTTATTTACTGGACTGACCAGCGTCGGTTCGGATGAATCGGCCATTGGCTTCATGATGGTGGATATGGTAACAAAGGAATCAAAAATGTACCAGATGAGTGGCGCTACAGAGACAGCGGCCATGAGCAGCGCCCAGGGAAAGGTTCAGCAATACGGATATATCGCGTCGTTCCCCATGATTATCAACCTCGATGGAGAACCGACCTATTTTATGACGTTGAAGGACAACGCGGGCTTGATTAAACAATATGCGTTTGTCTCGGTTGCTACCTATACAGATGTCGGTACCGGCGAAACCATCAGCGCGGCATTGCGAAATTATCGTCAGACCCTACGGGAAAATAACAGCGGCAAAGTGGAAACCAGTATCGGCGATGAAACCGTGACGGGGACGGTATTGCGAATTGCAAGTGAGTCCATCGGGGACACCATCACATATCGTGTGATTCTGGAGGAACAGCAGAACCGCATTTTTACTATTCCCTATGATGCCAGCGCAGAGCTTTCTTTAACGCAGCCGGGCGATCGCGTGCGTATGAACTATCTGCCAAGCGAAACGGGGGTTTGTTCCGCTACCACGTTTGACAACTTAGAATTTACGCAGGAAGGTACTTCATCCACGGGGGAGCTTCAAAGGAAGATTTGCCTGAATCGACCGCGCCTGACCATACAGAAGATGCCTGACCACGTGGGCTGTTCGCTTGTATCTGAAAGACAATCGTATATATTTCTTAGAAACCGGCGGCCTTTTTAAGGGCTGCCGGTTTTTCAATTAAAACATTGCAAATTTTCGCTAAAATAATTGAAAGACAAGGGGCTAAAAAGCTTTTATAATGGGAGTAGACCAAAACAGCAGAATATGGGGAAGTATATACGGTCGGCATTCCACTCTGACAGTTGACAGGATGTGAGCGGCATGCCGATTGTTGCCATGCCTTTCGGTAAAACCAATCTGCTTATAAGAAGACTGTTTGTAAAAGCTGGGGCCGGGACGACGGTTTGTTGTTCCGGCCCTGGCTTTTTCGATGTGGTTGTTGGAAACCTCTCCACCCGCCTCCATCCTGGGATTGGACATCGAGAAAAAGATGTACGTTTTGTCATCCATTTGTAACCATCAAAGTGAAAAATTTCTGCAAGTATGCTTGTATTCTGGATGAAAGCACAAAAGGGAGGCGGAATCATCAAAGGATAGGGGGGATTTTTGTGAAATCGATCCGGCGAAGAAGCGTTGCATGTATTCTCAGCCTCATTTTGCTTTGCAGCGGCCTGTTGGCTGCCTGCCATGCACAGAGCGATCGCTCGGAAGGGACGGCATCGATGTCTGTCGATTCTGCTTCTGGCGAATCCGGGGCAATGGATACGGTGAATGGCGCAAAACCAGAGGAACTCATGGAAGAGAGCACAACCGGCCTGGGAGGAAACGCAGGCGGCGTAGATTCCGGAACCCGCCCCACAGATGGGGAAAAGCTGATAGAGAATCTGTATTATAAGATCGAAACCTTGCAGTTCGAGGACTCCGTGGAAAAGGTACAGAACCTTTATGAGGAATTGGGGGGATATGTGCAGGAATCCAGCGTCGAAGGCATTTCCGGTCAACACTTGCGCTGTGCACATTATGTCCTTCGGATTCCCCAGGAAAAGGTGTCACAGTTTCAAGGGCGCACTTCTGAACTCGGCAATGTTCTTCGGGTGGATACCAATGTTCAGAACGTGACGGACACGTATTATGACATCGAAGCGCGGCTGAAAAGTTTGCGTACACAGGAGGAGCGGTTGCTGGCGCTGTTGGAACAATCCGGCTCCTTGGAGGACATTATACAGTTGGAGCAGGCGCTTTCCGATGTGACCTATGAGATCGAAAAACTGACGGGAACTCTTCGCAACTACGATTCTCTGATCGAATACACAACCGTTACCATCGATTTACAGGAAGTCACGAGGGAGACAGAGGTTTCGCAAGCCCCCGTTACTTTGGGAGAGCGCATGTCAGCGCAGTTCCACTCTACGATGACAGGCCTGGGTGCGTTGGGAGAAGCTGCCCTAATTTTCCTAGTGGGGAGTCTGCCGGTATTGTTCCTACTGGCAATCCTGTGCCTGGTGGTGTTCCTGATTGTGCGGAGAATCACACGTTCGCACAAAAAGAAGAGGAAGCCAAGACCTGAGGAACCTTTTACAAAGCCAAATGAAGATTTCCACAATCATCAAGAATAAATGGAGGAGACAAATATGAAATCATTCAAAAAAGTTACTGCTGCTGCGCTGATTTGCGCCCTGCTGATGAGCATGCCCGGCTTGGGGGCTCTCGCAAGTACGGAACCGGTTGCAACTTTGGAGGAACCGGCCTTAGTGAACACGGACCAAGAACAGAAAAACTATACATCTGCGGCGGCTGATTTTTCCATCAAGCTGTTCCAAAACAGTATGGATTCTCAAAAGAATAGCGTGATTTCACCGCTTTCCGTCTATTTGGCGTTGGGGATGACGGCAAATGGCGCCAGCCATGAGACCTTAAACCAGTTTGAGTCGGTGCTCGGCGGGGGGAAAGTCAGCCTGGAGGAGATCAACCGCTATAATTCGGAATTGATTTATGCACTGCGTTCCAACGATGACCGGAAGCTTCGCATCGCGGATTCCATCTGGTTTGATACGGCAAAGGACCTGACGGTGAATCAATCCTTCCTGGACAAGAACGCTCAATATTACGGAGCAGGTATTTTCCAGCAGAATTTTAAAGATCCTGCAACCATGGAACAGATCAACGGATGGGTGAGTGATAACACAGAAGGAAAAATCCCGGCCATTCTGGACGAGATGGACCAGGATGCGATCATGTACTTAATCAATACGGTCCTGTTCGAAGCAAATTGGATGGTTCCGTATAATGAAAGCCAGGTTGCCCCGGGGACCTTCCATGCAGCGTCTGGGGACCAGAATGCGACCTTCATGACCTCAAAAGAGACCTACTTGAAGGACGGCGGCGCCCAGGGAATGATGAAGTACTTTAAGGATGGGCGGATGGCCTTGACAGCAGTTTTGCCTCCGGCCGGTTTGAGTGCGGAACAGTATGTCAAGTCTTTGACAGGGGACAAATGGTTGTCTCTGATGGAGTCGGCTGGTGTGGAGGAAGCAAACAGCCACCTGCCAAAATTCAAATTTGAGTATGAAAAGAAGCTGGCACAGCCTCTGCAACAGATGGGACTGACCAATGCATTTGATGTGCAAAAAGCAGATTTCACCGAGTTGGGCTCGTATACAAACCGCAATATTTCGGTCAACGAAGTTCTGCACAAGGCGTTTATTGAAGTCGATGAGGCGGGTGCAAAGGCGGGAGCGGCCACTGCGGTAGAGATGATTGCGCGGATGTCCATGCCGGTTGGGGAACCGGTGGAGCTGTGGTTCGACCAGCCGTTTGTCTGTGCGATTGTGGACACGGAGACAAATCTGCCCCTGTTCCTGGGGGTTGTACAGAATCCAACAGCAGAGGGCTAAAAAGGGTTCAAACAGACCTGCGGGGAGGCGGAAAAGATGGGGAGAAAAATGGCCGCCGTTCTTTGTGTGGCGCTCTGCACGGTATGGATGACCGCATGCGGTGGGCCACAAGCAGGAGGTGTACATCTGAAGGAATCCCGGCAAAATGTATCCGAAAGTAGCACGAACGCATCCGCCTTAAAGGAAGGGTCAGAATCCGATGCTGTGTTGGGGGAAGTAGTGCTTTCTGAGCAGGAACAGGAGGATCTGGCCGTTGTAAAGGCCATCTTCGACTGGCTCTATCCATTGGATGATGCCCTGAACGAAGGGATCGAGTGGATTGCCCTGGATACCACAGAACTAGAGATTTCCGATGTTGTGAAGAAACAGCTTTTCGAATACATTGGGGAACAGAGTGGGTTTTCTGTCCGAGAGTCCACTGCGCAGGAGTTAAAGGACGAAGGCTTGCTGGGTGAACAGGGAATCCGTACAGGGATTTTGCTCACAATGTCCATGCAAGCAGAAGAGGCGGATACCAGGCGCTTTTCCGCAGAAAAATACCGCAGTCCGTTGGGCGCAATCGGGGTAAATGATGGAATTGTGCAACGGGACGGAACGGTGTGGAAGATAGACGACAAACAGATCCGGGTATTCATTTCCTGAGCAATCCTATAGAAACAAAAAGGCCATCCGGCACGTATCTGCCGGATGGCCTTTTACGTAGGAACCTGGACTGTATATCACAGCGGTTCGAAAAGGAAAACGGTTTACCCAACAGAAACGAATATACAATCCCCGAGAGATTGACAAATGAAAAGATAAAAAATCTTTAAAAGGATTCCGATAGGACAAATGAAAAATAGCGGAAAATACCATTTAATCAATTAAAATAGCAATATAATTTAGACAATCACAATTTATTCCATTGACAGACATTTCCATTTTTCGGTATATTTTACTTAAGTTCTTATTTATTGAAATTTTTTAGAGAGATTGTCACTATTTGATCGAGTGCGTTGGTTGTAAGCCCCACGACATGCCTTTTTCGATTGGATAGAGATGTCTCGCGTTTTTATGAAAGGAGAGGATGGAGCACTTTTCTAAATGTTGATCCAATGGAGGGCTGGATGATCGTGCATCCGGCGTCGAATGAAAATGGAGGCGGTGGGTACTGCCTACGAAAATAGGTGTGGAATGGAAATCTGTGATAAGATTCTGCAACCTATAGGTCGTTGAAAAGGAGGAGAAAAGTCATGAAAAGGAATAAGAGCCGGATTGTGAGTCTGGTTCTTTGCGCAGCGATTGTTTTGTCCGGTGCTCTGCCGGCGACCGCTGCATCCGCAAAGGAAGAGAGCAAACCTGTTGCCGTTCAAATGAATACGCAGGGCTATGCTTCAGAGATTATCGGCAATGTGCGTGTACAGGTCCTGTCCCCGACAGTGGTCCGTCTGGAAGAAAAGGGTCCAAAAGGATATGAAGATCGGGAAACTTTCCATGTGACGAATCGTGACAATTGGGAAGGGACGGAAGTAACCCGTGAGGAAATGGACGGAAGCGTCATCCTGCGGACAAGCGCGTTTGATATTACGATTCCTTCAGACGCCCAGGACCTTTCCGGTATCACGATCAGCGATAAGGAAGGACGGTTGCTCTGGAAGTATAAGGGCCTGCCGGGCAGCAAAGTCTATTTACCCGACCCAGGCGAGGACGTTTTGGCTTGGGAAATGGGAGATAGCCCCCGCATGACCGTGCCGGAGTGGGGCTTCGCACCACAACCGGAAGACAACAGCGAGAATCGGGAAACAAATGGCTTTGATCAGAGCAACGATGCACCGGATATGTATGTTTTTCTCCCGCAGGGCGACGGCGTACAGCTGCGCAAGGATTTCAACAAGCTGACGGGCCAAACCGAAATGCTTCCGCTTTCGGCGTTTGGCGCTTGGGATAGCCGTTACTATGCCAACACCGACGAACAGGCTTTGCAGCAGATTAAGGATTATCATGAGACCTATCAGGTGCCGTTGGACAACCTCGTCATTGACACGGATTGGAGAAAAGCTTCCAGCGGTACGGGATATGAGATCAATACCGATTTGTTCCCGGACATGGAAGGTTTTTTGCAGGACGCCCACGACTTGGATGTCAACATTATGTTTAACGACCATCCGGAACCGTCCAAAAACAGCGAGGGACAGCAGAACAATGCGATTAATCCCGACGAAGTGAAATTCCGGTATGACAATCTCACGAAGTTGTTGAATATGGGCTTGGACGGATGGTGGTATGACCGCAACTGGTCCACAACCATTGTGGCGCCGGAAGGATTTACCCATGAGGCAATTGGCGCTTCGGCATATTCGTATGCACAGAAAGCCGTCTATCCGGATCAACGCCTGTTCATGATGAGTAACGTCGATGGCAGCTCCAACGGCGTTGACATCGGCGCGCCGGATGTAGCGCAGCACCGTTACGGGATTACCTGGACCGGCGACATCGGCGGTCATCAGGAAACCTTACAGGATGAGCTGGAATTCACGGTTCAATATGGAGCCATTGGAGGGCTGCCCTACATTTCCTCTGACGTTGGCACGCACCAGACCAGCACCAAGGATATGACCGCAGACGAGTATGTCAAATGGATGCAGTATGGCGCGCTTTCTCCGATCTATCGCCCACACTGCGCATGGGTAGGTTCTGTGGACGAAGGCCGTATGCCTTGGTTAAAGGGCGAGGATGCGCTGAACATTATCCGTGATTATGTCAATCTGCGTTATCGCTTGCTCCCGACCTACTATAATCTTTCGCATGAAAACTACGAAACCGGCATGCCGCTGGTCAGAAGGCTGGACTTCGAATATCCGGAGTATGAAAGCGCTTCGAGAAATGACCAGTACCTGCTCGGCGAAGACATCTTGATTGCGCCGACGATCACCACATCGGAAAGCGGCGATCCAGCTGTTCCTTCCGCATGGTTAAAGACTCCAGACGGCGAGCAGGGTCTCAAAGCGGAGTTCTTTAACAATCTGAACCTGGAAGGCGAGCCGGTTGTTGTCAAGAATGTTCCCAATATCGATTTTGATTGGGGGAAAGAGTCGCCTGCACTCGGTGTAAACGAGGAAGGGTTCAGCATTCGCTTCACGGGCACGATCACCATCGGAGACAAGGATGTACAGCTGCAAACCTATAGCGACGATGGTTCCCGCATTTACATCGACAACGATCTGTTTGTTGACTCCTGGAAAGATCAGGAACCGACGGCAACCACCTCCGAGGGTACCTTGAAGGCTGGACAGACCTACGACATCCGTTTTGAGTTCTATGATAAGGAGAACGAAGCCGTTTGCAAGATGCAATATGTGCAGGCGGGCGAAAAGGATGAGGCTATTTGTACCAGAACGGTTTGGATTCCAGAAGGAGAATGGATTGACGCATTCTCTGGCGAGACCATCTATGGCCCGCGCAGCATTGAGGTGGAAGCACCGATCAGTGAGAATCCGATTTATATCAAAAAAGGTTCCATCCTTCCGTTGGCGGATGAGATGATGTCCACAAAAGAAGGGGATTGGAGTCACCTGACGTTGGATGTCTATCCGTCCACCCGTTATGAGGATTCGACTACCCTGTATGAGGACGACACCATTTCCAACGATTACACCGAGGGGAAATTCCGTACAACGGAACTTTCCACGAAGTTTGAGGATGGAAAGACCATCATCGACATTGGCGCGGCGAAAGGAAGTTTTGACGGCGAGCTGTGCTTTGACAACCGCAGCTGGACCGTTCGGATTCATCAGCCAGAGGGCTGGGGTGAACTGAAAAATGTTGCGACATCGGATGGACAGACGCTTGCCTTTACAAAGGTGGAGCAGGACACAGATGCCATGCCTTTGGAAATCGAAGGCGGAGCGGCAGACGGAGCAGTCTATGAAGTGGAAGTGTCCGGAAACGTCTATGAAGCTATGCAGCTGGTAGCAGAATTTGAAAATGCAGTGGACCCGGAAGTGCCGGACCTGGAATATGACGAGGCAAGGGATTACGACAGCTACAAGCAGCCGGTGGACTATACCGTGGATATCACGGAGGATATGCCGTATGTGGTCGACCTGACAACGTTGGGCAACCTGGACTGGGTACAGCCGAACGTCAATGATTACAGGGAAACCATGAGAAAAAATACAACCACGCCGCAGATTACTTTCCTCAAGCAGAATGCCCGCAGTGTGGGAGGATTTGACGACTATTGCACAACCTTTAGTTATTCAGACGGTTTGCCGATTCAGTCGGTAGACGCAACCCGAAACGGTTCGGTTATCTTTGATGACAATGCAAGTTTTGAGTTCACCGTACAGGCAACGGAACAGCCCAAACAGCTGATTCTCTTTATCGGTGGATGGAAGAGCGAAGGTAAGTTGGAGATTTTCGACAAATCCGCAGATACGGAAGTCCAAACCTTTACCTTTAGCGACCCGGAGAAGTCCTATTATCGGAAGGTCACCATCGATATGACTTCTGAAACCGGAACCGATCTGGTGGTTCGTTACACAAAGACGAGCGGTAGCAATATTACGTTTGCCGCAGCAGCACTTCGCGATCCGAATGCAGAACCAGGCGAAGAAACCAATAAGGTTGTAGAGCGTGAAGTCGAAGTACTTGACTGGTATCCGGACAAACGCAATCTGACCGAAGAGGGCAACCTAGACTGGATTCACTTGGGACAGGCAGCGACCTCCAACATCAACCGTAAGAATGTCGCAGAAGAACAGCTCGTTCTGACAAATTCGGCTGATTTGGTCGGATTTAACGATCATAAGACGGCATTTACCTGGACAGATGGTACACCGGATAAGGAGGCAACCGACCTGATCACCGGATTGCAGCAGAGTAAACTGGGAAGCGACTTTACCCTCCAGGCGAAGGCAGGTCCGGAAGAGAAGAAGCTCACCCTCTACATCGGCGGATGGAAGGGGAAAGGAAAACTTACCGTTTACGACGCATCCGGTTTAACAGAAAATCAGGTATATGAATTTGGCGATTTGGATACCAACTTCTATCGTACCGTAACCATCGATATGAAGGCAGAGCAAGAGACTACCCTGTATGTACGATATGAGTTGATTGAACAGAATGGCGGAAATATTTCCTTTGTAGCAGCAACATTGAATGCTCCAGAAGTCGAGCCGGCGGAACACATGCTGACGGTAAGCTATCCGACAACGGTGAAGCTGTCGATCGACGGGGAAGAGCAGACGATTGCAAACCTGATCGGCGCATATAAAGACGTCGTAATGGCAAACACGAATCTCGACCTGACCTTTGAGCCGAGAGTCGAAGGCAGAGAGATCGCAGGCGTGACAGTCAATAGCGAGCCGGTAGAGGCGTTTGATGTCAATGAGTATGTATACAGCCTAGCAATGCCGAATGCAGACACCACGATTGAACTGGGCTTCACGATCGTAGATAAAGAAAATCTGCGCGAAGTGATCACAATCGCAGAGAGCGAGAACGTGAAAGCGCAGGTAGAGGCGGCAGTCCCGTCGGTACAGAAGAAGTACAAGGAAGCGCTGCAGGCAGCGAAAGCGATCGAAGAAAAGAAGACCGCAAGCCAGGACGAGATCAACAACGCGATGTTTGAGCTGATCGAGGCATTGCAGTATCTGAGCTTTGCAGCAGGGGACAAGAGCCAGCTGGAAATCCCGATGGAGATTGCAGAGAGCATCAATCGAGAGAACTTCACGCCGGAGAGCGTAAAGGCGCTGGACGACGCCTACAAGGCGGCAGAGGACCTGATGGATGACGAGGAAGTACTGGAAGCAGACATCCAGGCAGCGGCAGAAGCGCTGTATGAAGCGCTTGACAACCTGGTCTTCCGTGCAGATAGGACGGATCTGGAAGCTTTGGTAGCAGAAGGCAAGAAAATTGTAGAGAATGCTTCGAAGTACATCCAGGATGAAACATGGGCTACCTTTAAAACCGTCCTGGGCGATGCAGAAACTCTGTTGGAAAATGACAATGCAACCCAGGAGGCAGTGGACGAGAAGGCCGAAGAACTGCTCAATGCGATTACAGCACTGCGTATGATCCCGAACAAGGACGCTTTGAAAGATCTGATTGGAAAAGCAGAGGCAGTGAACACCAGCAAGTACACAGCAAAGAGCGTGGCAGCGATGCAGAAGGCATTGAGCAACGCAAAGGTTGTGTTGAACAATGAGGCAGCGACCGAAGAAGAGGTCAAGAGTGCAGTAGAAGCATTGGAAGCAAGCATCCAGAACCTGGAGACAAAGACGACGACAGCGAAGAAGAGCGGCTCCACATCGAGAAATGTAAGCAACACATATGGAGCAGCGGGTGTGGTTTCCGCAAGCCAGAGTGCAGTGGCAAGTGTGCGCAGCGATGCGGCAAATGCCATCACGCTGAACAGAGGAAGCATGTACACCTTCAAGATGACCGTGGTCAATGGAAATGGACTGGCGCCGAGCTTCACAGTGGGCAACGGAAGCGTTCTGAAGACGCAGTTTGTGTCCCAGATCGGCAATGACTACTACTACAGAGTTTATGCAGTTGGCACACCGGGCCAGAGCACAGGTGTTTACACCACCCTACCGGGCCAGGATGCGAAGCTGCATTGCGAGGTAGCCATTGGCTGAACGCCGGGCAATTTGTATAAGGTATAAACGTGTACATATTCGATCAAGCACCCGGCAGCCGATAGCAGAAAGTTTGCGTAGGAGACGCCGTAGGCGCGGAAGACGCTGTGCGTCCACCGGGCCAGAGCACAGGTGTTTACACCACCCTGCCGGGTCAGGATGCGAAACTACATTGCACGGTAGCCATTGGCTGAATGCTGGGGGGCGTGCAAAAGACACAAGCCATTTAATTGGGCAACCGTTGACGGAGGTGCACTTTTGCAGGAAACGCCGAAGGTTCGAAAGGCGCTGTGTACCCACAGGAGCATGGCCCAGCCATCCTTGGTGGACATCTTAGTAAATTGAGCGAAGGGAGCCCCTTTCGCAAAGAGCAGAATCCCCGCTCCGGGAAACCGGAGCGGGGGTTTTGCTGCTTTGAGACTTTGTGTACTTGGGATATAAGTGAAAGATAAAATGTATGGGGATTTCCAAAAGGAAGCAAAAGATTGCAGGCCAAAAGGCGCTGTGGTCCGCCGGACCAGAGCACAGGCGTTTACACCACCCTGCCGGACCAGAATGCGAAGCTGCATTGCACGGTAACCATTGGCTGAACGCCGGGCAATTTGTGTAAGGTATAAACGTGTACTATTCGATCAAGTACCCGGCAGCCGATAGCAGAAAGCTTGTGTAGGAGACACCGCAGGCGCGGAAGACGCTGTGGTCCGCCGTGCCAGAGCACAGGCGTTTACACCACCCTTCCGGACCAGGATACGAAGCTGCATTGCACGGTAACCATTGGCTGAACGCCGGGCAATTTGTGTAAGGTATAAACGTGTACGTATTCGATCAAACCCCCGGCAGCCGATAGCAGAAAGCTTGCGTAGGAGACGCCGCAGGCGCGGAAGACGCTGTGCGTCCACCGTGCCAGAGCACAGGTGTTTACACCACACTTCCGTGCCAGAATGCGAAGCTGCATTGCAGTGTAGAAATTGCGTAATCTCATAGAAGTGTTTCGAAGCGCTTCAAAGGAGGAATGTTTGATTCCCCTGTAAAAAACACCTGGGGTACATTCAAGTTCGAATGTACCCCAGGTGTTTTGTTCTAGAAAAGAACTGGTCAGTTGGCCGTAAAACCATCGGCTAAACTACAAAGGCGAATCGTGCATAAAGAAACGATTTCCCCATGGCAAACAGTATTTTCGTGTAGGCCAAAGGATCATGGCTGCAATTAGCGCTGTAGAGCAAATACGGATGGAACCAACTCCTCTTATTTGTTGCTCGCTGCCTGCGTCATCTGACGTTCCCATTCGCATAGGGCAGTCAACGCAGGCAGAAGTGTTTTCCCGGAAGAAGTCAAACAGTATTCGACCTTTGGAGGGATTTCTTGGTACTGCTGCCGGTACAATAATCCGTCCAAACAGAGTTCCTTGAGACTTTGGCTGAGCATCATGTCTGTGATGCCCGATACAGCGGACTTAATCTCTCCGTAGCGGCGGGTCTGCCCATCCCGCAAGGACCACAAAATGCGGATTTTCCATTTTCCGCCAGCAACACGTAAAAAATAAGCGAGCGGCGCCTCAGAGGATGTTTCTTGGATCTTTTCCTCCTCAAGGGGGGAAACTTCTGTTGATGCGGGTGAAGAAATTGCCCGTTTCACTCGTTTTTTCTTCTTTTCCTTATCCTTTTTCATACGCCGCTCCTTTCTATATTTGCTCATAAAATTAGAGTCAATCTACAAAACCGATGGTATCATATTTACCGCTTTTTGGCAAGCACATTTCCCTGGAAACACATGAACAGACCTGAAAAGCAGAATCCAGCCCCCAAAAGAAGGGCATACACAACGGAACGCTCTGCCAAAGCGCCAAATGCCAGATTGGTTCCAACTGCGGTCATATTCATCGCAAGGGAATGGATGGAGAGCATGGTTGCTCGGCTTGACACAGAGATGTGACGGTTTTGGAGATCCACGCGCAAGGGAACAAAGGCGGAATTCGCTGCACATAAAAGCATCATCCCTACAACAGAAAGCAGCGGATGTGCACAGATGGCCATTAAAATGCATGCCAGGCCCCCTGCACCAAAGATCAGAATAACGGTTCGACGCTCTCCCAGACGAGTAGATAACCGGTGGGATTGCATGGAAGAAAGTCCAGAGAAGGTTACCAGGATGGTACATATGCCCATTGTCGCCGGGGGAATCCCACTGCGCAAATATTGTAACTGGTTTAGGAAAACAGTAATGGTCTGTTTGCTTTCTTCGAGCAGTGCACAGCCGAGAAGAAAGAGAAAAAACGCCGGTCGCACATCAGAAGTTTACAAAGCGCCCGTAAATGTGGCCGCGGAGCGGTGATTTCTGCTGGTACCGATGGCAAGAACACAGAAAGCAGCCAAGCTGCACCATAGGAGTAGACCGTTAGAAGGGCCGAGAGGCGATAATTCTCGCGGATAAACCATGAAAAAAGGACACACGCCAACACGAGCCCGGCTGTATTCATTGCCTCCCAACAGCCAAAAATGCGGCGGGATTCCCTTTCTGGACAATTTTTCCCGCCCATTGCCAGAAAAAGATACGCGGTATCGCAGCCGGATAATCCGGATAGAACCACGGAGAGTAAAAGCCGTTCTGCTAAAAACCAGGCGAATCCGTCGGCTCGCCAGAAGAAAACTTTCGAAAGAAAAAGAGAAAATGGCAGATCACCAGGGTATTGCGATATCCAATGCGGTCTGCAATCCAACCCCAAGGAAGTTCCATAGCAAGGCTAACTGCCAGGGAAATGCTTTCGATCAGAGTAATCTCAAAAATGCTGATCCCATTTGTCTGCCGGTAAAGAGTGGAGATCGGTGCGTAAAATAAAAGGCCCTGCAAAAATGCGATTGCATAGCAGAGCCAAATCGTTCGCTTCTGCATAACAATTTCCCTTTCAACGTAATTGGGCAACAATCCCCTAAGCCTATCGGACGATGGGCGCCGAAGGCTAAAAAAGATAAATTCCGTTGATGGAAAATCAATGCGGATGCTTCATAAAAATGTTCCTTTGATGAATCAAATTTTATTAAAACCGGTTATGTCCGGTTGGCTTCCAGGGCCAAAGCAGCTGCGCGGGAATAGACACAACCGCAGTAATTCTGCCGGTAGAGGTGGTATTCCCGGCTCAGTTCGATGGAACGCTTATAGCCGTTCCGTTTCTTAAAATCGGAGAATAGATAGGGAACCCCATAAGTTTCCGCCAGTTCTGCGCCGATGGTGTTCAACTTTTCTGCGTTTTTATAAGGGCTGATGGAGAGCGTGGTCGTGAAAAAATCACAGCCCAGTTCTTTGGCGGCTCTGGCCGCTTCGGTCAAACGCAGGTGATAACATAAGGTACACCGGTCTCCGCCTTCAGGTTCTGCCTCGTGGCCTTTTGCAAGGGCAAAGAACCGTTCCGGTTCGTAGTCACCCAACGTGAGGACTACCGGGCTGGATAACGGCATCTCCTGCAATAGACGGCGGACCTCTGCCACTCGTTTTTCATACTCCTCCTGAGGGGAGATATTGGGATTATAATAAAATAGGACGATGGAGAAATAGCGCGAAAGATATTCCAATACATAACTGCTACACGGTGCACAGCAAGCATGCAGTAGAAGCTTGGGGTGTTTTTCCTCCAGCTCCAAACGTGAAAGAACCGCGTCCAATTCTTTCTGATAGTTGCGTTTGATCATGTTTTCCACCATCCATCCTCTTTCGGTTGAAAATCCACTTGACTGGTTCCCAAAGGAAGTAGATTTTGATACACAGCGGTATGATGCTCATCGATGTCCAAATCTTTATGTACATGCCCAAAATACCATCGTTTATAATGCAGGCGGGAGTCAATCCCTTCTAAAAAGCGATTGAAGGGCTCTTCTCTCGTCCTCTTGCGAAATTGATTGACAATTTTTAGTGGCGCGGTATGGGTAACCACATAGTCTACTTCAAAATGAGCGGCCATCAACGTGCGCATGGCCACCCCATATTCCACTGCGTTCGGCATCTCCTCTGGCCACCAGGAGATCCCCTCTGTGCGGAATTCCACATCTCCGGAGGCGCCACCCCCCATAGTAAAGATTCTGTGTCCTTCCAGGGTGAAGAGTTGACCGCGCATCAGGTGGAATACACTGTCTGTCACGCGGTGCACCTTGCCGCCGTTCCACTGTTCCACAGGATATTGGTTTAAAAGCTCAAAATTTTCATGATTACCATCTACAAACAGGGTTGTAAACTTTTTGCGTTTAAACCAGCGGAGCCAAAAGTCGTCCGAACCACCAGGGCCTGTCCAAATACCGCCAAAGTCGCCGCAAATCAATACATAATCATGCTTTGTCAGCTTTTTTTGCGCGGGGAACGCCTTGGTTGTCAGCTTTGTCACGTCGTATGGAATGTGCGTGTCGCCCGTGATATAAATCATTTGGCATCCCCCTTTTTTCCTATTGTAGCAAGCCCCCGGAGAAAAAGCAAATGGGAAAGAGGAAGATATGCTCCTATCCTTGCATCCCTCAGGCGGTTATGTTAGAATGGGACTACCAAAGGAACGGACAACGGGAGGGAAACGGAGATGTTGGAGGAAAAGGATCTGCAAGCGATTGCGCAGCTGATTTTGGCGAGCGAGGAGCGTTTGCGCGCCGAGTTTCACGCCAAGCTAGAGATGGAAATTCGTGCGAGCGAGGAGCGGATGCGTGAAGGAATGAGCGCGGAGTTCCATGCCGGCGAAAATCGCACCCATGCTTACATAGAGAACGGCGTCATGAAGCCGATTCGCCTGTTGGCCGAAGGCCATGCGCAGATCTTAGAACGTTTGCCGGGAGTGGGCGCGTTGGATTTGTTGCGTGGGCGGGTATGCAATTTAGAGCGAATGGTCACGGAACAGGGACACGAAATCGACGAACTCAAGCGTGCATAAACGATTCTCGTCCGGTGGTATGCAGAAAGAGGAATCAAGGGATTTCCCTTTTTATGGCAGGTTGCAGCTTTGGAATGGTTGGTCTGTTGTAGTCTATCAAAGGTTATCTTATTTTGATCAGGCGAGGCCGGAGAACTTTTCTCCGGCTTTTTTGTATGGAAAATGGAGAAGGATTTGATCTGTAAGTCACCTACAGAACTATAGGAGGTTTTTCTGCCTTATACTTAAAAAAGGAAGTTGTGGGTGTGCTCGATTCAGCGAAAGATTTCTTTTCATAGATTAACGGCAAAATATTCGGTAGAGTGGCGGAAAGGGGAGAAACCACACGAAGAACGCACAGAACGATTTTACAAAGGGAAGTATGGCTGGGAACATCATGGGGATGGCGATGCCCATGATGTTGGCGCAATTGATCAATCTGCTGTACAGTGTCGTAGACCGCGTTTATATTGGGCGTATCCCCGATGTAGGAACGTTGGCACTGACGGGATTGGGCCTGACGTTTCCGATCATTAATATTTTAAATGCCTTTGCAAACCTTTTTGGCATGGGCGGCGCGCCGCTCTGTTCCATTGCACGAGGGCGTGGAGAAAATGAGGAAGCTGGACGCATTATGCGCTGCTCCTATACTTTATTGTTGATGAGCGGAGGGATTCTCACTGCCTTGGGGTATCTCTTTTTGAAGCCGCTTTTGTACTTATTCGGCGCAAGCGACGCTACATATCCATATGCGCGGGATTATATGCTGATCTATCTGGTGGGTACCATCTTTGTGATGGTCAGCTTGGGGATGAACAATTTTATTAATTCGCAGGGATTTGGACGCATCGGGATGTTGACAGTACTGTGCGGCGCGGTCGCCAATTTGGTGCTCGATCCGGTGTTTATCTTTGTATTTGATTTGGGAGTCCGCGGAGCGGCGCTTGCCACTGTACTTTCCCAAGGGCTGTCCGCGGTATGGGTGTTGCGCTTTTTGAGCGGTAAAAGGGCGATTTTGCGCCTGGAACCGGCAAAATTTTTCCTGCGCGGCGGGATGGTCAAACAGATCACCGCCATGGGGTTTTCAGGATTCACCATGTCGGCCACCAACAGTGCAGTACAAATCCTCTGTAATGCACAGATGCAGACATATGGTGGCGACCTCTATGTGGGCGTTATGACCATCCTCAATTCGGTGCGCGACATTCTTACCATGCCGGTCAATGGCCTGACCAGTGGAGCGCAGCCGGTTTTGGGCTTTAACTATGGGGCGCAGTCCTACCGGCGAGTCAAAAAAGGGATTGTATTTATGACTCTTACCTGCATGGTGTACACATTGGCCGCGTGGCTGCTGGTGTTCCTATTCCCCCAATTCTTTATCCAGATTTTTAATACAGAGGATGCAGCCCTGCTGCAGGCCAGTGTACCGGCATTACACATGTATTTTTTTGGTTTCTTTATGATGACTTTCCAATTCTCCGGACAGTCTACTTTTGTAGCCCTGGGCAAGGCAAAGCATGCGATCTTCTTTTCCATATTCCGCAAGGTGATTATCGTTATCCCGCTCACGATTTTGTTGCCCAGTTTGTTTGGGATGGGTGTCGACGGTGTGTTTTGGGCCGAGCCGATTTCCAACTTTGTCGGTGGTGCAGCGAGTTTCATCACCATGTTGTGCACGGTCTGGCCGACGCTAAAAGAACAAAGAAAACGCACTGCCTAGGGGCCCCTAAAATTCCTTGGAAATACGGTTATCAAGAAATGGGATTTGATCGGGAGGGGCGCCTGCAAGAAAGAATCAAAACACCCTTTTTCCTTGAATGGACAGAACCGGCCCAGTAAAGATGCACAGTAGAAAAAGCCTCCCGGTGGAGGAAGATAAAAGGTTCTGCGTCTCGGCTTCTCCCGCCCCCTTTGTTGGTACAATCAAGTAACAGCTGTGAAGCCGTTGCTTGCTCGATCAACAAAGATTTAGAATGACGCTCCGGCTTTTTCATAAATTGTAAAAAATTCTTGTCGCTGAGTTGGTTTTTTATTTTCTCCGTTGCCTCATCCTCCAATCACGCTTTGCCTTCCGGGGCTCGCGTTCTTGGGAAGGGACGTCGTCGGAAAAACGCTCCACAGGAGCCTTTTTCTCTCCTCTACTTCGGGCGCGCCACAAAAACCAACTTAGTGCTTAGTTTAATAGCGATAGGGATACCCTGCCTTTTGCGGCGGCTGTCCCTGTTAAAAATATTGATGGGGAGATTTCTGGTTCATTTTCAACGGGTTCTGAAATGAAGATCTATTACGCTTTTCGATGCTTCTGCCAAATACCGCGCATATTCTCAAAATAGCCGATCATTAGACGTTTGTTCATACGCTGCCGATCAAGTCCTTGGAATATTCATTAAAATCAAAACTGGTCGAAAATCCTTAGCTTTAGAGGAGCATCCATATTATGCGTAGTCCAAAGCCGCATGCTCGTCAGAACTTTTCGATTTTACCGTTGTCCATCCCCCGTGGTCAGGATCGTGCGATAGGATACATCCATTACATAATACGGAATGCGTCTCACAAGCTTTGTGCCAGATACCCAATTTTGAGCTTTTTGGATGGGATTCCATACCGTTGTCGATAGGTTCCCCCATGTAAATGGTCTCATATTTTATGATAGGATTGCACTTCAATTGACATATACCTTTGGAAAAACTGCCAAAGTTTATTTTAGAAGCGCTTATCTTGAAATGAGACAATAAAAAAATGTAAGGTACGAACCGCTTGAAATCCCCCAAAATTCTCGAGGCCTATATGATGAGAGAATCTCTTTGGAAACGTTTTCAGAAAAGTTGTATCGTATAGAACGCATTCTTTATGCAATAGGGATTTACGAGGTCCTTGTTCCGTTCGATAGGGAGCCGTTTTGCTACGTCCGCCCTGATTTCGGAGTGATTGGTCCAATGTTTTCCCGGGAGATCAAAAGAGAGGGTCCATCCGCTTTCAAATTTAAAAGCGGATGGACCCTTTTGCTGGGATCTAGGCATAGATGTTGGTTATAGATTGCCTTTGCATCTACAGAGGACGCCCCATAGCGTTCTTTGCATCTAAGATTGACCGCACCATCTATGCCGGATACCTTCTGTCCGAATGGAACTTTCCGGACCTTATGTTACAAGTTTATTTGGCGGCTTTGGATTCTTGTGCGATAGCATTCAGCCAATTGTAACCGTACAATGCTTGACGGCGTTTTGGCCGGGCAATGTTGTGTACACGCCCGTGCGATCGCCCGGATTCCCAATGGCCCAAATTCTATAATAATAATCGTTTCCAATCTGGGTCAGGAATTGTGTTTTCAGAACGCTTCCGTTGCCTACGGTGAAGCTCGGAACCAGACCGCTTCCATTGACCAGGGTCATCTTGAAGCAATATGCGTTGCCATGCAGCAGTGTGAAGTCCGTGGTCGTGTCACTGCGTACGCTTGCCGGAGTGACCATGTTTTGGGCGGCTGTCACAAGGGCGATCCCACTGGAACCGTATGTATTGGAACGGTTTGCGGAGGCAGAACCGCTGGAGTGTTTCTGCGGCTTCTGGGGAGATTCGGCTTTTACCAGGCCATCCCACGCATGCTGCACGGCCGTGTATGCTGAAGCGAGTTCCTCGTTGCTTGCATGGGGATCTGCGGCAACGGCCTTCGCGACGCGCAGGGCTGCTTGCAAACTTGCCGCACTTAGGTCGGTATATTTGTCCAGATCGATTGCTTCCGCTTTGTCAATCAAGTCCTGTAGTTCCTCGCGCGACGGGATTTTCCGCAGGGCTGCCATGGCGCAGTTCAGTTCCTCGGCAGCGTTCTGCACCTCTTCTTGTGTGGCGTCCCTGTTTTCCAGAACCGTTTTGGCCGCTTCAAGCGCGGATAAGAATTCTTCCTGCCCAACTTCCAGATAGTCCGAAAGGTCGATGTTTTCAGCCGTATGGACGACGGCCTGTAGATGGGTGGTATCGGCTACGGCTTGTAAGCCGGTCAGAGCTTCGTACAGAACATCGTACGCTTTTTCGACATCCGCCTGAAGCGGTTCATCGTCCTGCAACAGGGCTTGCGCCTGTTCCATTGCAGCTTGGAGTGCCGACCAGCTGGAGGAAGTATAGTCCTCTTCTCCCAGTAAACCGGCGATGCCAAGCAATTCTTCCAGTTCGGTAGTATCGCCTTCGGCAAAGCCCAACAGATGAATCGCGTCGAGCAAGCCGCTCCATGCGTTGTTGATGTCCTCTTGACTGGCCTTCGGATTGCCCTCTGCATCCTTTGCGGCCTGTAATGCACGGTCAAATACTTTTTGTACGGTTGGAATGGCAGCATGGTATTCATCGCCGTCGGCCAGACCCTCTGCAACCGCGATGACTGTGCGAAGAATCTGTTTGTCCACAGTGGTGAAAGTGAATTGTAGGGTCTGTTCCGCGGCACTCATAACCCCTTCATAGGTAAAGGAAGAAGTATGTGTTTCTTCATCAAAGACGATTTGATCGCTGTAATCCTCGCCGTTGACCAGGACGTTGGAAAACTCCTTGCCCTCCACTCTGGGGGCAAAGACGAGCGTATAAGTGTCGCCCGGCTTGAAGGAGGACGTATACCGCCCGGTCAGGTTTGCGATTGTTGCATCTTCGCCGTTTACAGTAACCTGTGCATTGGTAGTAAAGTTGGCTGTGAATGCGTATTCTTGATCGGGGTCCGTGGAACCGGAAACCGTTACCGTGCAGGATGCTTGCGCACCGAACCCATCCGCATAGCCATATACCGTAAAGCTGCCTTCCTGTTGGTAGGCTTCCGCGGGGATTTCCTCCCAGACGATGGGGAGGGTTCCTTCAGTACCGTCTACATAGGTGACAGCAGCGGATTCCGGCAAAACCGGGGCTACGCCGGCCGTGGTTTCGGCCGTAGTGGCTGCAATTTCAGAAACTAGATTGATGTCGCTGTATACATACAGGCGGCAGACTGCCGGACGATCGGTGCCTTCCACTGTACCGGTCAGGACGTGTTCGCCGAGAATGGACGTTGCGCTGCTGGGATCGTCCCACGAGACAGCACGGGCTTCCTGTGCGCCGTCTGCCATGGTGACGGTCACCTGCTGCGGCAGGGAAGCCGTTCCTTGGAGAGGCGCCGAAACACGGCTTTCCTCTACTGTGGAAACAACATTGGTCTTATGAACGTCAACGGTACATATGGCCTTGATGGAGGTACCCTCTACAGTGCCTTCTACCGTGAAGGAGCCTTCCTGGGCATAGTCACTGGATGCTATATCGGCCCATTTCAGACCAATCATACCGCTCGTATTGTCCGAATATGTGACACGGACCTCTTCGGGAAGGTTTGGCGCTTGGCCCACAAGGGTAGCGACAGCCTCTTTCTGAACAGCGGTGATGGTCGGCTCCTCCTCGTAGACGCTGACAGGGATGGAATAATACTGGGACTCAAAGCCCTCCTTGTTGAGAGAGACCAGAACTTCAGAATGTCCAGTCTGTTCGCCGGTGATCTGGTTGTTCTGTATGGAAAGTGCGTTATCCGTAGATGCCACGCCGTAGGAGACGGTTACATCTGCGGGAACGGTCTCCACAGAGAGTGTATAAGAAGAACCCTTTTTCAACTGAATTTGTTCGGGTAGGCCGGTGACTTCGATTTGTTCCAGATCGCCTTTCCCTCTGGGGAGGAACCGGGCGTTGGCCCAGTCACTGTGATCGTGTGCATTGGCCCCCAGTGGATCGACCACAAGTTTGAGTTCCTTAGCGCCAATGATATTCAAACGAACGTGTTCCGCTTCGGTGTCCTGTGTCATAATGGGGGAGATGTAGGCCTGTTCGCCGTCCACCCAGATTTCGAACCGGGCTTCACCGCGGGATTCAGAGCCGTCGCTGGCGACACTCCCCAACCAATCCAGACCAAGATACGTCTCGAAGATGTCGTAACCGAGGCCTTCAATGTCGTAGACAATTTCAGAGGCTGCATGGACCCCTAATCCACTGTAAAATTGCTTGCGCTCTCCATTGACGGTCAGTTCCATAGGATTGCCTTCAAGGTTGGTCCCTTTGGTGATCTCTTTCCAACCGGTGGTCGCGGATTTCCATACTACATTCTCCAAAGGAATCTCATCCTGTTTTGTGAAGTGGATGGTATACACCTGTGGATTCCCTTCCAAATCATCGATATAGACCTCTGCCGTGTCATCAAAGGATGTGGGCTGTTTTACATTGGCGGAAATGGAGGAGTGTGCAGGAACCGCTTCCACATGAGGGAGTTCTGTGCGGTTGCTCAGGTAGGGAATGGTGTATGTGTGTTTATCCAGCGAGAAATCGGGCAGGAGGCGTCCATCCACCTCGATGCCGTTGAGTGTCTGGGTGATAATCGCCTTTTGTGCCTGTGCCATTTTCTGTTCGACCGAGTTTGTCTCGCCGGTGACAGGACGCATTCGATAGGTAAACGTGTACTGCTTGTTGGAATTGACCTTGTACTTTTCCAGCATGGTTGGGCCGCAGCTTCCATTGCCAACGCCGGTTTGCATGTAATCCAACGTCAAATAGATTTGATCGGAACGGGTCAACTGATAGGGATGGGCTTTGCTGTTCAGTTCAGAAGCGGAATAGTGCAGGGCGCCGAATTCCATGGGAACGTCGGCTGAGAACAGAAGGCCGTCGCCCTCTTCATCGGTCAGGGAGACCCAGCGGACATCCGTACGGTTGCCATTCTCCTGGGGCTTCATATAGGGGACAAACATACCGTCTACGGTGTTGTCATATACGCCGATCAAGGAACCGGTATTTCGGTCAATGTAGTTTTCTTCCGGACCTCTGCCATAATACGTGATATTTTCATAACCCGCAGGCAACTCCATTTTCATACCGACACGGCCCAACATTTCGGATGCTTTCGAGTCGAATACGCTGTTGACCACAAGGTCGCCTGTCGGGTAAAGCGTGTATGTAATCTGATTGGTGGAGTTGTTCAGAGTAGAATAGGAGAGCGGCACGGTAACGACAATTTTGTTCTCTGATTTCTCGACCTGTACCTCGCCTACAGTAGTTGCCGGATCGCGATACTTGGTATTAATCGTCCCATTATCGATTCGGGCACGCCAGTAATTCGGTTCCGGTGCACGATAAATCTGTTCTTTGCCATTGTTCTTAAAGGAGGTCAATTCACCTTTTTGAATGTCAAAAGTGACTTCAAATCCTTCTCCCTTTGCAGTCAACTGGTTTCCAGATTCACTCACTTCCGTAAATTTCAGAGAGGTATCCAATGCCTCACCGGGTTCTGTCGCATCAAAACCCAATTCAAACTGTTCGAAAGCTACGACGGCGCCTTTGTCCGCCCAAAGGGTATCTTCTTTCAGACGGAACGCAATGTTTAGCAGGAACTCGCTGCCTTCACGGACGGATTCAGGCGCATGGTAACCGATGGTGACCACCTTGGTTTCACCGCCTGCGATGTCCAGTTGATCGTCCGACAAGACGCCGGACTGAACTTTTTCATTGTTGTTATACAGAGTCCAGATTCCCTCGTATTCATTTAAATTGGTGAATTCGAGGAGATTTTCAATCTGAATTTCGCCGGCTTCCAGGTCCTTTGCCGTAAGTTTTACACCCTGATACGCTTTTTTAACCTCTTGGTATGCAGGGTGCAAAGTGCGGTCGGGAAAAACAACGCCGTTGCTGCAGAAATTGCCATCATTGGTATTGTCGCCCCAGTCGCCGCCGTAGCCGAAATAGGACTGTTCATTCTCACCGGTGTCCACTTCGGTAATGGAGTTGAAGTCCATCCAAAGGACGACGCCCTCGTCGTTCGGGGTACGGCCTTCATCACAGATCTCCTCGGGCGAAAGTGCACGGTTATAGATGCGCACGTTATCGATCTTTCCTTGGAATTCGCGGCCGGTACGTTCGGTATCCGTACCAATGGCAACCGCATAGTCATTGGTGGAGATGGTCTTTTGGCTGACTTCTTTGCTGGCTGCCAGTTCACCATCGATATAAATGTTGATGGTGCCGGCTGTTGCATCAAAGGTCGATACCACCTGATGCCAGTTCTCAAACCAGTCGGCTGGAACCTGAGCTTCCAAGCTGATCCACTTAGCGCTCGAACTGCCGGTTGCTGTGGCATCGTAGATAAAGAATTCTATGACGCTCTTATTTTTGGCCGTGTCGCCGATATATTTCATTGCATATTGGCTGTTGCCCTTCGTCACGATGGCGCCGTTCGTGCTACCCGAAACTTTCTTTGGATAGACGAGCGCTTCCAGCGTCAAACTGCCGGTCAAATTAAGTGCTTCGCTGGTGGGCAATGTAGCGGTACCTTCCAGGGCTGTGCCGTTGCCAATGCCGCCGCGGGCTTCTAAGGTCCCCTTATAAGTAGCATGAAGCCCCTTTGGACCAGCATCCATCAGCTTGTTTTCTGAATCCACTGCATTAAAGTCGCACCAGAATAGGACGGATTCATCAGCGGCAGAAATATTTGCCTGTTCAACCTCCTGTGCAGTCAAAGCACGGTTGTAAATACGCACTTCGTCGATCAAACCGGTAAATTCGCGGCCAGGACGTTCCAAATTTTCTCCGATTGTCACAGCATACGTGTTGGTATTGCGTACATTTTTACCACCGGTGGACACAGACTTGATCTCTTGGCCATCGACGTAGATCTTTAAAGTGCTGTCCTCTGCACAGAACACACCGGTGATACGGTGCCAGTGATTCAGCCAATCTGCAGGCGCAGGGACAGTTGCGGAAATCCAGGAACCTCCACTCTTAAAGCAGAATTCCAGATTTCCTTTGGTATATTGCAGTGTGAGTTGTTCGTTGCCTTTTGCAAGGATGGTATCATATCCCTCGCTGTTCTTACCGGTCTGGCAGACCAACGCCTCTACAGTAAAACTTCCCGTTGTGTCAAATACTGCGTCAGCAGGAAGTTCCGCAGTACCTTTGAGGGCATTGTCTGCATCTTTTCCGGCAACAAGGGAACCAGTGAAATCGGCTTGCAACTTATTGGGGCTGCTGTCAGTCAGGACGTTTTTCTTTTCACCGCCCAGTTCAACGCGGATCGACTGGTCTACCCAATCCCAGATACAGCCGCCGATCAACTTATCGTACTTTTCAAATACATCCACATATTCTTGGAGGTTACCTGTGCTGTTGCCCATGGAGTGTGCATATTCATGGGCAAGATACGGCTTTGGATTGTTATCGGTTGCAACCTCCGGCAAACTGATGCGGCCGGAGAAAGACCCATCTACAGACGGATAGGTCGAGGAGCGGGTATCCGAATAATCGGCGTTACCGTCTCCTCTGGAATTGAAGTAATGGACAGGCCGGGTGGCATCGCGCGCTTTGGTCCAATCGTATAAGGTTTGGAAAACTTCTCCCGCGCCAGATTCATTGCCCAACGACCACATAATAACACTCGGATGGTTTTTATCGCGCTCAACCATACTCTTCATACGGTCCAGATGGACAGCGCCCCATTTCTCTTCGTCATCGCCGGGAATTTTATGCATAGCCCCGTGGGCTTCGATATTTGCCTCGTCGATGACATACATCCCATATTCGTCACACAGCTCATACCAGTAAGTGTCATTGGGATAGTGCGCTGTGCGGACGGTGTTGACATTGGCCTGCTTCATCAGGATGATGTCCTGTTCCATCAGTTCATGGCTGACCGTGCGGCCGGTATCCGGAGACGTTTCGTGGCGATTGAATCCCTTGATAATGACGTTCTGCCCATTCACAAATAGACCCGTGTTGTCGCGCAGCTCCACTTCACGGAACCCAATTCGAGAACTGGCAAATTCTACACTGGCGCCGGTTTCGTCACGCAGTTCAAGGACCAGTGTGTATAAATTTGGCTTTTCAGCGCTCCATAGCTTTGGAGATAGCACCATCTGTTCATAGTCCATGGTACAGACCGCATGTCCCATTTCATCGACATTGCTGCCAAATTGAATCGGGAAATCCTGCTCAACGATGGCATTTTGTGCGTCGTCCAACAGGCGAGCGTGAACTGTATAACCATCGGGCGCGTTTTGCGCCAGCTTGCGTGCTTTAATAGAGAGCGTAAACTGTGCATTTTCGTACTGGTCGTCGAGATCCGTAGTGACCTCATAATCGAAGATTTCGACCTCATCTTTGGAATACAAATACACATCGCGGAAGATTCCGCTCAAACGGATAAAGTCCTGATCCTCCATGTAGCTGCCGTCCGACCAACGGTAAACCTGTACGGATACAGAGTTTTCCCCCTCATGTAAATAAGGCGTTATATTAAAATCGGCTGGGGTGTAGCTGTCTTCGCTGTAGCCGACTTGGTAACCATTGATCCAAAGATAAAATGCGGATTCTACACCTTGGAAGGAAATAAAGACCTGTCGGCCACCTTCTAACATCTCTGGTTCTACGGTAAAGCTCCGACGATAGGACCCGACCGGATTATATTCCGTAGGTGCAGTGGCATTGGTAGAGTCGTTTTTACCACCACCGTTTAATGTCCATGGGTATGTGGAATTGGTGTAGATTGGTTTGTCATACCCTTGTGTCTGCCAGTTGCCAGGGACCTGAATGGTATCCCAATCACTGACATTGTAATCCTCTTTATAAAATTCCGTGTTTCGGTCCGCAGGTTTTTCCGCATACTGAAAGGCCCACTCCCCGTTGAGGAGTTGGTAATAGGCAGAGTTTTCCTCGGATCGGGCGAGTGCTTTCTCTTCCGTGTCATAAGGAATGAATGTCGTGTGTGCCGGCTCTCGGTTTACTTGGAATTGAGTGGGCTGTCCTGTCCACTCACTGCCCGTCCACTGAACGCCCGGTTCGGCGGGTGCTGCCATGGAAACAACATTTCCAAGGCCTGTCCCGCTGAACAGCATGGTTATTGCCAGCAGCCAAGCGATCTTTCGCTGTTTCATAATTCTTCTCCTTTTCAATAATCTCTCTTCCCAACATCACACAAAACCTAATAGAATAAGATCGGCCACCTCCTTTTCGGCGAATAGTATAGTACTTTTAAACTTTATCACAAATTTTTCTATGTATTTTTCTTGATCGTTTGTAATTATTTTATTCGCTTAATTTTTTGTATCCAAATTATGGGAAAACGCTCAGAAAGAAGAGAATACAACAATTCCATTGTATTCTCTTCTTTTGACGGGAGGAATTGATAAAAAGTTAGATGTGAATGGATGAAAAGTAGTACTTTTCCGACGATGTCCCATCCCAAGAACGCGAGCCCCGGAAGGCGAAGCGTGATTGGAGGATGAGGCAGCGGAAAAAATAAAAAAACCAACCCAGTGACAAGCACTAAGTTGGTTTTTGTGGCGCGCCCGAAGTAGAGGAGAGAAAAAGGCTCCTGTGGAGCGTTTTTGCGACGACGTCCCTTCCCAAGAACGCGAGCCCCAGAAGGCGAAGCGTGATTGGAGGATGAGGCAGCGGAAAAAATAAAAAAACCAACTTAGCGACAAGCACTAAGTTGGTTTTTTATGGCGCGCCCGAAGTAGAGGAGAGAAAAAGGCTCCTGTGGAGCGTTTTTCCGACGATGTCCCATCCCAAGAACGCGAGCCTCGGAAGGCGAAGCGTGATTGGAGGATGAGGTAGCGGAGAAAATAAAAAAACCAACCCAGTGACAAGCACTAAGTTGGTTTTTGTGGCGCGCCCGAAGTAGAGGAGAGAAAAAGGCTCCTGTGGAGCGTTTTTCCGACGATGTCCCATCCCAAGAACGCGAGCCTCGGAAGGCGAAGCGTGATTGGAGGATGAGGTAGCGGAGAAAATAAAAAAACCAACCCAGTGACAAGCACTAAGTTGGTTTTTTATGGCGCGCCCGAAGTAGAGGAGAGAAAAAGGCTCCTGTGGAGCGTTTTTCCGACGACGTCCCATCCCAAGAACGCGAGCCTCGGAAGGCGAAGCGTGATTGGAGGATGAGGCAGCGGAAAAAATAAAAAAACCAACCCAGTGACAAGCACTAAGTTGGTTTTTTATGGCGCGCCCGAAGTAGAGGAGAGAAAAAGGCTCCTGTGGAGCGTTTTTCCGACGACGTCCCATCCCAAGAACGCGAGCCTCGGAAGGCGAAGCGTGATTGGAGGATGAGGCAGCGGAAAAAATAAAAAAACCAACCCAGTGACAAGCACTAAGTTGGTTTTTTATGGCGCGCCCGAAGTAGAGGAGAGAAAAAGGCTCCTGTGGAGCGTTTTTCCGACGACGTCCCATCCCAAGAACGCGAGCCCCAGAAGGCGAAGCGTGATTGGAGGATGAGGTAGCGGAGAAAATAAAAAAACCAACTTAGCGACAAGCACTAAGTTGGTTTTTTATGGCGCGCCCGAAGGGACTCGAACCCCTGACCTTCTGATTCGTAGTCAGACACTCTATCCAGCTGAGCTACGAGCGCATAAGCAGCTTACTTAAAGCTGCCATAGTATAATAGCATGTTTGTCCGAAAATTACAAGGGGTTTTTTAAAAATTCTTCCAATTATTTGTCGGTTGCTTAGAAAAATCTTTAATAGAGGGAAAATCATCTTCCATCCGGCCACCCAAAAGAAAAATACCATTCTGTAAAGAAGTACAAAACGTAGGAAAACTTGATAGCAAAGCGCAGAGACCGCATTGTCCCTAAACCCTATATAGGAAAAGCAAAATGCGGCTTTCGGCCGGCCTATTGAAGATCCTTTGGACCGGGAGCTGGTTGAGCAGGCATTTCCTTTTCTGTTGGATAAGCCCATTTTAGAACGGTACATTCAAGAGGTGCAAGGGAAAGTGCGTTGCGGTCGTCTGGTAATTTACCAATCATTGGATCTGCCTCCTGCCATTCTGGGGGAAGATAGATACAGTGATCCTGTGCCCCAGCGTTGATGGCGACCAACAGGCGCTCCTTTCCGTCGTCACGCACATAAGCCATACAATGGTCCCCTGCCATCAGGGGATAAAGCGCGCCTTCTTTTAAACATGGACATGCGTTACGAAGTTTGGCGAGATGGCGGTACCATTCGATCAGTTCCTCGTCCTCCTTGCCCCAAGGATAGCAGCCTCGGTTAAAGGGATCGCGGTATCCTTCCAGACCAGCTTCATCCCCGTAGTAAATGCAGGGAATTCCCGGCAGCGTGTACTGCATCAATGCAGCTAAACGCAGTAGACGCAACCCCTTTCGCCTGCGTTCACGGGTGAGATGGGTGGTACTCTGCCAATGACGGCCGTGATTATGCATCGGTTCCCCGGCCAATACGGTGATTGCCCGTTCCGTATCGTGTGTACCGATGTGGTTCATCAACATGCGTAAAACCTGAGGAGGATAATTCTCCACGATATTCATAATGATTTCCATCATGTTGGAGGCATCTGCCCCAGTCAGGAAACCCAGAATGGCATTGCGGAAGGGGTAATTCATCACGCTGTCGAGCTGATGCCCCTGGAAATATTTACGGCGCTGTCCATAGGCTTCCTTGTTGGAAGCATCTTCCCAGACTTCCCCCAAAACAACGGCGTCGGGTTTCTCTGCTTTCGCTGCTGCTCGCAGGTTTTCCAAAAATTCGTCCGGCAACTCATCGGCGACATCCAGACGCCATCCATCTGCGCCAAGGGCCAACCATTTGCGGATGATTCCATGTTCCCCGTTGATATAGTCATTGTAGGAAGGGTCACACTCGTTGACGTCTGGCAAGGTATCAAAATTCCACCAGCAGTCGTAGTGATCGGGCCAGGGATGGAAATTGTACCAGGAAAAATAGGGGGATTGCTGCGAGTGGTAGGCGCCTTGAACCGAATAGCGTTTTTCACGGTTAAAGTAAATGCTGTCGCTGCCGGTATGGTTAAATACGCCGTCCAGAATGATATGCATCCCGTGTGCTTTCGCCGCCGTACACAAATGCTGGAAATCGGCCTCTGTGCCAAGCAGGGGATCGACTTTGGAATAATCTGCGGTGTTATAACGGTGATTGGAATGCGCCTCAAAGATGGGATTGAGATAGATACAGGTCACGCCGAGCGATTTCAAATAGGGAAGTTTTTCTTCAATGCCTTTTAAGTCACCGCCAAAATAATCGGAATTGGTGATTTTTCCCTGTGCATCGGGCTGCCAGTCTGGCTGTTCACCCCATTGTTCATGTAACTTACGATCTTCGGGCACATTTGCCTTCGGCGTACCCGAATTATAAAAGCGGTCCGGAAAAATTTGGTACATAATTCCGCCGGACAACCACTTGGGGGTTTCAAATGCAGGGTCATAGACGGTAAGTTGCCACGGACCATTGTGCGACTCAGTGGACCCTTCACCCCCAAATCCTTTTTTTAGTTCCAAGGTACCGCGCCATGTGTCGATGTAAAAGCGGTAGAAATACAGTCCAGGCGCCTTCGGCGTGAAGTGGCATTCCCACCATTCATGGGTTTCACCATCCATACCGCACCAGAACATGCCGAAATTTTCCGTTTGTCCCCAGTTGTCGTCCTGAACCACCAGACGCGCCGCAGAGCATTTTAAATCGCGCGGAACGTTGATGCGGAAATGAACCGGTGATTTTGCGGGCACTGCGCCCGTTGGGTTTCGGTAAGCTGGATTGCGTGAATTGAACATCGTGTTCTCCCCTTTTAAATGAACAATAGAATCGTTGTATTGATATCCTCTAGTACCATATCTTTCTCGGGACTTACCACATTTACCGTACAAAGCGGGCCCGCCATGGAACACGATGTGTTCCATTACAAAAGCTGTACACAGCTTTTGTGCCGAGCGCCGTGAGGCGCCCGGCGGCGGGCCCGGAATCCATTTTTGATCCGAGAATTGGTAGGAAAATGGAAGCGAACTCCCGATCGCTTTTAGCGCATTTTCTTGAAGATAGGCTTTTTGACCGCTGTTTTGACAGTCTTATCCACAGGTGGTGCCGGCGGGACAGGCGTTGCGTGCCAGATATTGTCGGCGTAGTCCCGGATGGAGCGGTCTGCCGCAAAACGGCCTGCTTTGGAAATATTGACCAGGCCCATCTGGTTCCAACGGCTCTGATCCTTAAAGAGCTCTACAGCGCGGTTCTGTGCCTGTGCGTAAGATTCAAAGTCCGCCAGGACCATGTACGGGTCTTGGTTCAGAAGAGAGTCCGTAATATCGTGGAACGACACGCCACAGAAGCCCTTGTTCATTTCATCGATAGCGTTACGAATCACCTGGTTGTTCTCATAGAAGACGCGCGGACGGTAACCGGAACGCTTCAGAGCCGCAACCTCGGGCGTAGTCATGCCGAACAGAATGATGTTCTCGTCGCCGACCGCCTCATGGATTTCCACATTTGCACCGTCGAGCGTACCCAAGGTAACAGCACCGTTAATCATGAACTTCATATTGCTGGTGCCCGAAGCCTCGGTGCCAGCCAGGGAAATCTGTTCGCTGATGTCTGCCGCCGGGGTGAGGAGTTCGGCCAGTGTAACGCGGTAATCTTCCACATAGACGACCTTGAGCTTCTGATTTACGCGGGGATCGTTGTTGATGGTTTCCGCCAAATCGACGATGAAGCGGATCATCTGCTTTGCAAAGTAGTACCCTGCCGCGGCCTTTGCACCAAAGATATAGGTGTGCGGTGTAAAGTCGGCATTCGGGTTGTTGCGCAGCCACTGATACAGGGTCAGAATGTGCAGTGCGTTCAGGTGCTGGCGCTTGTATTCATGCATACGTTTGATCTGGATGTCGAAGATGGAATCCGGGTCGAGCGTGATGTTATTCGCTTTTTTGATATATTCAGCAAGACGAATCTTATTGTTGCGTTTTATTTTGCCAAGCTGTTCCAACACGGAGGCGTCATTTTTGAATTCGAGGAATTTTTCCAACTGAGCAGCATCGTGGATATAACCATCGCCGATTTTTTCTGTCAGCAAAGCAGCCAACTCCGGATTGGACTGGTTCAACCAGCGGCGGTGTGCAATGCCGTTGGTCACGTTCTGGAACTTCTCGGGCATTTCCGTGTAGAAATCGTTGAAAACAGTCTCCTTTAGAATGTCGCTGTGCAACGCAGACACACCATTGACGGAGTGGGCGCTGATGACCGCCAGGTTAGCCATTTTGACATAACCGTCATTCAACGGCGCCATACGGCCGACCTTATAACCATCTACATGACGCTGATGCATCTGCTCACAGAACCGGCGGTTGATCTCCTGGATAATCTGATAAATACGCGGCAGACGGAACTTGAAGAGCTCTTCGCTCCAACATTCAAGCGCCTCGGACATGACGGTGTGGTTGGTATAGGCGGTTGTGCGGGTAACAATATCCCACGCAGCTTCCCAAGTATAACCGCACTCGTCCAGCATCACACGCATCATCTCCGGGATGGCAAGCACCGGGTGGGTGTCGTTCAGATGAATTGCAACCGAATCCGGCAGATTGTCGAGCGTGCTATATTTGAACAGGTGACGGCGGATGATGTCTTGAATCGTCGCAGAGACCAGGAAATATTGCTGCGACAGACGCAGGCTCTTCCCCTCGAGATGGTTATCCTCCGGGTACAAGACCTTTGTGATGACCTCGGCCATGGCATTCTGCTCCATAGCGCGGAGGTAGTCGCCGCTGTTGAAGCGGGACATATCGAAGGCCTCGCCGCGGGCGGACCAAATGCGCAGGACGTTGATGCCTCTGCCATCCATGCCGGATACATACATATCATACGGCACGGCCATCACTTTGTCGTAATCCTTATGGTTCACAATATGGTATTGGTTGTTCCAGTATTCTTCGATATGGCCGCCGAAGTGGACCTCGACGCGCTTTTCTGGAACTTCCTGCAACCAAACTTTGCCGCCCGGCAGCCAGAAGTCCGGCAGCTCGGTCTGCCAGCCATCGACCAATTTCTGGCGGAAGATGCCGTATTCGTAACAAAGGGAATAGCCCATTGCCGGATACCCTTGGGTGGACAAGCCGTCCAGGAAACATGCGGCCAAACGGCCCAACCCGCCGTTGCCAAGGCCTGCGTCCGGCTCCTTTTCATACAGGTTGTCGAGCTTCAGCCCCATTTCGGAAAGCGCCTTGCGGAAGTCCTCCTCGATTCCGAGGTTGAACAGATTGTTTTTCAGAGAACGTCCCATCAGGAATTCCATGCAGAGATAATAAACACGCTTGGTGTGTGTTTCCTCTGCGCGGGCCTTGAATTCCAGATAACCCTTTGCCATGAGGTCGCGCACGACGAGGACAACCGCCTTATAACATTGATCATCGGTTGCATTTTCCAGCGTCAGGCCAAAGTTATGCTGCAGCTTAGCTACAATTTGTTCTTTGATCGTATTGATCGGCAGCCGGTAGTTCATAAGAAATCCTCCAAATGTCCAAGAAGTATATATATGTGAGAGAACGACCTGTTGGTCATACATACTTATTATATACCAATTATTACTAATTTACAACAAAATCATTCGTTTATCCGCGGATTTCCTTTCCGGGGGAAATTCCGCATGGGGAAGCCAAAAAAGCCAAATTTACCACAGGAAGGGGCTCTGTGTGCCTTGCAAATGATTTTTGGATGAAATTTATGCACTTTTACTAAATTTCAACAATATGACTGTTTTGCAGAGCTTTCCCCTTTTCAGAAAAGAAACGCTTCCTTATTTGACCAAAATAGACTATAATAATAGCTGCTATAGAGATTAAAAAGCCGGAACGGACGGTTTCCCGCGCCGTTTTCGGCTGGGAAATAGGGGGTATGTTTTCATGAGCAGGAACCGTATCCGGTTAAACATCTGCGGGGCGGAATTTGCCCTCACCTCAGACGACAGCGAATCGTATATCCATGCGATAGCAGAGGAGGTGGAGGCCGGAATCACCGAATTGGTGGAAAAGAATCCGCACATTTCGATCACAACAGCAGGGATTATTTCGGCGCTCAACTACTGCGACGCAAAGCATAAAGCGGAGGATGCAGCGGACAACCTGCGTTCTCAGATCAAGGATTACCTGGAGGATTCCTCTCACGCGCGTACAGAGGCAGAAGAGGCACGCCGGGAGGTGGAACGCCTGAAGAAAGAAATGCAGACCCTGCGGGCGCGCCTTTCTGAGCAAACCGAACAGATGGCGAAAGCTGCTCGCGAGCCACAAAAGGCCATCGATGTAGAACCGGCGGTACAACAAAAACCATCCAAGGCGGTTCCGCGGCAGCAGGGCTATGCCCGTACGGCGAGAGAACATATCCCAGGCGAGCGCGCCCAGACTGTGGTGGAGGACCCGGAAGGCTTTATGAGCTTCTTCGAGAAAAAAGACGATGAACGGTAATCCGATGCAACCAAAGGTTCCCGAGGTTTTAGCGCCGGCAGGTGGCCCGGAAAGCCTCCAGGCTGCGGTACGCGCGGGGGCAGACGCCGTGTATTTGGGGGCGTCTGCATTCAGCGCCCGCGCCAATGCAAAGAATTTTGACGGGCAAGCGCTCAAAGAGGCCGTGTACTATTGTCATGCGCGCGGCGTAAAAGTATATCTTGCCTTGAACACGCTGTTACAGGAAAATGAGCTGTTGCCTGCGTTAGAGTTGTTGCAATACGCCTGTACCCTTCCGGTGGATGCGGTGCTGGTGCAGGATATGGGCCTTTTTCTCTTGGCGAAGAGATGCGCGCCGGGGATGCCCATCCATGCGTCCACGCAGATGTCGCTTCATACGCCGGCCGGCGTTCGTGCAGCATATGCGTCCGGAATGGCCCGCGTGGTGCTCTCCAGGGAAATGTCGCTTCGTGAAATCGCCGAGGTTCACACCGCCTGTCCGGTGGAATTGGAGGCGTTTGTTCACGGAGCCCTGTGTATGTCCGTTTCCGGACAGTGTTATTTCAGTTCCATGCTGGGCGCGCGCAGCGGCAACCGGGGATTGTGTGCTCAGCCGTGCCGTCTGCCGTTTTCCACGCCGGGTGGAACCGGCCATGACCTCAGCCTGAAGGATCTCTCGATGATTGAACGCATAGGAGAGCTGGCACAAGCGGGGGTTGTCAGTGCCAAAATCGAAGGACGTATGAAACGGCCGGAGTATGTGGCGGCGGCCGTGCGCGCATGCCGTCTTTCCGCCGATGGGCATGCTCTTCCGCCAGATCTGATGCGCAATTTGGGCGCAGTGTTCTCCCGTTCCGGATTTACTACGGGGTACCTCGACGGACATCTGGGCCGGGAGATGTTTGGAACACGGACGAAAGAGGACGTGACCGGAGCGACGGAAGCGGTGTTTTCAGATCTGCGGAACCTGTACCGCCAAGAGATGCAGAGGGTACCGGTTGTCTTTTCACTGAAGGTCCATGCGGGGGAACCCGTGTGCCTCACGGCCCGAGACCACGATGGCCATGAAACCTTTGCGCAGGGACCTGTGCCAGAGCCTGCGCTGCGCCGGCCGGTGACCGCAGAGCGGTGTACGGACCAGCTGCAAAAAACGGGCGGTACGCCTTTTGGGGTGGAGAAGATTTCCTGCGACCTAGAGGACGGCCTGAGTATTCCGGTTTCGCTGCTGAACCGGTTGCGCCGGGAAGTATTGGAAAAGCTGGAATGGCTCCGCGCGGTGCGGGAACCCGTCGCATTTTCCATGAAACCATTCTCTCCCATGCCGCACCGGGTATACCTCCCCAGTGGAAAATTGCCATTGCGTGCACGTTTTTCAGGGATTGATCTTCCGGAGGCAGCAAAGGAATGCGAGCGGGTGTACCTTCCCTATGCGGCCGCGCCGGAGAAACTGGCGGCTTTGCGGAAAGAAGGGGTCCGCGTTGCTTTGGATCTGCCGCGAGGGATGTTCGGTATGGAAGAAGCGGTCAGAACGCGGTTACAGGCGGCAAAAGAGGCCGGCATCACGCATGTGTGGGCGGGGAACCTGGGCGCTGCGGCGCTTGCAAAGGAGCTGGGGATGACCGTCCACGGCGGCTTTTCATTAAATGTGACGAATTCCGCGGCCCTGGAATGGTATTCTGATTTTGGTTTGACGGACACAGAGCTGAGCTTTGAATTAGCGTTGTCTGCAGCTGCTCAGCTGGGTGGGACGTTACCCCGCGGTTGGGTGCTCTACGGGCGATTGCCGCTGATGTTGACGAGGAACTGCCCTGCGGCCAATTCTGAAAAAGGATGCCTGCATTGTACAACGGCGCCGGAACTGACCGACCGCAAAGGGGTTCGCTTTCCGGTGCAATGTTACGGGGCGTGCAGCGAAGTGCTCAATTCCGTTCCGCTCTGGATGGCCGACCGCTTGAATGAGGTCAAACATGTGGATTTCGGAGTCCTGCGGTTTACCACGGAGACAAAAGAAGAGCAGCAACGGGTGTTGGAAGCGTACCTACATGGAAAGGGAGTGTCTCTTCCATCCGGGACGTTTACCCGGGGGCTTTACTATAAAGGATGGGTGATGAGCTGATCGGAAAAGGGAACGTTTAAAAGCCGCGTGTGCGGGACCCTGCTATTTGGAAAAGCTGCCCGAATCATAAAAGGCTGGTGGTGGCTAGAACCCCGGCAGGCAGTTTTATTGGGATGAGTCCATGGAGAGGGAAGGATGTTCATTCAAAAAGAAGACTTTTGCAGCCTTTGCATGGATGGTGGCAATGGCTCTGATCGTCTCCGGCTGTTCGCTGTTCAACCTTGGAGGGGCGGAAGCGATGGACTTTGATGCGAAGATGGAGTTAAAGGTCCCGAACCCGGTGCCGGGCGAGACACCAAAGATTCTATTTGTCGGAAACAGTCATACGTTTACCAATGACTTGCCGGGAACCTTTTACGCATTGGCCGCGGAACTCGGCTATGAAGCGGACGTTTACGATCTAACCGAAGGGTATTATACGTTGGAAAACTTTGCTGATCCAGAGGATGAACTGGGTTCGGCGCTTGACTTGACGCTGTCCAGCGAACCGTGGAATTTTGTTGTGCTGTAAGAGAATACCAGCAATGCGGTATCCCCCACCGCGGACGAAACGATGTTTCCCTATGCGCGTACATTGGATGAAAAGGTCAAGCGTGCGGGGGGATAAACTGCTTTTTTGATGACCTGGAGCCCTAAAAACGGCGTGAAAAGCGATCTGTTGAAGCTGGACCGCAAGAGGTACCGTCCATGTTGGCGGAGAATTATATTTCAATTGCCGGGGAGTTGGACGACCTGTTGATCCCCGCGGGGGTGGCGTTCATGCGCTGTGCCGGCCCGTATCCAGAGGTGGAACTGTGGGATGAGGATGGACAGCATCCGTTGCCGGTGGGGACTTATCTTGCGGCATGTACTACGTTTGCAGTCTTTTTCCAGGAGTCGCCGGAAGGATGTCCCTATACGGCGGAACTGGATGCGGACACGGCGGCGAAGTTACGGGGATTGCCGCCGATCTAGTGTTGGTATAATTCTTGGAATCGATTTTGTTATTATTGTGGAAGTGAAGGATGTTGTCTATGAAATCCTTAAAAATCAAACGTTTAAATGAAAATGCCATCCTGCCGGAGCGGGCAAGCGCTGGTGCGGCGGGGATGGATTTACATGCCTGCATCCCGTCTCCCGTGACGATTGCACCGCGTGAATTGGTGCGGATACCGACGGGGCTGGCGATTGCACTGCCCGACGAAAATACCGTTGCGTTGATCTTTGCGCGCAGCGGCCTGGGAATTAAACATGGGGTTTCCCTCTCCAATGCGGTGGGGGTGATCGACAGCGATTACCGAGGGGAAATCTGTGTCGGCCTGTGCAACGTAGGAGGGGAACCGTACACCATTGAGCCGAATGAACGGATCGCCCAAATGGTGTTGATGCCGGTCTTGCAGTTGCCTTTGGAGGAAACAGACGACCTGGGCGAGACGGAACGCGGGACAGGCGGTCTGGGTTCCACTGGCCGGTAAGGGGCGTTGCTATGAAAAAGACCTTGATTCGGAGCTTATTGCTCATTGTTTTGCTGCTTTTGGCTGTGGTGCTGGGCAGTGTCATCGGTTCAGCGGCCCAGGGGACTTCCTTCCTGTCCTGGTTGGGGATGAGCACTGGCTTTGGGCTGGAGCCTGTCACGTTGGATCTTGCTATTTTGCAGCTTACCTTTGGTCTGTCCATCCGGGTCAATGTGGCGCAGGCGATTCTGCTTTTGGCAGCCATCCTGGGGTATACAAGAATCCATGTAAAGGAGTAATTTGATGCTGTATCTTGCTTCCTCTTCTCCGCGCAGACAGGAGCTTTTGGCTCTGGCGGGGATTTCTTATACCGTTGCGCCGTCCGATGTGGATGAACATTTTGCGGATGGGACGCCGCCCAAAGAGGCCGTGTGCCTGTTAGCGCGGCGGAAAGCAGAGGCGTGTTTTGCACGTCATCCGGGCGCCGTTGTTCTGGGAGCGGACACGGTGGTCGCGCTGGAGGGGCAGATTCTCGGCAAGCCTAAGACCCCGGAGCACGCCGCGGATATGCTCCGGATGCTCTCCGGCAAAACGCATGAGGTATTCACCGGCTTTTGCATTTGCACCGATGACCGTTGTGACGTGGCGGCAGAGCGGACCGAGGTGACCTTCTATCCGCTCTCGGAGGGGGAAATTCAATCCTATGTCGCCACCGGGGAACCCATGGATAAGGCGGGCGCCTATGGCATTCAGGGAAGGGGCGCGCTGTTGGTCAAGGGAATTGACGGCGATTATTACAATGTGATGGGCCTTCCGATTGCCCGTGTAGCGCGAATTCTGCGGACATTTGCCGTTTAAAGTCGATTTTCTTCATGGCAAAATGTGGAATTTGCCAAAGTTTATTTGTTCACAATTTTTCTGTTGAGAATTGGCATACCAACGGGTATAATAAAGTTTATGTAAAATACCCGTGCCCTGTAGAAATGCGGAGCCGCCGGGTTTACTCATATACAAAGCCGTGCAGCGCGCCGCTTGATGAAAGCCCGGTTGTGGGCGTTGTTTGAAAGGGGAATGTTGGCCATGTTTTCGAAGGACATTGGAATTGATCTGGGTACAGCCAATACACTTGTATATATGAAGGGCAAGGGCATTGTCATGCGCGAACCCTCTGTTGTCGCGGTAGACGTCCGAACCGACACGGTGTTGGCGGTTGGCTCGCATGCGAAAGATATGATCGGCCGTACGCCCGGCTCCATTGTTGCCGTGCGTCCGCTAAAGGATGGTGTGATCGCTGATTTTGATATTACGGCGACCATGCTCAAGCATTTTATCAAAAAGGCGGTGAAGTCCACCGCTTTCAGCCGCCCACACATTGTGGTGTGTATCCCTTCCGGGGTTACGGAGGTCGAACGCCGCGCGGTTGAAGATGCGGCCCGGCAGGCGGGAGCCAGCCAGGTGGAGCTGATCGAAGAGCCCATGGCGGCGGCGATCGGGGCGGGTCTGCCGGTGGCGGACCCAACCGGCAGTATGGTCGTTGATATCGGCGGCGGTACGGCGGAGGTTGCCGTGATCTCCCTGGGCGACATTGTAACGTCCTGTTCCGTGCGCGTGGCAGGCGACAAATTTGACGAAGCGATCATCTCCTATGTCAAAAAGAAGTATAATCTCCTGATTGGAGAGCGTACTGCGGAGGAAATCAAGATTGCCATCGGTTCGGCTTTCCCAACCGGCAGTGAAGAGGACCGCGCGTCTGTCGAAATCAAGGGACGGAATCTGGTGGACGGTCTGCCGAAAAACGTGACGATCAGCGCAGAAGAGGTCCGTGAAGCGCTTTCCGATCCGCTCGCTGTCATTGTGGATGCGATCAAGAGCACTTTGGAAAAGACCCCGCCAGAGCTCTCGGCGGACATTATTGACCATGGAATCATGCTGACCGGCGGCGGCGCGCTGTTGCGCGGGTTGGATCAGCTGGTGGAGCAGGAGACCGGAATGCCCGTACATGTGGCGGACAGCCCGCTGGATTGCGTGGTGGATGGCACAGGCAAACGGTTGGAGGTTTCTATGCCTTCCTCCTATTATAAGGCGCGCAGATAATCGATGAGAAAACGGTGATGTCCATCGCGGAAGTTCCCAGTTGGGAGTGTATCCGCAGAAGAGAAGGTTTTATCCATTCGCCGGGCGGCTGTAGCAGGGGAAACGGCCTGCTTTGGATGTGCCCCCGATGGGATTCTGAGAAAGGCCCCTGGAATTGTGAGGGACTTTCAATAAACGGAGAGGTTCCAAACAATGAATCACGGGCGTGCTTTGTGCGCCCGTGATTTTTGCAACGGCCCCTTTTCCCTCAAAAAGCAACGGGAGGTGTTTGCAAGATGAGAGACTTTATGCATGGAACAAGTGCGAAGGTCCTGCTGGCAGTGGTGTTTGTCATGCTGGCACTGATGCTCTATACAGCGGCCCAGGGCGGGTCGGTTGTGGCAAATGCATTGGGGTTGGTGGCAACACCGATGCAGCGCGTGAGTACCATTATCACAAACAACGCCGCTGTTGCAGCGGAGCCGCTTACTTACTCAAAGGAAGAGCTCCTGGAGGAAAACGCCGCGCTAAAAAAAGAAATTGAAGAGCTGCATGCAAAGTTGGTCAACTACGATCAATATCGTATGGAGAATGCGCAGCTGCGAAAGTACCTAGAATTGAAGGATGAAAACCGCGATTTTAAGCCCGTGCCGGCGGCCGTCATAGGGCGGGACCCGAATGTCCTGTACAAATTTACCATTGATAAGGGCACTAACGACGGGGTTTCGAAAAATGATCCTGTCATTACAGATGCGGGTGTCGTGGGTTTTATTTCTGCGGTAAATGCGAATTACAGCCAGGTGACGACTCTGCTCTCACCGGATACGAAAATTGCCGCGCTTGTGACGACAGAGGAAAAAACAGCGCCGGTCAAGGATTCCGTCGGGGCAGTTCCCTCCATCGACCAAGCGGAACCCACTCTGCGGCGCGACAGCGGCGTGGTGAGTACAGACATCAAATTGGCGGAGGATGGGCTCGTAAAGCTGGGGTTCTTGGCAGCGGACACCCCGGCCAAGGAAGGGGACATTGTGACCACCAGTGGATTGGGCGGTGTTTATCCGAGCGGTTTGGCCATTGGTGAAGTGGTTTCTGTGCAGAACGAGGAATATGATGTATCGCTTTATGCGGAGGTTAAGCCGTTTGTAGATGTCAACTCGGTGCGCGATGTGATGGTAATTACCGAATTTGAGGGGCAGGGACAGGCGCTGGATGATGCGTTCGGCACCAGCTCTGCGGCGGAGGAGCCGTGATGGACCGTTATAAAATCATTCGGTACTTTGCTTATACGATCGAGATTCTCATCTTGTACATGGTACAGGAGACCCCTGGTCTCCTGCCGGAAATTGGAGGCGCACGCCCGGTTCTGCTGATTCCAGCGGCGATTTCCATCGCCATGTTTGAAAGCGAGTTTGCGGGGATTGGCTTTGGGCTTCTCTGCGGGCTGTTTTTGGACATTGGAATGGGAGGTGTGCTCGGCTTCCACGGCCTGCTGCTGGCGGCCGCATGTTATGGAGTGGGGTTGCTCACGGCGGATCTGATTCAGACGAATTTTCTCACGTCCCTGCTTCTGGCAGCCGGAGCGATTGTTGGAATTTTATTTCTGCAATGGGTGTTTTTCTACCTGTTGTACGGTTATGACCATAGCGGCTATGCCCTGCTCACACGATATTTGCCGAGGATGGTATATTCCTTCTGTACCATGCCCCTTTGTTATGCATTCAACCGTGCTCTGGCGCAGCAGATTCGTTCAAAAGCCGAATAAACAACCAGGGTCCGGTTCCGCCGGAGAACGAAGGAACCGGACTTTTTTTGACGAATTCTTTTAAGGCGGGAAGGAATCCAGGGGGAAAATGGTATTCTTCTTGGAGGACGATGGGACAGTAGACATAAGAAGTGTCTCCATTGGTTTACATGGACACGGAGGTGAAACGGTATGAAGTCAAAAATATCGCTGCGCAGTTTTGCACTTGTGGGAATTGTGGTAGGGATTCTTGCAATTTATACGCTGCGATTGGTGGATTGGCAGATTCTGAACGGTGCAGATACGCGCCAACAGGCGGACTCTACCAGCGCTTCGATTGTGACCATGGATGCGGCCCGCGGAGAAATCGTCGATGCTGCTGGAAATCCGTTGGCAGCAAACAAAACGGGGTATGCCATCCAATTTGAACGTCCGTATATGACCTATGGTACAGAAAACGAGAGCATCCGTTTGCTTACAAATTTGCTGGACAGCCGTGGTGAAGAGTGGACCGACGAGTTACCCATTCAGATCGATGAACAGGGCGCTTATGCGTTTATGCCGGATTCCGAAAAAGAAGTGGAGCGTCTCAAAGGCAAGGACTTTGCCGATTTGAATTCCTATGCCACGGCGGACGACTGCATGAATGCACTGATTGAGAAATATGAAATTGATGCGACCCTTCCCAAAAAGGAGATCCGCAACATTGCGTCCGTTCGCTACGGGATGACCAAGGCGGGCTTTAATGCCTCCACACCGTATATTTTTGCCCCGGACATCTCCGGCGAAACAGTGGGGATTGTCAGTGAGAATACGCAGCTTTTGCCCGGTGCAAGCATCAAGATCACGACGGCGCGCACTTATCCGGGCGGGGACTTGGCGGCTCAACTGATCGGTACAATGGGGCCGCTTTCTCAGGAACAATATGAAGAACGTAAAGACCAGGGGTACGCCTTTAACGACCGCATGGGCCAGAGCGGTATTGAATATGCCTTTGAGGACGAGTTGCGCGGAGAAGCGGGCGAAAAGCAGGTGGAGACCACCAGCAAAGGCGGCGTCGCTTCGGAAACAGTCATCAAAGCGCCGAAATCCGGCAATACAGTGTTTCTTACCTTGGACAGCAACCTTCAACGTGTAACGCAGGCCAGCTTGGAACAGAACGTGGAGGCAGCGCGCGAGAACGGTGAGAGGCTTACCAGCACCAAAGGCGGGTGGAACGGTCAGGATTGTAAAATTGGAGCAGCTGTCGTCCTCCGGGTGAAGGATAATGCCGTTTTGGCAGCTGCCGGCAATGCCAATTATGATTTGGAGAAATACACATACGACAGCGCCTACAAGAGCGAGGTGCTGAAGGATGAAAACCATCCGTTGGTCAATCAAGCGTTTACGGGCATCTTTACCCCCGGCTCGTGTTTCAAGCCGGCGGTCGCATGTGCGGCCTTGCAAGAAGGGGTCATCACCAACAACACAACGTTCCGCTGCACGCACACATACCAGCGTTTTGCAGATGTAGGGTTTACGCCGCGTTGCTTGGGAACACATGGGACGCTTTCCTTGCGCCGCGCGTTGGCGGAGTCGTGCAACATCTATTTCTTTGAAACCGGATATTACACCGGGATCGACACCATGAACCTGTACTGCCGGAAATTTGGTTTGGGCGTAAAAACCGGCGTGGAGCTCAATGAAAGCGAAGGAATCCTGGCGGGGCCAGAGGAGTACGCCGAACGAGGGAAGAACTGGGTAGGAGGCGACGTGGTCCAGGCAGCGATTGGCCAGAGTGACAACCAGTTTACCCCCCTCCAGCTGGCAACCTATGTTTCTACGATCGCGAACAACGGTGTGCGCTATCAAAGCCATATCGTCAGTAAGATCACAGACTATGCGCGCAAGGAAGTCGTGCGGGAAAATAGCCCGGAGAATCCCACGATTGTGGCAGAGACAGGCGTTTCACAGGAGAACATCAACTATGTAAAAGAGGGGATGCGCGCAGTAATCACCGATTCACGGGGATCTGCGCACCGCAACCTGGGAAACTATCCGGTTCCAATCGCCGGTAAGACCGGCACGGCGCAGGGCCCCGGCTCTGACAACGTAGCGTTTGTTGGTTTCGCCCCATACGATGACCCCGAGATCGCCTTTGCAGTGATTTTGCAACACGGCTCGACGGGCACCTATTGTCAGAACGTTGTGCGTGACATTTTAGACGCTTATTTCTATGGAAAGACTGTGGATGAGGAGGGGAACCTGGTCATGCCAGAGGAGATTTCCGCATCAAGCGCTGTTTCCGACGCGTCTGGTGAAAGTTCGTCGAACTCCACGTCTGCGGGAACCTCTTCTGTCGGATGACTGTGTGGATTGGCGTGAGATGTCCAATTTGGGAAGTTAAAGTGATTTTTTGTTTTAAATGGATAAAATGAACAATAAAAATCTTTTGACACCCGCAAAATTTTGTGTTAGTATAAAAATGAGGTTTTGTAAATGGGAGCTGTGACGGTTATCACATCAGGAAAAGGCGGCGTGGGCAAGTCCACGCTGACCGCCGGTTTAGGGCTGGCGTTGGTTCGCCGAGGCAGGCGCGTCCTGCTGATCGACGGCGACGCGGGCCTGTCTTCACTGGATCATATGCTTGGCGTTTCGGAACGCCAGGTGTTTAATATCGCAGACATGGCCGCCGGAGAGGCGGACCCGGGCCAAGCGATTTATCCATGTGAATGGGCGGAAGGGCTTTATCTGTTGCCTGCCCCCGGGCGCGAAGAGGATATTGTAAGCCCGGAGATTATGAAGCGGATGGTATCCGTGCTCTCCCGGTATTACGACCACGTGCTGATCGACTGCCCCGCCGGTGTCGGCAGTGGTTTTATGAGCGCAGTTGCACCTGCACAACGGGCGTTGGTGGTTTCTACCCCGGACCCTGTATGCCTGCGGGACTGCAATAAGACACGTATTGCGCTGGAATACGCCGGTGTGCGAAGCCAGCGCTTGGTGGTCAACCGTTTCAGTGGAAAAAGCTTCCGTAATCTGGGGGCGTATCGAGATCTGGATGCAGTCATCGATGCGTCTGGAATTCGCTTGATTGCGATTGTTCCAGAGGATGCGGCGCTTGCTGTTGCGGGGGCATCGGGTTTGCCCGCACCGCTGAAAAGTGCGGGAACGATGGCGCTTGGCCGGCTTGCGGCCAGATTAGAGGGGGAGCAGGTGCCCTTGGCGGTCCGCGTCTAGGAAGCCTGTGCGTTTTATTGAAAGGAATGATACACATGAACATCGCACTCATCGCTCACGACGCCAAAAAAGAATTGATGGTCCAGTTTTGTATTGCTTATTGCGGCGTACTCAGCCGCCACTTCCTGTGCGCCACAGGGACAACTGGAAAGATGGTAGCGGAGGCTACCGGTTTGGAGATCCAGCGCTTTTTGAGCGGCTCGCAGGGCGGCGACCAGCAAATCGCTGCGCGAATCGCCTGTAATGAGGTGGATTTGCTTTTGTTCTTCCGCGATCCGCTGAACCCGAAGCCACACGAGCCCAATGATATGAATCTGTTGCGCCTGTGTGATATGCACAATATACCGGTGGCGACCAATATTGCTACAGCCGAGGTATTGATCCACGGTTTGGAGCGCGGCGATCTCGATTGGCGCAACATTTTGAATCCGAAGGGTTGACCAGCGAGTATGACCTGGATAGTCCTTACAGATGGACAAGCAGTTAGAGCTGCTGTATCTGGGGAATATGAGAATTTTATCTAATGTTGCATATTGGAATTATAAAAGGAACAGAACCGTGTAAAATCACGTTAGGCTTACACGGTTCCTTTTGTTTGCGTATCAGCGCAGACAGACGGCGATGATACGGGAAGAGTACCCGGTTTTCCTGCCACAGAGAGGTGCGCAAAGCTGAGAGCGTGCTGCAAATGGAAGGCCGGCGAAAGACACCCGCGAGCTACGCGCAAGCCCCACGCGGGGACCGGATTTTGGGGCGCTTTGAGGGAGATTTCGATCAGGGAATCTCTGAAAAAGGGTGGCACCGCGAGGATTTTCCCCTCGTCCCTTTCATCGGGGACGAGGGGTTTCTTTTTACGCCGCCGAGGGGAATCGAACAATGCAATAGGGAGGCAATCAGATGGAATTGATTAAGGCACAAAAAGGGACGCAGGACATCCTTCCGGGCCAGAGCGAAAACTGGCAGGTGGTGGAGGATGTGATGCGCAGTGAAGCGGCTATGCACGGTTTCCAGGAGATCCGCACGCCGGTCTTTGAGGATACGCGTCTGTTTCAGCGTTCCGTGGGGGAGACCACCGACGTGGTGCAAAAGGAGATGTATACCTTCCAGGACAAGGGCGGCCGTTCGATCACGCTGCGGCCGGAGGGAACCGCAGGCGTTGTGCGCGCCCTTTTGGAGCACGCGCTATACAATAATGGGCTGCCGGTCAAGCTGCACTATTTTACCACCTGTTACCGTTACGAGAATACGCAGGCAGGCCGCCTGCGCGAATTCCATCAGTTTGGAGTCGAGATGTTTGGCTCCAACAGCCCCAGTGCAGACGCTGAGGTGATCGGTCTGGCAAAGGGGGTATTTGACCGGCTGGGGATTAAAAACCTGCGCTTAGAGATTAATTCAATTGGGTGTCCAACTTGCCGCGCAGAGTTCCACAAGGCTTTGAAGGCGTACTTTGCGCAGTATAAAGATCAACTGTGCGAAACATGTCAGGGGCGTTTGGAACGCAACCCGATGCGTATTTTGGACTGTAAGAGCCCGATTTGTTCCGAAATTGCAGAAGGTGCGCCGAAGATTTTGGACTATCTTTGCGACGACTGCAAGGCGCACTTTGAATCCGTACAGCGGTACTTGACCGCAGTGGGAACAGAATTTACGGTAAATCCGACGATTGTGCGCGGGTTGGATTATTATACCAATACAGTCTTTGAATTTATCAGTGGAGATCTCGGCGCCCAGAGCACGCTCTGTGGTGGCGGCCGCTACAATGGGCTTGTCGAAGAGATGGGCGGCCAGCCGCTTGCAGGGCTGGGATTCGCCATGGGGATCGAACGTTTAATGATGGTGATGAACAAACAGAACATTGAGATGCCGGAACCGGACCGCTGTGAAATCTTTATTGCTTCGCTGGGAGAGGCGGCGCATGTGGAAGCATTCAAGCTGGCGGACTGCCTGCGTAAATATTCCATCATTGCCGCCTGCGATGAAAATGATCGAGGACTCAAGGCGCAAATGAAATATGCGGATAAGATCGGCGCAAAATACAGTATGGTATTGGGCGACGACGAGATTGCCAGCCAGAAGGCGGTCTTAAAAAATATGAAAACCGGCGAAAAGAAGGAGATCGACCTGTCCAAGAACTTTGTCGAGCAGTATGTCTGCCTTTCTACCGAGCAGGAAGATTTCACATTCTGATCGAAAAGGTCGTTTTAGAGCAACCATTGTGCGTACAGGAGCGGTTGGTTCTGCGGCGATGTCTGCAATTGTTTGAAAACCGGCCCCTTAAAACGATTTGGAAGAACGGCTGGTGCGAATGTATAGGAATTGATTATCATTTTGGAGGTGCCATCTATGGCGGAATTTATGACGGGTTTGAAACGGACCCATTACTGCGGCGAGCTACGCAGTACGGATATTGGAAAAGAAGTGGTCGTCTGTGGTTGGGTACAGCGCCAACGCGATCTGGGGCAGTTGATCTTCATCGATCTGCGGGACCGCACCGGCATTGTACAGTTGGCATTTGATGAGGGAACGGATCGTGCCATTTTTGAGAAAGCCTTTGCTGCCCGCGCTGAATTTGTGCTTCTTGCGAGGGGAACTGTGCGCGAGCGTACCTCAAAAAATCCGGAGCTGCCCACAGGAGACATTGAGCTGGAAGTCGTTGAACTGCGTGTCCTGGCGAAGTCTGAGACGCCGCCGTTTGAGATCGTGGAGGATTCCAATGTCAAGGAGGATACCCGCCTCAAGTATCGTTATCTTGATTTGCGCCGCCCGGATATGCAGCGCAAGATCATCGGCCGCCATAAGATTGTTAAAGTGGCGCACGACTACTTTGACCAGAATGGCTTTATCGAGATTGAAACGCCGGATCTAATTAAATCCACGCCGGAGGGGGCTCGCGACTATCTGGTGCCGTCCCGTGTGTTCCCGGGCAGTTTCTTTGCGCTTCCGCAGTCCCCGCAGCTTTTTAAGCAGCTGTTGATGCTTTCCGGTTTCGACCGCTATATGCAGATTGCACGTTGCTTCCGCGACGAGGATCTGCGTGCAGACCGGCAGCCGGAATTCACCCAGATTGACCTGGAAATGAGTTTTGTAGATCAGGACGATGTGATGGCCATCGGCGAAGGGTTTATGAAGCGTGTTTATAAAGAAGTGCTGAACATCGACATTGAAACCCCCTTCCGCCGGATGACCTGGCACGAAGCAATGAATCGGTTCGGCTCAGATAAACCGGATTTACGCTTTGGGATGGAGCTAATTGATTTAAGTGATTCGCTTCGAAATACAGAGTTTAAGGTGTTTGCCGGCGCCTTGGCGGGCGGCGGTTCGGTCCGCGGCATCAACTTGAAGGGGAAGGCGGAAGCGCTCAGCCGGAAGGAGATCGACAAACTGACCGAATGGATTAAGGCCTATGGCGCAAAGGGCCTGGCGTGGACAAGGCTTGCAGAGAAAGAGACTTCTTCGTACGAAAAGTTCCTCTCTCCGGATGAGGTATCGGCCATCCGCGATGCGATGGGGGCTGAACCTGGAGATGTGCTGCTGCTGGTTGCCAGCGATGAAAACAAGGTTGTGTGGGACTCGCTTGGGGCGCTGCGCTGTAACTTAGCCGAGCGCTTTGATATGATCGACAAGAGCAAGCCGTGTTTGCTTTGGATCACAGATTTCCCGATGTTCGAATACAGCAAGGAAGAACAACGCTGGGTGGCGATGCACCACCCCTTTACAATGCCGCGTCCGGAGGACATCGAAAAACTGACGTCGGACCCTGGCGCTGTATGTGCGGTAGCGTATGATATGGTGCTCGACGGCAATGAAGTTGGCGGCGGTTCACTGCGTATCAATGACTCGGAATTGCAGGCAAAAATGTTTGAAGCACTCGGCTTTACTCCAGAGGAGGCGCAGCATCGCTTTGGATTCTTGATTGATGCGTTTAAGTACGGCGCTCCGCCGCACGGTGGCATGGCCTTTGGTCTGGACCGCTTGGTTATGTTGATGCTCGGCTGTGATAGTATCCGCGAAGTGATCGCTTTCCCGAAGGTGGCATCCTCAAGCGATCTGATGACGGAGGCGCCCACCGATGTAGATGCCAAACAGCTGCAAGAATTGGGCATTGCTGTTGTAGCAGCGCAACCACAGGAATAGGATGACAAAATATTCCACTGGATTTTTCTACCCCTTCTTCCTTATAATAAGAGCAGGAGCGTATGAGGGGTGGAGGTGGCGCGTTGCATTTGACAGAAGAGGAATTGGAGAAGATTCTCCAGAAAGTGGCGCGTACAGCTGTGGAGGAATTGGAAAGAGAGGCCGAACAGCAGCCAGTGGAGTTATCCGAAACGGAACGGAAGTCCTTACAGCAAAAGCGAAAGGAACGTCTGACTCGTCGTTCCTATGGAGAATAAAAAGCAAAGAGGCCGGAGAGAATGCATTCTCTCCGGCCTCTTTTTGCGCGCCGTGACTATTTTTATGATGTGGCAATCCGACGAAAAATTCGTATATTCTTTGTATAATTTTTCAGGGCTTTGGTATAAAAACGGCAACTGAAATTGCCAAAGTAGTGACTTGGTTTTGTTAAAGTAAATCGATAAATAGATAAATTAAAGAAAGAATTAAAAAATTGCATGCAAAAAATATCCGAATACCCAAAATAAGATGCAGATTTATGGTTGATTTCACATGTATATGCAGGATTATTCAAATTAATATGCAAAAAATAATCAAATCACCTTGACAGAGAATCTTTTCAGGAGTATCATCAGTCCTATGAACAGAATATGAATAAACATGAATCGTCAGTTGTTTTTATTCTGTTTAAATCAAAGACAAAGCGAGGTTGAGTTTATGAAGACAGGAAAGAAGGTCTTATCCTTACTGTTGGCTTGCTCGATGTTGGCAGCTTCCTTTGCAGGGACGAGCGCTTTTGCAGCGACGGACAAGCCCGTACCCGTAGAGGGTGAGATCGAGACCGGTGCGGTCATGGGATATTCCGGCCCGGGGATGGATACATCCTATATGTTGCGGGATACTGTGAAGCCCAATGTGCTTTCAAGAGCCGCCCGGACAGAATTGCCGTCCGCCTATAATACAGTGGATGCAGGGCGTGTCACCCCAGAGGTACGCGACCAGGGCGGCTGGGGAACCTGTTGGGCGTTTGCCGCCACAGGCGCGGTCGCTTCGAGCCTGTATGATAAACTCGAGGAAGATACACCCGTGCTTTCTCCGACCCATCTGGCCTATTTTGCCTTCCATGGAAAGGCCAATCCGGGCGATCCGGCGGACCAGACGGATGGGGACACCTATCTGCCCTATGAATATGACGAGAGTATGATCGAGGATGATTATCGGGAATATGTCGGCGGTGGCAACACATTCTGCAGCAATGCTACGCTTGCCAGAGGCGTTGGCCCTGTTTTGGACGAAGTGGCTCCGTATCCAGATCCTTTCTATGAGGTGGATAAGACGCCGTGGCTCGATCTGAGTCCGGAAATTCAATTTCAACAGGAGTACCGCCTGAGCAACAGCGACTATCTGCCGACCAGGAATGCGGACGGAGAACTGGATACAACCGCTATCAAATGGGCACTCTTGGAAAATGGCGGCAGCCTGGAGGTTGCCTACGATTCCAACGGGACAAAGGCCCTTTACTATGAGGAAGATTACCAGCCGGCGATGATTGGGGATGACGGCCAGGGAAATAAGGTCATTATGACACATTACACGGGCTCTGAGTTTGGCGATTGCAACCATGCGGTGCAGATTGTCGGTTGGGATGATAATATCCCGAAGGAGTATTTCCAGGACGCGCAGGGCAATTCGCCGGAGCACGACGGCGGCTGGCTGATCCGCAACAGCTGGGGCGACTGGTCTTATATGCACGGTTATTTCTATATGTCCTACGATGAGGGGACCATCACAGAGGTTTCCCAGTATCAGGTAGGGGATGCGGATGAATTCGACCACACCTATCAGTACGATGGAACCGGTTGGTCCATGTCCGCAGGCGCAGAGGACAAGTCCGCGGCAGTACCCATGGCCAATATTTTTACCGCGACAAGCGATGAAACCTTGAAGGCGGTTTCTTTCTACACCACCGATGCAGATGCAGAGTATTCCATCCAGGTGTATACAAACACCAACAATTATAACCCAACCAGCGGCAACAAGGCTTATGAGGAGCCGCAGACAGGTACGGAGAAGTATCCGGGGTATCATACGGTTTACCTCGATGAGCCGGTCAATCTGAAAGAGGGCGAAAACTACTCCGTGGTGGTAACCATGAAGAACCCGCTTGGCAGGGCGTTCCCGGTTGCCTGTGAAATGAATGCCACTCTGGACAATTTCCGCGTACAGGCGGGGATCGAACGCCACCAGAGCTTCATCAGCGTGGACGGCGGCGACAGCTGGATTGATTTGGCGGAGGTCGGCGAGAATTACACGGCGCATTCCAAGCGCGTGGACCCGAATTCGCAGAACCAGGGAGATTGGACAGGGAACATCAAACCCGGTACCAGCGGCGTGCACATTGAGGTTGCGGGCGACTTTGACGGCGACGTATGGGACGATTTGGCCAACGTCTGCTTGAAGGCATTTACCACGGAAGGAAACGAAGACAGTGCCATTACACCGGCAGAGGCAAAGATTCTTACAATCAACTATGACGCGAGCGTCACGCTCAAAGTCAATGGTTCCGCGGATACCCTGGTCAACGCGCCGGGCGTCTATATGGGAAAAGTTGTCCCCGGAAAGCAGTTGACCTTCTCCTTTGCTCCAGTTGTGCCGGGCAGAGAGATCACCGGTGTCTCCATCAATGGGGAACCCACGGACGATTACAGTCAGAATCTGTTTACTTATACATGGACTATGGGCGAAGAGAATACGTCCATCGATTTTGACTTCCGTATTGTCAATAAGATCACCTTAAACGCTGCTTTGCAGTTGGCAAAAGAAGCCCAGAAGAGTGACGAATATGACGAAGCGTTGAGTGACGTACAGGAGGCGCTGGATCTGGCGATTTCCAAAGGGGAAAAGATTGCTGCAAGCACGACGGCTACCCAGGAAGAAATTGACGATGCATGGAAGTTCCTGTTCGATGCTGTACAGGCCTTACAATTTAAGAATGGCAATATGGCTGGCCTGGAGGCAGTGCTTGATATCGCAAATTCCCTCAATCAAAAAGACTTCACGCAGGACTCCTGGAATGCAATGGTTGTGGTGCGGGACGAAGCACAGGCGATGTTGGACGGACAGGATTCCTTGCAGCAGGAAATCGACGAAATGACCCAGGCGTTGGCGAATGCACTGAATGATTTGGTTCCTGCGACAGCGCTGGACCAGCTCCAGGCTTTGGCGGAGGAAGCGCATTCTTACCAGGCAGAAGACTACATTCAGGATAAGAACTGGGAAGTCTTTGAAGAGGTTCTGGGACGGGCAGATGCGCTGCTTGCCTCTACCGATCCTTCCCAGGAGGATGTTACGGCGATGATTGTCGAGCTTACCACGGCGATGGCCAATATCCGTTTGATTCCGGATACAAGCAAGCTCGAGGACTTGATCGCAAAAACCGAGGGCAACACCGATGCAAAGGTGATGGCGCTGCGCAAGCAGGCGATTGAACTGCTTGCAGGCGGGATGGCATCTCAGGAAGAGGTTGACGCGCTGGCAGATGCGCTTGAGACAGCGATGAAGAACGCAAACAAGCCTTCCGGTGGAGGCAGCTCTTCTGGCGGACATAAGGGGAGTTCCTCCGGCTCTGGCGGCGACACTTCGTATGCAGGGGAAGGAATTGCATCAGCGGTTGTAGGTTCTTCTGCAACGGTCGGCACGGCGGCAAAGTCGGTGATTTCAGACACAACAGCGCCATTCATTCTGAAGAGGGGCAGCGCTTATTGCTTTAAGATGACGGTCGTAAATGGCAGCGCGGCCACGCCGAACTTCACGGTTGGAAACGGTAGCGTACTAAAAACACAGTATGTTGCGAAGGTAGGCAACGATTACTATTTCCGCGTTTACGCGATTGGTACACCCGGGCAGAGTACGGGCGTGTATACGCAGATGCCGGGAGAAGCGCCGGTCTTGCAGTGTGTTGTGTCTGTAGGAGCATGAGAATGATTTTATGTCCATTTAGATCCTAGGAAAATCCTCTGAAAGCAATGGCCCTCGAAAAAACCTTCGAGGGCCTGTTGTTTTCATGGGCGATTTATATAGTTTTTTATTGTAAAGTGTTGTGTTTTTACACGAAGTTTAGTGCGCTAAATTAGTGAATTTATGAAATGTTGCAAGAGAAAAAGAAAATCCTTCAAAAATAAGGAAAATTATAGTAAAAACACGCCGTTATCGCAGGAAATTTAGACAACAGATGCAATGAAGATTTGTTGTATATGCAAAACAAAGCCAAAACAGCCTTGACAGGTTTTTCCCGCAGGAGTATGATTCTAATAATAGACAAAATGCGGATCGGAAAGGGCATGTTTTGACACATGTTTTCTAAATTCTTTTGTGAAGTGAGGTTGAGTTTATGAAGTCAGCAAACAAAATCTTGTCCGTATTGTTGGCATGTTCCATGTTGACGGCTTCCTTTGCCGGGACGACAGCAGCGGCAGCCGTGGACAAAAAACCGCAGGAGGGAGCGGTCATGGGAAAAACCATGTCCTCGTATTCCTCCCCCAATATGGATCTGTCGTACATGCTGAACGCTGCTCCAACTGCCAAGAAAATGGCGCGTACTCTGGCAGACAATGAGGAATTGCCCGAGGCCTACAATGCAATTGAGAGCGGAAAACTGACAACGGAAGTACGCCAGCAGGGAGGTTGGGGAACCTGTTGGGCATTTAGCGGCACCGGCGCCATGGCCTCCGATTTATTTGAGGAGATGGGTGAGGACGCGCCTGTGTTCTCGCCGATCCATCTGGCTTACTTTGCTTTCCACGGCCGCGCCAACCCGGATGATCCCGCGGACGGCACCGAAGGCGATACCTATCTGCCGTTTGAGTATAACGAATCGGACGGAGACAAGAAATTTGCAGAGTATACCCGCGGCGGAAACACCTTTATTGCAGCGGCGACTCTGGCAAGAGGCGTAGGTCCAGTATTGGAGGAAGAGCTTCCCTATCCGGCGTCCACCGGTTCGCCGGAAGCCGACAAATATGAGGATCTGGACCCCGATATTCAGTTCGATCAGGAGTACCGTTTGGAGAGCACAAACTACCTGCCGACTCGTGACGCCGACGGCAACCTGGACGGTACAGCGGTGAAAAAGGCCTTGTGGGAAGGCGGCAGCTTGGGAATTTCCTATAATTCCAATGGATACAATTATGTGGAATACAACGGCGTGCCGGTTAAGACCCAGTTCTCTGGTTCGGGATTTGGCGACTGCAACCATGCGGTACAGCTGGTCGGCTGGGACGACAATATCCCCAAGGAGCTGTTTGCTAATGACTTTGGAATGCCGGAACACGACGGCGGCTGGCTGATCCGCAACAGCTGGGGCAGAGACGCCTATGACGGCTTGTTCTACATGTCCTATGACGAGGGCAGTATTACCGAAGTGATGCAGTATAATCTGGACAAGACCCCGATTGATGAAGAATCGTACGACCACCTGTATCAGTACGATGGCACGGGGTGGAGCATGTCTGTGGGCGCAGAGGAAAAGGACGCCCCGGTATCCATGGCCAATGTATTTACTGCCACAGAGGACGAGACGTTGAAGGCGGTTTCCTTCTATACGACGGACGCGAATGCAGAATATTCCATTCAGGTTTACACACAGCTCCCGGATTATCCAAATTCGCCCATCGGCGCAGCGAAGGCGTATAGAGAGCCCATCACGGGCACGGAAGCATATCCGGGCTATCACACGATCTACTTGGATGAAGACCAGTGGGTCAACCTTGCAGAAGGCGAGAAATATTCCGTTGTCGTCACGATGGAGAACCCGCTCGGCAGGGCTTTCCCGGTGGCAACGGAAATGAGCGGAAACTTTGACAATGTTCGCTGTGTCGCCAATATTGGAGCACGCGAAAGCTTTGTCAACGTCAACGGCCAAGACTGGCTCGATCTCGATGAGGTCGGCGAGAATTACACAGCGCATTCCAAGCGCGTGGACCCAAGGTCGCAGAACCAGGGAAATTGGACAGGGAACATCAAACCCGGAACCAGTGGTGTGAACATCGAAGTAGCAGGCGATTTTGACGGCGATATGTGGGGCGCATTGGGCAATGTTTGCCTGAAAGCGTTCACCACGTCGGGAAATGAAGATAGCGCAATTACACCGGAAGCCGGCAATACGCTGATGGTTACCTATACCCCTTCGGTGACCATGGAAGTAGATGGCTATGCGGATGCAATCCTGGATGCGGCAGGCGCCTATCTGGGGACCGTAGCACCTGGCGATGAGGTTACTCTTTCCTTCGCCCCAGCTGCTTCTGGTAGGGAGATTGCGGGCGTTTCCGTCAATGAAGAACCCCAGGACGACTATGAGAAGAACTTGTACACCTATACGACCACAATGGGTGATGAAGATCAGAAACTTCACTTTGACTTTACCATCGTCAATAAGCTGACCCTGAACACTACCTTGCAAATTGCCAAAGAATTGCAGGGAAGCGATGAGTACAATGCGGCATTGAGCGATGTAAGAGAAGCGTTGGATAAAGCGATCGTCGAAGCAGAAGCAATCGCAGAGAGCGCTACGGCCGATCAAGTTGCCATTGACGGTGCGTGGAACAAGCTGTTGAATGCGATTCAGTGCCTGCAATTCAAGAATGGCGACATGACGCTGCTCAAGGCATTGCTGGATGCTTGTGAGAGCCTTGACCCCGCCCTATATACGGCAGCTTCTTGGGAAGCTTTGACCGTTGTTCGCGACGAGGCGCAGGCGATGTATGACGCACAGGACTCCTTGCAGGAAGACATCGATGAGATGGCGGATCAACTGATCGAAGCGATGAACAGTTTGGAACTGGGCGCAGATCTGGATGGCCTCAAAAATCTAATCGCTGTTGCAAAGACTTATGAGGAAGATGAGTATATCAAGGATGCAGCGTGGGATGAATTTGTTGAAATCCTTGCAGAAGCGGAGGAACTGGTGGAGCAGCCCGATCCGGCCCAGGCAGAGGTAGAAACCATGACCAGCCGTCTTGCAGTTGCGATGGCGAAACTCCGCTTGATTCCGGATACAACCAAACTGGAAGAGTTGATCGAAAAGACCAAGGATTATACAGATGCAAAGGTTGTAACCTTGCGGGAGGAAGCGATTGCGTTGCTCGCGGACGGCATGGCAACGCAGGACGAGGTGGATGCGCTTGTGGATGCGCTTGAGACAGCGGTGAAAAATGCAAGCAAGCCTTCCAGCGGAGGTTCTTCCGGCGGACATAAGGGCGGTGGCTCTTCGAACGGCGGCGGTTCTTATGCAGGAGAAGGAACGGTGGCGGCAGTTGTTACACCGGCCACGCCGGTAGTGCCTGCGGCGAAGTCCGTGATCTCCGATACCACCATGCCGTTTGTCCTGAAGAGAGGCAATGCTTATTGCTTCAAGATGACGGTGGTAAATGGCAGCGCCGTGATGCCGAGCTTCACGGTTGGCAATGGCAACACGCTCAAGACACAGTATGTGGCAAAGATCGGAAATGACTACTATTTCCGCGTTTGGGCTATTGGTACTCCGGGTTCCTCCACGGGCGTTTACACGCAGATGCCAGGGGAAGCGCCGGTTCTGCAGTGTGTCGTTTCGGTGGGATAACCCTATCGCAGATCTTGTGGGAATGATTCTGCGGTAAGATAGTTGACCGGGCAGGCCGTCCAAAGAGCACTGCCCCAAAGATTTATAGACAGCACAAAAAGAGGATGTCCCCGGACTACGAATGGTTCGATTCATAGGAGAGGGCATCCTCTTTCCATTTAAAAAAGTATCTGAGTTTCTAAAAAACGAGGGTATCCTTACAGTCAGCTCGTGACTTTTGGGATACCCTCGTTTGTACATGGTTTTTACAGAACTGCGCAGTGCGTTTGGGCCTGTTTTGATAAAAAACAAGTAAAAAACTACGGATCTCCACATAAACACTATATCTATCAATAAAACAAATAAAAGAAAAAGAAGCCATTTACAACGAAATTACAACAAATGAAAGAGCTTGATGTAACGACTTATGCAAAGAAATACAGAGTCATGGAAGAACGACACTTGAAAAAGAGTGTCTTTTTCTATGCCGTGAAATAGCAGACCATTTCATTTCTGCTTGATTATCTTAAAACTTATTAGCTATGGTTTGTCAAGGGCTTGTTGCATAAGCAATGCTGAACAGCACCCTTTACAAAACATAGGATAATAAGTAGCGTTTCAAAAGCAGAAAGGAAATGACAATGCTTATAACAGCATGATATAATGCAAGTAAAGACAGATCGGGACTTATCTTATTGACTAAACCCCAAAAGAGAGGTGATATAATGGCATATTTTAAGTATCAGGGGAAATCTGTTTATTATGAAGAATACGGGCAAGGCGAACCGCTTATTTTTTTACATGGCAATACGGCTTCCTCTAAAATGTCTGAACTTCTCATGCCGCTGTATGCAGAAAAATTTAGATGTATTCTAATTGACTTTTTAGGTAACGGGCAGTCAGATCGAGTAGAAAACTTTTCGCCGGATATGTGGTATGACGAAGCCTTGCAGACGATTGCTCTTGCCGAGCATTTACAATGCGGAAAAGTAAGTCTTATTGGAACAAGCGGCGGTGCATGGGCGGCAGTCAATGCGGCATTGGAACGCCCCGACCTGTTTCATGCAGTCGTAGCAGACAGCTTTGACGGACGTACTCTTAATGAAAATTTTTCCGCTAACCTTTTATCTGAAAGGAAATTGGCGAAAGAAGATACACAGTCAAGACAATTTTACGAATGGTGTCAAGGCGCAGACTGGGAAAAGATAGTTGACCTTGATACAGAAGCATTATTGAAGTGTGCGGAGGAAAAGCGCCCACTATTCCATAAGCCATTGGAGGAATTAAAAACGCCAATCCTATTTATGGGAAGTAAAGAAGATGAAAGTTGCCGATACAACATTGAAGAAGAATACAGAGAAATGGCGTCTATACTTCCTCAATCTTCCGTGTATCTTTTCCCAAACGGGGGGCACCCCTCTCTTTTTCCAATGCTGAAAAGACCGCAGATATAATTTATAATTTCATATTTCAACAAGAACAGTAAATCCCAGTTTATAGAACTGGGGAAATTGGAAGTTATCAAAAAGAGGTGATATTGTGAAATTAGGACTTGAAAAAGCTTCATGCAAGGCTTAATGGAATGGACTTGTATGGAGGTATGCTATCCAGTGAGCTTTGCACATTGATTAAAGAATTTTTTAATGCAAAAGAGAGTCCCTTTGGATTGCAGAAAGGACTCTCTTTTTTAAAGCAGGAACATAATGAAGGGGAGAAATAGATATATTTTAGTGTACCGGATTTATCAATTTTTATCTGTCTTTATCTGCGTTTAATTCTTGCATGAGTGCTTGAACGGTCATGATTTTATCGACGCGCCAAGCATTGGCTCCACAGAATAAAAGTGCATGGTCAACATCGCCATGTGCGGCCCGGACCAGCGCATCCGTAATACAATAGGGGATGGTACTGGGGTCACAGTGCTCCAAGCATTGGTAACAGTGTGTTACAGGCTGACGGTCTGTTTCTCTCTCCCGAATAAAGGCATTCCGAATTGCCCGTCCCGGCATTCCAACAGGACTTTTTACAATGACAATATCCTCTTTTTTTGCCTCGACATACATTTGCTTGAAAGATATGTCTGCATCGCATTCCTCGGTCGCAACAAAACGCGTCGCCATTTGTACGCCATCCGCCCCTAAAGAAAGAGCATGATCGATGTCGGAGCGGTCATAGACGCCTCCGCCGACGATAACAGGAATTTGTTTCCCAAACGGCTCCTCGAAACTTTTTACATAGGCGATTATACGCTTGATTTCCTCATCATAATCCGAAAAATCATCGCCTTGAACTTCTTCTGGAGAGAAGCCCAGATGACCGCCCGCCATCGGCCCCTCGATTACGACAAAATCGGACACGGTATGATAACGCCGGGTCCATAGTTTGAACAGAACTTGGATAGCCTTTAAAGAGGACACAATCGGTGCAAATTTGATTTTGCTGCCTTGAACAAGTTCCGGAAGCAAAGTTGGCAGACCTGCACCGGAAATAATCAAATCTGCCCCATTTTCTATGCAACACCGAACATATTCCTTGTAATGACGCAGCGCACACATAATGTTGACGCCGATTACTCCGTTGTTGGAAATTTCTTTGGCTTTGCGGATTTCACGGCCAAGTGCGCGCATGTTGGCTTCCTGCGTATTTTCCCGAAAATCGGGCTCATTGAAACCGGGCTGTGCAGCGGAAATGACGCCGACTCCGCCTTCCTTTGCGACCGCCCCGGCCAGACCGGAAAGGCTGATGCCGATTCCCATGCCACCTTGAATGATCGGGATACGTGCGACTAGATTGCCGATTTGCAGTGGTTTTAATTTCATGAAGTCCTCCGTGGGGATGCCGCGTATTCAATGGGGCCCGATCTTGGAATCGGGTGAACAAGTTTTCATTAATTTTATAACAATACGCAGGCAAACCGATCCTTATTATGATTTGCTGATAGGACAGGGCTTATTATACAGCAAGGAACCGTTTTCGTAAACCTCTTTTTCAAAAGAAAAAGGTGACCCAAAATTACGGATGGTTCGATTTATAGGAAAGGGGTATCCTCTTTCTGTCTGGAAATATATTTGGGTTTATTATAAGAAACTGCGTTCTTTAGGGGGAAACATGCAGAACGTAAGAAAATGTAGAAAAATGAAGCGACAGGAACTTGCGGATGCCATCGGTATCAATATGCAGAGCTTATCTAAGATTGAAAAGGGCGAAACGGTCCGGCCTTTGACATGCTGGAAAAAATAATGGACGTGTTAGAGGGGACGCCCAATAAATTATTATCGGGAGAATGGAAGTATATCGGCCATACCGATCCATATATCATGAACGTTATTAAACAGGATTTTAATAGTACTTTAGATTATATGCCTGAAGATGAATATTTCAATTTTGAACAAGAATACAGGTTTTACATAGAAACGAAACGGATTGAGTATATCAGGAATTACCTTTCCAACGAGGCCGTGGGGCTGGAAGAACTCATAGAAATCAAGCGGTTACTATAGCGCCAGAAGTTGGAACGAATTATGAGAGTGCATAAAGACATACGTAGCTTAGACCGCTACCGACAACAGCCTAAAAAGCACAATCCTTATGACGGAAGGGTATTGCGTGAGCTTGCGGATATAGACAGAAAAAACAATCTCCTAAGCACTTCGCCAGAACAAGACTTTGATGAAATGGACTTCGACAAATATTTGAAAGACAAGCGGAACAGAGGGCTTTTTCTTTCCTGCCTATGTCGGATCAGAAGAAATAGGAAAGTTTTGTTGCTGTAAATATGGTTCAATCGTTTGAAATTTTAATGAGATTACTTGTGTATGGAATTTTTCCTGATAGGACATCGTCGTAAAATGTTTGTTTTGTGTCGATATATTCAAGACAATCTTTTAATTCCTGTAATTTTTTCAACAACAATTTCTTTCTGTGTTGAAGTATTGTTTTTCTTTTTGGAATAGATTTTTCTCCCTGTAAGCATAATTCTACATACTCTTTCATTTCCGCTATACTCATTCCGCATTTTTTTAAGCAGGAAAGGCTTTTAATCCACGCAATATCTTTATCATCAAAAACCCGATAATTGTTACGGTTCCTTTTGACATTTGGTACAAGTCCTACATTGCAATAAAATTTCAAGGTTTCGTAGGGCATATTTGTTTCTTTACAAACCTCTTTCATGGAATACACATTCTCATCTCCTCAAATTTTTTTAATTTTTCAAAAAACGCTTGACCGGTAGTAACTACCGGATTTTATAATTGAATTGTATTCTGAAGAAGATAAAAAAGCAAGGAGGTAAGAATTATGGAATATGTAACATTAAATAATGGAGTACAGATGCCAAAACTTGGTTTTGGAGTATTCCAGATTGCAAAGGAAGATTGTGAAAGATGTGTTTTAGATGCCATAAAAGTAGGGTATCGACATATTGATACTGCACAGTCTTACTTCAACGAGGAAGAAGTTGGTAATGCAATAAGCAAATGCGAACTGCCGCGAAAAGAATTGTTCATCACAACCAAAGTATGGATTGACAATTATGGGTATGAACAAGCCAAGAAATCAATCCTAAAATCTATGGAGAAATTGAAAGTTGAGTATCTTGATTTAGTCCTTTTACATCAACCGTTCAGTGATTATTACGGTGCTTACAGAGCTTTACAGGAGCTATATAAAGAGAAAAAAATCAAAGCTATCGGCGTTAGCAATTTTGCACCGGACAGACTGGCTGATATGGTTGCTTTCAACGAGATACCGCCACACGTCAATCAAGTAGAAGTCAACCCACTGCATCAGCAGATACCAGCACAAGAAAATATGGTAAAACGCCATGTACAAATGGAAGCATGGGCGCCGTTTGGGGAAGGCAAAAGCAATATGTTTCACAATCCTGTATTGCTGAGTATTGCTGGAAAATATCAGAAATCAACGGCACAGGTTATTTTACGCTGGCTCATGCAAAGAAATATTGTCGCCTTGGCGAAATCAACACACATCGAACGAATGAAAGAAAACATCGAAATTTTTGACTTTCTTCTTTCTGATGAAGAGATGAAGAAAATCTCTGAATTAGATACAAAAGAGAGCTTATTTTTCAATCATCAAACGCCAGAAACTGTTGACAGATTTGTTGCTATGGTTGAAGAAAGAAAAGGAAAAATCTAAAATTAAATTATACTTATTAAACAAGGGAGATGCACGTGTTTGTGCAATCTCCCTTATCCTTTTCTGTCGTATCAAGGCTTATTCAATATGTAGTAAATTCGTGGTATAATAATTATTTTTAGAATTATGAATGGTCTTTAAATGTTGTGTTTATACGGATAACCGGGTTTTCTATATCGGATTTCTAAAAAACGAGGGGGTCCTTCCGTCCTTTCATGCCTTTTGGGGAACCCTCAATGGGAAACAACCAAACTGAACATATTCAATTATGGCCCTTTTGCACCAGTGCCTGGGCCATGACAGCCAGCTCGCGGGCGGATTTTCCGGGGTGAGGGCTTGCCATAATGGCCGATACAACAGCAATCCCGCGGATAGGAGCACCTTCTAATATAGAGAGATTGTCCTGTTTGAGCCCCCCAATCGCGACAACTGGAATCTGCACAGCCCGGCAGACCCCGCACAAAGTATCTACACTGGTGCGGATCGCAGCGGTTTTGGTCTGGGTGGGAAAGATGGCGCCCGTCCCTAGATAATCGGCTCCTTGGCGCTGTGCTTCCAAAGCCTGTTCAACCGTTTTTGCTGTTGCACCAACGATTTTATTTGGTCCCAAGAGATTTCTAGCCACAAAGACAGGAAGATCGCTTTGCCCCACATGCACACCGTCTGCGTCTACAGCGAGGGCGACATCGATGCGATCGTCGATGATGAGTGGAACTTTGTAGTGCTCAGCTAGTTTTTTCACAGCAAGAGCTTCTTCGTAAAAATCCCGGCCGCTTTGTTCTTTTTCACGAAGCTGCAACATGGTCACACCATTTTGTAGGGCTTCTTCAATCACCGAGAGGAATCGCTCCCTTGTAAAATGGTCGCTATTGGTCACAAGATATAACAAACAATTCGATCGATTCATAAGGAAGCTCCTTCCATATATAGATTCCGTACCCATATTTCGGGTGTCAGGGTCGAGAGGGCATCCAACAGGGCTTGATGAAACGTTCCGTTTCCTTTGCCAAGCGCCTTCGTCTCGATTGCTGCCTGTTCTCCACAGATTCCCATGAGGCTTGTAGCTAAGATGGCTGCTTCCAGTGGAGGCCCAACTGCACAGCAAGCGCCGGTTATCGCGCTCGACATACAGCCCGTACCTGTGATTTGGCCCAACATGGGAGAGCCATTGAAAAGAAACCAACAGGATTGTCCATCGGAAACAATATCCACTTCCCCAGAAGCGGATACAACGCAATGAAACCGTTTTGCTGTTTCCAGGGCCCAATGGGCTTGCTGTTGCGCCGTCTTCCGGGTGATCCGATCATTAGCCGCGGCGTCCACTCCATCGGTTGTGGAATCCCCCTTGCACAGCGCTCGAAGCTCTGAACAGTTGGCGCGGATGACAGAAAAGGGCGCAATCCTTGTCAGTTCTTGCACGAAAGATCGCCGAAGCCTGCTGCATCCTACCCCTGCAGGGTCCAACACAAGGGGAATACCGGCCTTTCCGGCGACATATGCAGAACAACGCATCGCCTCCATACGGGAATCACTGATATTCCCCAAATTAAATACCAAAGCTCCTGCGTGAGAAGAAATATCCGCAACCTCTTCTGGGTGTTCTGCCATAATTGGCCGGGCGCCAAGCGCTAAAATAGCGTTGGCACAGTCGTTGATTGAGATATGGTTGGTTATACAATGGATTAACGGCGCTGTTGCAGCGATACGCTCCAACAGTGCTGCGATTTCAACGGTTTTCATTCGTTTGCCATCCTTTGTAACCGGGTCAACAGCCCGTTTTTTGCAAGTGCCTTTAGAAAAAAATAGGCGGTGAAGCCCCCGATCACTGTGCCAGCGACAAATGATGGCACATAAGTAAACAGCACCACACCTTCCATATGGTAAAAGAATGCCATCACTGGATAGGAGGCCATGGCGCCGATGATCCCGGTACCAATGATTTCCCCGATCACAGCAGCGATTTGTTTGCCCGTTGCCCGGTAAAGAAGGCCGGAAAGGACGGCGCCAAAGACCGAACCCGTGACAGCAAGCAAATTGACGCCCATCAACCACATCCGCAAAATGGATATAAGAATGGCACAGGCGAGGGCATACCATGGTCCCAGGAGGACGGCGACGAGAACATTGATAAAATGTTGCATAGGCGCCATGCCGGGAACGCGCAGAATGGGGACAAAATTACCCCCAGTGCAACCATCATGGCGAGAATGGCCATCTTTTTTACATTTGTTTGGGTTCTCATGGCATTCCATCCTTATTCATTACACAAAAATGGGGACACGCTGGTGCATGTCCCTTTTGAAAATGATTTCAAACACAATTATGCTAGCATATTGGAGCGAAACTTGTCAAGAAAAGAGCACGCGATCGTTCAATAAAATCAGAGGTCCTCCATTCACGGTGTTTCCTGGCCTGTCATTCTGGCAGTTGCGTTCATACGTTGCAATGGTTTGGCATACATGGTATCATGATCGTTAGCTGAATTTGCCTATTAGGCAAGTAAGACAGATTAAAAAGACGATTATTACATGTACTGGCCTATATTTGAGGCAACGCGACGAACCAATATTATTATTTATAACAACAGACGAACATTTTGGAGTGTAAAGGATGAAAAAATTCTATCATATACTACAAATCGGATTATGGGGCACGGTTGGAGGTTTTATAGGCAGCAGCGTTTTTCAGTATTATGACTACAGGACACATCCTGCTTTGTACGAGATGCAGTCCGCCCCGTGGTATTTTCGTGTGGTGGTGCAGGGAATAGGTCTTGTCATTCTTGTAATTATTTTTCTTATAGCCATGCGGATGGTGAAAAAGAAAATTCCCTAAATTTTTCTATAAAAATACCGACTGTGTTCTACGAGGAACAAAGCGTTGTACGTTTGTCATATGATCGGGACACGTGAAAGAGAGGACGTCAACCTTGTTTAAGCCGAAGAAAAATAAAAAAGCCATTGAAGATTGCTCTTCAATGGCTGGAATATACGGACCTTACTGTCATCCGACAGTATGCATTGGGTATGCATGGCGCTAATTCAAATATATCACGCGAACTTACGATTGTCCTGTCCTGTATAACTATTTACAGTATATACGATGTTTTTTGGTTTGTCAAGAGTTTTAAAAAATATTTTATAAAAACATTTGTTCTAAAAAGGTTGACTTTTTTCACATGTGATGGTAGCATAAAATCGAAAAGAATCTTATTAAGATTCTAATATCCTTAAAGGAGAAATGTGAAAATGGATTACCTTGCATGGGGGGAGGAATACTTATTGGAGGCGGATCGCCTTCGCGCACGGGTGCGCCTACTGCGATGTCAAGCCGCCTCCTTTGCAGAGGGGAGTGAGGCGGACAAGCTGGAAGAACGCGCACAGCTGTTGTATAGCATGTATCTGGACTGTCTACATGTTGGGAACCATCTGATGAGATGCGGGAGGTTGCGATGAGAAGAAAATCGGATTTAAGCTTGGACCTTTTTGGAGATCGACTGTCCATACCCGTGCATGGGAAAGAACCGGTTGATTTGGAATATCGAAGAATGCTGCGAAGTTTACAAGCCGCTATGGAAGGGGAATTGACTGCACGTCAAAAGGAATGCATCCGTTTGCGATATTTTGAACAGATGCGCGTGAATGAAATTGCAGAAACATTGGGGCTTACGCCGGGGACAGTTTCCGTACATATCAAAAAGGGGAGGGAACGTTTGGGACGGGTATTGCGTTATTCCTTTAGCCGCCTTTCCCGGGGTCCGGCAGAACCCACAAAGGATGAAAGCATGCCTTTGCTGTAAGAAAAAACGCTATTTCTTGTGGCGTTGTAAGGAAGTATGGAGCATCAGTCTTGTTTCTCCGGGGTTTAGACAAAGAATCTTTGCCCGGATACGCGGATGCTTTAAACGTTTGCGCACCATATTGCTCAGCGTTTGCCCGCTGTGATACCCGTGAATCACTACGACTTCCGTTACATCGGGAGGGAGTCGGTTTAAAAGCTGTTCCAATTGCTGCTTGGCGTCCATGGTCGTTAGACCGTGAATGTTGACCTCTACAGAGGTTCCAGTGCGTATTTGAAACATAAAATGACATCCTTATGTAAAATATTCTTAAAAAATATTGTTTTATAAGTTTTTGTGAAAAGATATATAAAATTAAATTAGAAAAATACTCGTAAAAAAACCGGTTCAGGCCGCTATGGGGTGGAAAACCATGTGTTTGTTTTGGAGATAGAAGGAATTCTATTGTATGCTTTAGCAAGCGGAGCAGATGGTGGGGAATGCTTCGAAAGTAAGGCCCAAAACAGATCCACTGGCGGTCGTGGCGATTTCCAACGGGATGGGGGAGGCCCCTCTGTAACGTGATCTGTATACCAAAGAATAAGGATATCTGCAAGCGTCTCGCACTTCCCCAAAGTCTTTAAAACAGTGAAGGAATGGTTTCATACCAGGATAGGGCTTCTAGTAGAATGGCTAAACCCCGAAACAGCCGAGTTCTCCCTGAAAGATGGCAGCGCCGGGCAACTTTTGCGGAATTGGTATGCGCCTATGAATATGGCCGGTTGGATTGTTTTTGCATGGGACTCCCTCATTGTACGGACTTTTTGTGGACGAACCATGGGCGAAAAGACAAAGGCCCCGAACGAGAGCAGGAAGGGAAAGCGCATTTGGTTGGAGGAGGGTGACCCAAAACTATGGATTTTTCGATCCATAGGAAAGGGGCATCCTCTTTCTGTCTGGAAAAATATCTGAGTTAAAAAAATCGAGGGTATCCTTCCGTCATTTCATGACTTTTGGGACACCCTCTTTGCAATTTTAATCCGTGGTCATCTCAGGCCGGTCGTCCTCAAAGATAAAATCGATGAGACTTTCCGAACACATCTCACGATAGGGAACCAACACAGATCCTACATCGACACGGGTTGCATAGTATTCGTCGTCTTCCGGAACACGATGCTCTTCCATAGGATAATTCATATAGGTCAGGGCATTTGCTGCAAGATAAAACACTTCGTCCTTTGTCATGTTGGTTTGAACCAAACCAAGACAGTCGTACAGCGCTTTATTGATCGTACCAATATTGGATGTCTTAAACTTATTCACTAGGCTGGTCAACACATTGCGTTGGCGCTGTGTACGCTCAAAGTCATCGCCGATCGCACGGATACGGGAGTAATAGTGCGCCTGCTTGCCAGAAAGATTAAAGGTGCCTTCTGTCAGGTTGCGGCTGGGGTCGCCGGAATTCTGGTTGATTAGCCGTGCCTCGGCTGCGGTCAATGTGATCTCCACCCCGCCCAGATTATCGATGATTTGGTCAAACGCGGAATTGTCGATCAGGACAAAGCGGTCGATGTCCACACCAAAGTTGGCCTCGATGGTCGAAACAGCCAATTGTCCGCCTGCACCGGCGCCGCCCTGTTGGTACCCCAATGGATAAGCCGCATTCAGCTTGTTGCTTCCATGATAGGGAATGGCAACATAGAGATCGCGCATGAAGCTGGTCAACTTCAACTTTTTATGCCGGGTATCGACCGAAACCATCATCATACTGTCACTGCGGCCAATGTCATTGTCTTGGTAGTCGTCTACGCCGAGCAAAAGGATATTGGTGATGGCGTCATCGTGGTACAAACCACCCAACAGGTTGGGATCTCCGGTGATCTCATCCGTGGAAGAAGTCCCCTCCCCGCCACTGGGCAGAGAAATCGATCCGCTCGGCGGGGCAAGAGAACTCAAACCGTTATAATGGATCTGGCTCAAAAGCATATCCGCATACACCAAGCCGCTGCCAAAGATCACAAAAACCAAGCTCAGAAACAAAACAACTATATTGCGGATCAGACGAATCCGCTTCTTTTTCTTATTATCTTGATTCACAATATCAGTCCTTAAACGCAGCAGCCTGCTGGCCGTGCAACAATTTTTTTGGAAAAGTGCGCATTAACTCGTATATTATACTGGTTTCGTCACGAAATATAATTCTATAATATAATTTTAGTGCTTGTTAAAAACCGGTCTTGCTGGAAAATCTGTCATTCTCTTCGTGATAAACCGCAGAGAGTATTCCACAGAAGAACGCCCATGCAGAGCTAGCTTTATAAGAGGGAATCGCGCCGGCCCTTGTGAGATGATTCGTCGGGGCGGGTTTCGTCCAAGGTGAGCAGATAAGCGGGAAGAAATTCTTCCAAAAAACAGTCGGCCTCTGGAATCTGCATATCACGAATGGATTCCCAAAGGCTGTCTTCTGCTTTAAGAAATTCAGCGTTACCCATACGGCGTTCCTCCAGGCACTTGATGAGGGCGGAGAGCTTGTCCGCTGCTTTGACCAATCGATGGAGTTCCGCATCTGTCTCACTGTCTCCACGCAACAAGGGCGCATAAATATCCTGCAAGTCGCTGGGAAGAAGGGAAAGCAACGTTTGCTCTGCGGCAGATTCCACGGCGCGATAAGCGCCACGAATGTCGGCGCTATAGTATTTCACCGGCGTGGGCAAATCGCCGGTTAATGTTTCGGGGGCATCGTGAAAAAGGGCTAACACAGCAGCGCGCTCGGGGTTGACATGCCCTCCAAATCGGACATTGCGCAGTGTAGCCAGTGCGTGTGCCAATACAGCGGTCTCAAAGCTGTGTTCGCTCAGATTCTCTTGTCGGGTATTTCGCATCAACCCCCAACGATCGATATATTTCATGCGGGAAAGCATGGCAAAAAATTCGGATGGCATCCATCCTACACCTCCAATACCGTTGAAGTTTGCAAGATCTTTCAAAACGCTAAAAAAACCTGTCAGAAGCTGGGAAAAGCGAAAAAAAACCAGCGGTTTGGCTGTTTTTCCATATAGAGAAGCCCGGATCTAACCATATTCCAGAATTCTTTTTTTGGGGGCTGGGACGTCCATTTTTTTGTTTGTTCTCCAATTGCATATGCTATAATGGTTCTTAATGACTGTATCCAGCTCTTCTTTGTGCATCCATCAAAATGCGCGGTACAAAGCATCGCTCCTAGAGAAAAGTCGGATGCCGTCCGCGCTTTTGAACCACGAGTCCGTTTTCAGGCTTGTGGCTTTGCCTCATACGCATTATAATAATACCATCTTATGGAAGAAAATGCCACGATCTACGGCGAAAGAATAAGAAAGACAACGAAAGTCAGGTGATTCTGTGACGCAGTTGCGTTTTCCTGAAAGGGCTTCCAGCTACTATTGGAGGGCTTTCCTCTATGGAATAGGCATTTCCCTCCTGTTTTTTCTCCCTTTTATTCTCTGGGATGACGGATATTTTTTGTTCTATGGCGATTTTAATGTGCAACAGGTTCCGTTTTATCAAATGTGCCATGATGCAATCCGAAGCGGCAATCTGGGTTGGAGCTGGACCACCGACCTGGGAGCAAATTTTATCGGGTCCTATACCTTTTATTTGTTGGGGAGTCCGTTTTTTTGGCTGACGATTCCCTTCCCGAGTGCAGCGGTACCACATTTGATGGGGCCTTTGCTGGTTTTGAAATTTGGTTGCGCGTCTCTGACAGGTTTTATTTACTTAAAGCGTTATGTCCGCACACCGGACTATGCGGTCCTGGGCGGGATGCTCTATGCATTCTCCGGTTTTTCGGTGTATAATATCTTCTTTAACCATTTCCACGAGGCGATTGTTGTATTCCCGTTGTTGCTTTGGGCCTTGGATGAGTACATGGCCACCAAGCGCCGCGGTGTGTTTGCTCTGTTGGTTTTTGCCAGCTGTTTTATGAACTATTATTTCTTCGTGGGACAGGTTGTATTCTGTGTGATCTACTTTTTCCTGCGGCTTATCGTGAAGGATTGGCGAATTGGACTGCGGGATTTTGCCCTGTTGGCCTGTGAGGCTGTGCTGGGGCTGCTGTGTTCCTGTGTGCTGCTGATTCCTACCGTACTTTGTGTAGTACAGAATCCACGTGTGGATAATCCCCCGAATGGATGGGGCGCCCTGCTCTACGGCTGGAATCAACGGTATGTACACATCTTGGAGTGCTTTTTCTTTCCCCCGGATATTCCGGCACGCCCCAATTTTACCCCGGATTCCGAGTCAAAATGGGCGTCTCTGGGCGCTTGGTTGCCCCTGTTCAGCATGACGGGTGTATTTGCCACGCTGCAGGCGCGGCGTAAGAGTTGGATCAAAACTCTGCTGCCCATACTGTTCCTAATGGCGTTTGTCCCCATTTTGAATTCATCTTTCCAGCTGTTTAATTCCAGTTATTACGCACGGTGGTTCTATATGCTCACCTTGATGATGTCGTTGGCGACGGTGACTGCGCTGGAAAACCCGCGCGCGGACTGGAAGCGTGCAATCAAATGGACCCTTGGGTTTACCTTGGGCATTGCGCTTCCCATCGGGCTGATGGTGAAGACGACAACCTCCGGGGATGAAGAAACCATGTCCGTCGGGCTGGAAGCATACCCGTCCCGGTTCTGGGCCTATGTGGCGATTGCGGGGCTCAGCCTGCTATTGCTCGCCGTTCTTATGCGGGACCACCCGATGCGCCAACTCCGTCAAGAGCTTTTGAACCGGCGAGGCAGAGTCTTCTTTCCCCGGCGGTTCGGTGTGGAGAGGACCAAACGTTTTGCGCGCTCCTGTATGTGTGGCGTGGCGGTGATTGCAGTGGTATATTCGCTGTATTTTATCACGCTGGGAAAAACGCAGAGCAGCGATAACCACGATCATATGATTCCCTATTCACTCAATGGTGGAAAAGACCTGCAATTGGATACGAGCAATTGCCGCATCGACGTATATGACGGTATGGACAATCAGGCGATGTTTTTCCAAATGCCCACGATCCAAGCCTTTCACAGCATTGTACCGGGTTCGATCATGGAGTTTTATCCCACCATCGGTGTACAACGCGATGTGGGGTCCCGGCCGGATGTGAAGTATTACGGCCTGCGCGGGTTGACTTCTTGTCGTTGGCTGTTGGACCCCATCACCAGTGGGGAGACCTTTGAGCAGGACGGAAAAACAGAGATGCCCGGGTGGAAATATGTCGATACGCGAAATGGGTTCGACATTTGGGAAAACCAGTATTTTATCCCCATGGGTTTCTGCTATGACAGCTATATCACCCGTGAAGAGTATGACCGCGTGAGCGAGGACAACCGGAATTTGCTGCTTTTAAAAACAATGGTGTTGGATGATGAACAAGTTCTGCGTTATGGAGACATCCTGAACCACTTTGAAGAGATCGATTCTGTTGCCTACACGCAGGAAGGGTATTTCGCCGATTGTCTGGCGCGCCGCAGCATGGCGTGCTCCACATTTGAGCGGGACAACAGCGGATTTACTGCTACAATATCGACCGACAAAGACCGTTTGGTATTTTTCAGCGTTCCCTACGAGGGCGGTTGGACCGCCACTGTCAACGGCGAACCGGCGCAGATCGAACAGGTAAATGTCGGCTTTATGGCGGTACGAGTGCCGGAAGGGGAGAGCACCATCCGGTTTGACTATGAGACGCCCGGCCTGAAATTGGGCGCCTGTGTGACGGCGGGAGCGTTCTTGCTGTTGGGAATCTATTGGTTGGTCACCCGGCGGTTCGACCGCGCCCATCCGCCAAAACGCCGTGCCTTTCGGGTCAAGGAATTCTCGATGAAGAAAGGGGAGGGAATGGAGTGAATCACATTCACCTACAGCTCTTAGGGATTTCTGCAATACTATTTGGGATCGTGTTGATTCTTGCCTTGCCTGGTTCACCTGCCATTGGAGTAATCATCGCGGTGCTCGGCATGACATTTTCGTTAGCCGGTGCATCCGGACGAAAAGAGGAGAAATAACCAATGAAGGAAACGTATATTCCCACGGTCTATCTGGTGATTCCTTGTTACAATGAGGAGGAAGTGCTTCCGGAGACGGTCAAGCGTCTGACAGAGAAACTGCAAAAAATGCAGCAGGCCGGTCTGGCGGGGAAGAAAAGCCGTATGTTGTTTGTAGACGACGGCAGTAAGGACCGTACCTGGTCATTGATCTCCGCGTTCAGCGATCAGAACCTGTTGGTTTGCGGATTGAAATTGGCGCACAACCGGGGCCATCAAAATGCGCTGTTGGCGGGATTGATGGAGGCGAAAGCGCGCGCGGACTGTGCGATTAGTCTGGATGCAGATTTACAGGACGATATCGAAGTGCTCGACGAGTTTGTACAGAAGTTCCGAGAGGGCTGTGATGTGGTTTACGGGGTGCGGAAGAAGCGGGAGACTGACAGCTTCTTTAAACGTACAACGGCGCAGGGATTTTACAGAGTGATGCGCCTGCTCGGAGTGGAAACCGTCTATAACCATGCAGACTACCGGCTGATGAGCCAGCGCGCACTGGACGCGCTCTCCGAATACCGCGAGGTAAACCTGTTCCTGCGCGGAATCGTTCCTCTGATCGGATACCGCAGTGACTATGTTTTCTATGACCGCCATGAACGTTTTGCGGGGGAATCCAAGTATCCTTTGAAAAAAATGATCTCTTTTGCTTTGGATGGCATTACCTCATTTAGTGTGAAACCCCTCAAAATCATTTCCAATTTGGGAATCCTACTCAGTGTATTGAGCGTCGGTGGTCTGATCTACGCTTTGATTTCCTATTTTACGGGAAACGCAGTGGCAGGCTGGACTGCGACGATTTCGTCTATTTGGCTGTTGGGCGGCATCCAGCTCCTCTGTATTGGCGTAGTGGGCGGTTACGTCGGCAAGATCTACAGCGAAGTAAAGGCGCGGCCGCGCTATCGCATTGAGCAAAAAGTAGGGGAGGAAGAGCTTGAGCAACCCAAATAAAACGGTCTGACGGGGAGAACAAAGCATTGGAATTTTATCAGGAACTTTATCAGAACTGTGTGAACGAGTTGGAACAGGATCGAAAAGCCTATAATCGGTGTTCCTTTCTGCGAGGCATTGTTATGCTCTGCGCGATTGGGGCATGTATCGCTGGGTATGTGCAAAACCAGCCGCTTTATTACGAGATTGGCGCATTGGCGTTTGTAGGATTTCTGCTTTTGGTGGTGCGGCACAGCCAAATTGTCGAGCGGCAAAAGAACAACACTGCCCTGCGCGATGTTGCAAAGGCTTATATGGACCGCTGCGGCGACGGTTGGAAGGGCTTTCCGGTGGATGGCGCCGCCTATTTGTCAGAGGAGTTCCCGCAGGGAAAAGACCTCGATCTGTTTGGCCAAGCCTCCCTTTACCAGTATATTTGTGCAGCCAGTACGCCGTATGGCCGGGACCAGTTGGCTGCATGGCTGCGGGATGGATATGCCGGTTTGCCGGAGTGGAAACGCCGGCGGGACGCGGTACAGGAACTGGCGCAGAAGCAGCGGTTTTGCACGGAGTTTCAAGCATTTGCTTTACCGGAACGGGATGCGAAAGAGGGAACCTCCAGCGATGTGTGGCGGCGTTTTCTTCAGAAAGATGGACGCCAACCGCCTGCGATGTTCCAAATGCTGCTTTGGATTCTTCCGGCACTGACGCTGTTGTGCCTTTTTGGAGCTCTATCCGGTATCGCGCCGCAGGTAGGGCAGATCGGCTTCAGCTGCCTGTCTTTGTTACAGCTGGGGGCTGCTCTTCCGTGCCTCAAGGGACATAACCAGCAGTTTGCGCCTGTTTACCGGGTTCATAAGATGGTGTCGCCTTATCGCAAATTAGCTGCTTGTTTGGAACGCGAATCCTTTCACAGCGAGATGTTGCAGGATCTACAGAACTGTCTTCGCCAGCAAGGGGGCGCACAGAAGGCTTTCAAGGAGCTGGAGCAGATTTCGGATTCGATTGCCGCGCGGCACAATGGGTTGGCGTTGATTTTATACAATGCCCTGTTTCTTTACGATTTCCGGTGTGCCAGGCGTTTGGTTGCCTGGAAAACAGCTTATGGTTCGGTTGTCCAGGAATGGCTGGACGCGCTGGGAAAGGTGGAGGTACTCATCAGCTTGGGGGTTCTTTCCCAAGTAAAGCGTGTCCATTCATACCCAGAAATACAGGCTTCCTCGCAGTCGTTTTTAGAGGCAAAGGATCTCCGGCATCCTCTGTTGCAGGAGGAAAGGGCGGTCGGCAATGCGTTTTCCCTGCGGCAGAGGGTTTGTGTGATCACCGGCTCCAATATGTCCGGCAAAACGACCTTTTTGCGCAGTATCGGCACCAATCTGATTTTGGCATACGCTGGGGGAGTGGTGGCGGCGGAGTATTTCCGCGCCTCGCCGATGGCGGTGTGTACTTCTATTCGAGTGGAAGATAGTGTCAGCCAGGGAATTTCCAGTTTTTACGCGGAACTGTTGCGCGTAAAGAAGATGATCGACCAAAGCCAAACGGGCGCGCCTATGATCGCATTGATCGACGAGATCTATCGGGGGACCAATTCCCGCGACCGGATTACCGGCGCGCGGGAAACCATCCGAAGATTGGCGCGGTCCAATGTGCTGACGCTGGTGACCACCCATGATTTTGAACTGTGTGATCTGGAAAAGGACCCGTGTACGCCTACGGTCAATTATCATTTTACAGAGCACTATTCCGGGCGGGAGATCTTATTTGATTATCGCATTCGTCCGGGACGCTGCCAGACGACCAATGCACAGCATTTGCTCCGTTTGGTAGGGATTCTGCCGGAGAATGAATCAAGGAAATATCCAGATTCTCTGTAGAGCCTCCACTGCGTGCAAGATCGTATAATAGTGTTGCGTCCAGCGCAATGGAAAGGGTCTTGCTGCGGCCGTTTTGTATAGATGTATTACAAATAGAATAATATAATATTAAAAATACAAATTGTATAAATTAATAAGCGGTTCTCTGCCTGAAAATTAGGTGGGAATCGCTTTTTTGTATGTACTTTCTTTGATGAAAATAAAGATGAAAATAAAATAGTTGGAAAGAATCCGCAAAATGGGGGTTGACTTTCTAAATATCTTGCATATAATAATATATGAACAATAGCTCATATGAAAGAATGTGAAAATATGACAGACCAAAATGGAGTCGAGCGCTGTGAATTTATCCACGCACATGAAGACATTGTGGAAAAGGTTACCCAGGATATGCCGGACGAGGAGATCCTGTATGACTTAGCCGAACTGTTTAAGATTTTTGGCGATTCCACCCGCATTAAAATCCTGTATGTGTTGTTTGAATCGGAGATGTGTGTCTGCGACATTGCCCAGCTGCTGAATATGACGCAGTCCGCAATTTCCCACCAGCTGCGCGCTTTGAAGCAAAGCAAACTGGTGAAATACCGCCGGGAAGGAAAGACCGTATTTTACTCCCTGGCAGACGGCCATGTCCGGACGATCATCGATCAGGGCATGGAGCACGTAGCTGAATAACAAAATTTAAGGGGGATTTTCTCATGAAAAAACGTTTTAACCTTACCGATCTGGACTGTGCCAATTGCGCCCGCAAGATGGAGGACGCCATCAAGAAGATTGACGGGGTTAACGATGCAAACGTTAGCTTTTTGACCCAAAAAATGATGGTGGATGCCGAAGACAGCCGCTTTGATGCGATTATGCAGGAGGTTGTCAAAGTCTGTAAGCGCGTAGAACCAGATTGTGTCATCCATCTGTAAGCCAAGACTTTTTGAACCGGCGAAATCACTTCATCTTTTGAACAGGAGGGATTTCTATGAGTAAGAAACAAAAAAAGACCCTAGTTCGTATTCTGATTAGCGCGGTTCTTCTGGTGGTCGCGGCATTGGCCCCGGTGGATGGAATTTTTAAATTGATTCTCTTCTTGATTCCATACGCCATCATCGGCTGGGATGTTCTGTGGAAAGCGATACGGAATATTGCGCATGGCCAGATCTTCGACGAGAATTTTTTGATGGCCATTGCCACAGTGGGTGCTTTTGTCGTCGGGGAATACCCGGAGGGTGTCGCGGTCATGCTGTTCTATCAGGTGGGCGAGCTGTTTCAAAGTTATGCAGTGGGTCGTTCCCGCCAGTCGATCACTGCTTTGATGGACATCCGTCCGGATTATGCCAATATAGAACAGGATGGAAAGTTGGTACAGGTTGACCCGGAGGATGTGGCGGTGGGCGATACCATCGTGATAAAAGCCGGTGAAAAGATCCCGCTGGATGGTGTGGTTTTGGAGGGGAGTTCTGCTGTGGACACAGCTGCGCTTACCGGGGAATCCCTGCCGCGGGATGTAGTTCCTGGGGATGATGTTGTCAGCGGCTGTATCAACCAAAGCGGCCTGTTGAAAGTACGTGTTACAAAGGTATTTGGGGAATCTACCGTAGCAAAAATTCTCGACCTTGTAGAAAACTCGAGCAGCAAGAAGGCGCGTGCAGAGAGCTTTATTACGCGTTTTGCACGGTACTATACCCCTGTTGTCGTCATTGGCGCCGTCCTGTTGGCGGTTTTACCTCCTCTCTTTTTCGGCGGCGATTGGAGCGATTGGCTGCAACGCGCATTGATCTTCCTGGTGATTTCGTGCCCGTGTGCTTTGGTGATTTCTGTGCCATTGAGCTTTTTCGGAGGAATCGGCGGTGCATCAAAGCAGGGAATTTTGGTAAAGGGCAGCAATTATCTGGAGGCATTGGCAAAAACAGAGGTTGTGGTCTTTGATAAGACTGGAACCCTGACCAAGGGAACCTTCAAGGTCACGGCTGTGCATCCGGATCAGATCAACGAAGAAAATCTTTTGGAGCTGGCAGCATTGGCGGAAAGTTATTCGGAACATCCCATTTCGCGCTCTCTGCGTGAGGCGTACCGCCAGCCAGTGGACACATCCCGTGTGTCGGAAGTGGAAGAAATCTCCGGACATGGTGTGCGTGCAAAGGTGGATGGGCGTGAGGTATACGCAGGAAATAGCAAATGGATGGATCAAATCGGAGCAAAATGGCACAATTGCCACCGCACGGGTACGGTTGTACATGTAGCGGTCGACGGCACTTATGCTGGCCACATTGTGATTTCGGATGAAGTCAAGCCCGACGCAGCTTCTGCGGTTGCAGCCTTGAAGCGGGAAGGTGTTAAAAAGACCGTCATGCTCACAGGCGATCGAAAAGCTGTAGGTGAAGCGGTCGCGCGAGAGATCGGAATCGACGAAGTGCATGCGGAACTTCTCCCGGGAGATAAGGTCCACCAGGTGGAACGCCTGCTCGACGGAACGAGCGAGAAAGGAAAGCTGGCTTTTGTCGGCGATGGAATCAACGATGCACCGGTATTATCTCGAGCAGACATCGGAATTGCAATGGGCGGCCTTGGCTCGGATGCCGCGATTGAGGCAGCAGATATTGTATTGATGGACGATAAGCCGTCCAAGTTGGCGGCAGCGGTGCGTATCTCGCGGAAAACACTGCGGATTGTACGGCAGAACATTGTATTTGCTTTGGGCATTAAATTGTTATTCCTGGCTTTGGGCGCCTTTGGCTTGGCCAATATGTGGGAGGCAGTTTTTGCGGATGTCGGCGTATCCGTCCTGGCAATTCTGAATGCTTCGCGTGCGCTTCGGACTTCTAGCCAGGATGTACCGGCGCCGGATATGCCGGTAAGTATGCAAAAAAGCAATGCATAAAACGACTTCTATAAAAACGTATCTGAAAATTCTTCATAATTTTTCTTGAAATTGAAGCGCTGGATTCTATCAAAAGAATTCAGCGCTTCAATTTGTGTGCCCAGAAACGAACAGAAAAAAACTTTTGAGTGGACAAGGAGCAATAGATGCGATAAACTGAATGAAAGAAAAGACCAACGATAAGGAAGCGATGCGCCATGAGAAGGAAAATGCCCCTTTTCTCCTTGACCAAACAGATTTTTGGCTTATTGCAAAAACGGCAAAAGCGTTCTTTTTGGATTGTCTTGCTGATTCTCGCGGTTTCAGCAGGATTGAGCCAGATTTTGCCCTTGGCGGTTGGCTATTTGACCGATCGTGTGCTTGTAGACCGGGCAAATATTTCCTTTCAAACTACCGTACCAGTCCTTCTGGTGATCCTGATCACCAGTGTGGTCAATGAGGTCATCAAGGTGATCCGCAGGTTACTGGTGGAGGATGCCTCGACGCAGGCGGAGAAAGAAGCTCGCAATCGGGCGGCAGCCTCCCTGATGCTTGCCCCTATGCGTTACTTCCGGCAAAACATGACCGGAAATATCCATGGGAGATTGAATCGCAGCATCGAGGGAACGACAAAACTCGTCAAGCTAATCTTTATGGATTTTGCACCGGCAGTTGCGACTGGCATTGCAGCGGTGTTTGTGATCTTCTCCCAACTGCCGTGGCAGGTGGCATTGCTGATGGTTCTGGTCGTACCAGTCGGCACACTTATTGTGATGCGTCAGATTTCCACACAGAAAGGAATCCGCGTAGAACTTCTACAAACCAAAGCAGATCTGGATGGGACAATGGTGGAACTTCTAGGCGGGATGGAAACCATTCGATCCATGGACAGTGCGGAGATCGAGTGCGCGCGGATCGACCGGCGGTCGGAGGCCTTGCGAACCAAAGAGATGAAACACCACCGGGCAATGGCTTTTTATGACTGCCTGAAGTTTATCAATGAGGCGGCGTTTAACGTAGCGGTGATTGGGATTTCCGTCTTGCTCGCTTTTCAGGGGGCGATCAGTGTTGGTACCGTACTGACTGCTTATCTTTGTTTTACACAGTTGACCGGACCACTGCGTGAACTACACCGCATCCTCGACGAGGTCTCGGAATGTACGGTTTTGGCAAGCGATTACTTCCAGATTTTGGGGATTCCTAAGGATTTCTCCTATGCAGTACAGGGAGAAAAGCGTGTGGAGAAATGGGATTCGAACGATATTCAAATGCAGCATCTGCGTTTCCATTACGCGGAGGAACCGGATAAACCGATCCTGGAAGATCTGAATTTACAGGTCGGTGCGGGCAAATTTATTGGGATTGCTGGGCCGAGCGGATGTGGAAAGTCCACTGTTACAAAAGCGATCGATAAATTGGAGGAAACAGAGGGTACGATTACCATCGGTGGCTATGACCTGGCGGCGCTTACCCGTGCAGATTTGGCGGAAGCTGTGGTATTGGTGCCGCAGGTTCCATTCCTCTTCGCAGATACCATATTTCACAATATCTGTTATGGGATAAAGAGGGAAGTTACTCTGGAAGAGGTACGAGAGGCCGCTCGCCGTGCTTCGATTGATGCAGATATTATGCAGATGCCTGGGCAATATGCGTTTCTGGTGGCAGAGGCCGGACACAATCTTTCAGGCGGACAGCGCCAGAGGATTGCGTTAGCACGCGCCTTTTTGAGGACGCCACGAATCCTCATTCTGGATGAAGCGACATCTGCGCTGGACAATACATCGGAAAAGCAGATTCAAGTGGAATTTGAGCGGATGAAGGAGGTCTACGGGACCACCATTCTATCCATCGCACACAGGCTTACAACACTAAAAAATTGCGATCAAATTGTTGTGATGGACCACGGAAAGATCGTTCAACAGGGCACGTATGATTCGTTGAGAGAACAGCCTGGTCTGTTCCGGGATATGAGCTTGGGAATTGTTCAATAGAATTACCTCCTAGACCGGTGCTTGCCGTATAGAGAATCGGTAAGAATCAACAGCGCCAAGAGGAAATGTAAATACCGGGTGGGGCATAGCTATAGAGAAGCAGTAGGCGATGCAAGGGAAAAGGGAACGAGGCCATCTGTCGCCGTTTAGGAAAAGGTGCGATAACCGGATGGACATAGGCGCAGAAAACCAGCAGGCGGAGAAAGAAAAGACGGGATCAGGAAAACCGAAGGGCTGTTTGCCGTTGTCGATGGAAAGGCGCGACGGGCGGATGGGTATAGGCGCAGAAAAACAGTAAGTGGAGAAAGAAAAGACGGGATTAGGAAAACCGAAGGGCTGTTTGCCGTGGTCGATGGAAAGACACGACAGCGGATGAACATAGGCGCAGAAAACCAGCAGGCGGAGAAAGAAAAGACGGGGATCAGGAAAATCGAAGGGTTGTTTGCCGTTGTCGAGGGAAAGGCGCGACGGGCGGATGAACATAGGCGCAGAAAACCAGCAGGCGGAGAAAGAAAAACGGAATCAAGGAAACCGAAGGGTTGTTTGCCGTTGTCGAGGGAAAGGCACGACGGGCGGATGGGTATAGGCGCAGAAAAACAGCAAGTGGAGAAAGAAAAGACGGGATTAGGAAAACCGAAGGGCTGTTTGCCGTTGTCGAGGGAAAGGCGCGACGGGCGGATGGACACAGGCGCAGAAAACCAGCAGGCGGAGAAAGAAAAACGGAATCAAGGAAACCGAAGGGCTGTTTGCCGTTGTCGAGGGAAAGGCGCGACAGCGGATGAACATAGGCGCAGAAAAACAGTAAGTGGAGAAAGAAAAGACGGGATTAGGGAAACCGAAGGGCTGTTTGCCGTTGTCGAGGGAAAGGCGCGACGGGCGGATGGGTATAGGCGCAGAAAAACAGTAAGTGGAGAAAGAAAAGACGGGATTAGGAAAACCGAAGGGCTGTTTGCCGTTGTCGAGGGAAAGGCGCGACGGGCGGATGGACACAGGCGCAAAGATGTAATAGAAGACGGTGAAGAAAAGCAGATATGCGTTGGCCAGTAAAAGAGGACTAGGAGGAAAAACATGGATTCAAATATGGTCTTTTGGTTTCAAGGATTTGAAAAGGGAATTGCTGCATTGGAGCAGATAGAACGGGAGAAATTGTTCCGTGCATGTGGAAAAAATTGTGTCCAGCAGGGCACGCTTGCCTTTTATCAGGAGCTCTATCAGGCAGCCGGTGGGGATGTACATCGCTTTTTTACAGCTGTGAATGAGTTTCCCGGTCTGAGGAGCGAGACAATTGAGGAACAAAAAGCATATTTCTTTTCGTTTGAGCAATGTTCATGCGTTCTCTACACAGAGGGATATGTTCGGTCTCCCCTGTTGTGCGAGTGCTCTAGGCAGAGCATCCTGTTTGCTTTAGAAACGCTTTGGCCCGATAAGCGCTTTCGAGTGGAGCCGAATGGGACAATTTTGAGTGGCTCGAAGAATGTAAGTGGAAAATAATACTGGAATAAAGGGAATACATATCTGACGAAAAATCGAATAATTGTAAGCCATTTATGTTAGACTGCTTATAAAAAAGAGCAGCCGTAAACAAGTTTCTGTTTCAATGCTTGGATTTCACTATAAAAGCAGCCGATACCTGGACATACGATTTGTCAATCGCGCATCCAGTTTCCGGCTGCTTTTTACTTGACTTTTTGGATTTCTGTACTTCACTCGATTTTGATTCTCTAGTATTTTTTTAACCATTTGGGTTTTAGAAAAATAGCTTTAGCAAGTGATTAGCAAGTGGTATATTCAATAAGAAGACCTCTCGCGACTGCCGTCCCTGTGCTTCTTCATACCCAACAGACATGAAAACAATTTATACACAAGGAACCAATTCAACAGATATATACAGGGCTGTGGAAAATAGGGGAAACAGACATATCCTTAGAGTAATTAACCGCCGAGCTCTGAATATGGAAAAGAAAGCGAACGTCTGACTGCGAGGGCAATCGACATAATTCTGCATATAGAAACCGATTCAACAGATATGTACAGGACTGTGGAAAATAGGGGAAGCAGATATATCTGTAGAGTAATTAACCGCCGAGTTCTGAATATGGAAAAGAAAAAGAGAGTCTGACTGCGAAGACACCAACATAATTCTGCATAAAAACCGATTCAACAGATACATACAGTGCTGTGGAAAATAGGGGCAGCAGACATATCTGTAGAGTAATTAACCGCCGAGTTCTGAATATGGAAAAGAAAAAGAGAGTCTGACTGCGAGGACACCAACATAATTCTGCATAAAAACCAATTCAACAGATATATACAGGACTGTGGAAAATAGGGGAAGCAGATATACTCGTAGAGTAATTAACCGCCGAGCTCTGAATATGGAAAAGGAAGAGGAAGTCTGACTGCGAAGGCAATCGACATCATTCTGCATATAGAAACCGATTCAACAGATATGTACAGGACTGTGGAAAATAAGGGAAACGGATATACCCGTAGAGTAATTTAACTGCCGAGCTCTGAATATGGAAAAGAAAGAGGAAGTTTGACTGTAGGGGCAATCGGCATCATTTTGCATATAGAAACCGATTCAACAGATATATACAGGATCGTAGGAAATAGGGTAAAGCGCCATATTCGCAGAGTGATATAATCGTTGATCTCCGAATGCAGTGGGAACAGGACATCACTTGCTCGCTTTTCCCGGCAGTATCCACTTCACATCACCGGCAGAGCCAGTCCAAGGCCTTCTCAAAACGCCCCGGGATGTTACAAAAATGTCCGCCCGGATTCCATTCCAATGTGCAGGGGACTTGAGATTGCAGGAAGCGGTAGATCTCGCGGGTACAGTTTCCTACGCGAGCCATACGTGGATTGCGAGCTTTTTCTTCTGCAACGCCTAAGGATAGATAGACGCGATGGACCACCGGATGCAAAGCATTTGACAAAAAGAAATCAACCGTTCCATCGTACCACAGGGAACCGGAAAGACAGCCAATCTGACCAAATGCACCACACTGTGTCCCGCTCCACAAAGCATGGAGACCACCAAGCGAATATCCTATCAGTGTTGTGTGGGCCGCTTCTTGGGTGATGGGCAAGTCTTGGCGTGCCTCAGGTAGAAGTTTCTCGGTCAAAAAACGCAAGTATTCCTCTCCTTCTCCCGTAAAACATGGAGTTCTTTGGGAAAGAGCAGGCGCTTTCCAGGGGGTATACTCGCGGTTTCGATCCAACGGAGGCACTGCCAAAAAGACAAATCCGATTGGTGTTTTTCGGGAAAACAGAGCGTCAAAATTCGCGGCGGGCATGTCGCCATCGTTGGAAAGCACCAGCGGGAATCCGCCCGCTGGAATTTTGCGATCTGGTACAAATAGGGAACAGGCACGCCCTGCTAAAGAAATATACTGCATAAAAACTCCCCCTAAAGGCTCTTTTTGGCAGAAATATACTTGATAAAAGGATCGCGCTCCATAACTCTTCCGGAAAGGGGGGCGTTCGAAGGACCATTTACATGACTTCCTTTAGCATTCCCTTACAGAAATTTCTTTGCCCTCTTTTACAGATACGCATGCAATTGTTCATAATGGATCGTTCCATTGCCTATAGAATGTAGGTAAGGCCTGTACCCATTGTCAAGACAATCTGCCTTGTTTACCTGACAGGCAAATCTGGCTAACTACCATGTAAACTGTATACCAAAGAATTTCGTCACAGACTGCAAACCCTCTTCAATCTCTTGACGCGAGTAGTTGTGCGCTTCGAGATAAGCGTCGTCAAACTGATTTAAGCGGGAATAAAAGGCCAGAGCCAGCTCTAACATGTGCAGACGCGAGGAGTCCAGCTCCTCATAAAGGCGGTTTTCAGCTTCATTGATCTTACCCTCATCCAGCATGCGAATCAATTCAATGTAGAGTTGGTCGGAATCCGAAAGCTTTTCCTTTTCGACAATTTCATAATCCGGCTTATCTTTTCCAAATAGGAGACGCGCCAAGACAATACCAATCATTTCAATTTGCCGTAAAATCCAATCCTGTTGAAACATGCGCATCCCCCTTTTTTCTTTTTATCATAGCACAACCTTTGCTGAGGAACAAGATTGTCTTATCTATTTGTATAAATAATAATTATTAATACAAATTGTAGTAAAATGAAATCGGAATAAAACGAGACTTTTTTCAAAAGATAACCGGAGAGAACTGCAAAAGAGGGAGCAAAGGCATGAAGATGGAAAAGTTGAGCAGTTTAAAAAAGTTTACCCCCGCGCTGATTGGTACGCTCTGTGGAATGCTAAACGGCCTATTTGGCGCGGGCGGAGGTATTGCTGCTGTACCATTGCTAAAAGCATCGGGAATTCCACTCAAGAAAGCACACGCTACTTCTTTGGCGGTCATCCTACCGATCTCCCTCGTCAGTGCCATCTTATATTTGGTCAACGGAGCGATCCAGTTTTCCGATGCTTGGCCTTATTTGCCGGGAGGACTACTGGGGGCGATTTTAGGGGCGCTATTGATGCAGAAGATCCCAGATAAACTCCTGCGTAAAGCCTTTGGCGCCTTCATGATTTATGCAGCCGTGCGGCTGCTTCTGCGATGAGCGGGTGGTTAATCGCAGGGATTGCCAGCCTGATTGCCGGTTTTGTCAGCGCTCTCGGCTTGGGTGGCGGAGGAATCCTTGTGCTTTATCTGACCCTGTTCCTTGGCATGGAACAGATGCAGGCGGGTGGAATCAACCTGATCTTTTTCCTGCCGCTTGCTGCTGTCTCCATTTTTATCCATGTAAAGCACCATTTGATCGACTATAAGTTTGCTCTGAAGTGTGCGCCGTTTGGAGTAGCTGGTGCTTTTTTAGGTGTATGGTTGGCAAATACTCTGCATCCAGTGTGGGTGAGCAAAGGTTTTGCGGCCTTTGTGCTTGTTCTGGGAATTCGGGAACTGTTTTCGAAAGGAAAGAAGGACATAGAATCGGAACAAAAATAGCTGCCCGAGCCAATAGGCATCGGGCAGCTAGAAGTCCCTGCTGATGGAAAATCAAATCATCGATTGAGAAGTCTCTCTCAAATCCAAAGATTCACAGAATGGAACGGCCAGAAGTTGTCTTCAAAAGTTGGAAGCAACTGCGCTGACCAACCAGGAAATGCCGTAAATGACCGGTTGATGGACTATGTAGATCACCAGCGCATGGCGCCCAAGCCAGGAGAAAAACGGCACACGGGACCGGTAAGCAAAGGCGGGAAAGCGCCCTTCAACGGCTAGGCGCCCCAAACTTGTGCCGGCAAAAAAGACGAAAATCCATGGAAGCAGGGGAAAATAGTCCGAGGAAAAAAAGCTGGAACTGTGCAGACCGAAAGGTGCAAGCCAGTCGGTGGCATACAATTGATCGGGAAGGGGGATGCTCAGTGGGCCGATACCAAGGATTCCCCGATCGATCTGTGCTGTACACAAATAAAGAAGGACACAGATGGCAGTGGGAATCCAGGTGAAGGGCTGTTTCCGGCGAAGATGGGGCTGAATCAGCCCAAATGCAATCATACATATGGAAAGAAAATGCAAAATTCCAAACAGGATGCGCTCTTCAGGGACCACCAACCAGGTGGCAAGGGTAACCATCAAGGCAACCCCCGCAAGCTTAAGGCCGCGAATCAAATTGGAATGGGAGAGATTGGAGGAGATGCCGGCGATTAAAATGAACAAACCAGCGAACCAGGGTTCTGCGGGCATAAAGAAATAAAGCAGAATCTTGCCAAGCTCCAGATGGTACAGATAGGCAAGGGTATAAAACCCGTGGTAAAAAACCATACAGAAAACGGCAAAGCCGCGCAGCTCGTCCATCAAATGAATACGTTGTTTTGCGAGGGGTGTTTGTTCCATTTTGCTCGCTCCTTTTTAAATGGAAAACAGAAGAACTTTCTTCTGGGGGAAAGTCTGCTATAATAAGACGGCAAACTATTCAGAATTATACCAGGAACAGGAGGCAAATACAATGGAAAAGACGTTTACAAAGGAATGTGTTGTGACACCGGAGTTGCTGGCGACTGCGGTTGGCAGTGGCAGTGTGGAGGTCTTTGCTACGCCCATGGTGGCTGCGCTGCTGGAAGGTGCAGCTGCAGAATTAGCGCAAAAAGAATTGCAGGATGGCTGGACGACCGTAGGCAGCCAAATTTCGATTGAGCATCTGTGCCCTACAGTGGCGGGAGTCAAGGTGACCGCTACAGCGACCCTGACCGAGGTGGACGGACGTATGTACCGCTTTACTTTGGAGGCAAAGGACAATGCGGGCGTGATCGCACGCGGCACGCATGAGCGTGTCAGTGTGGAAAAAGAGCGTTTTCTTTCAAAGGCCCAGGCCCGCAGCCAGGCATAATTTTCCTTTTTCGTGATTTGCGCAAATGCATCGGAGTATCCCAAAAGCCCGATCATCGGAATCCATGACGGAAAGCATTCGAATGAAAAATCGAGTATAAGGGTTCATTGGCTTCTGTAAAGTCGATTTTTTGATGGACAAATTGGAATATATGGTGTATAATATTGTCTAATGTGCTGAAAATGCCGTAAATTATTCGTCGGAACTGCGCGAAATGCATTTGCGTGCCGGCAATTTAAGGAGAGTGTAATAATGAAAACATGGAAAAAATGCTTGGCGGCCGTTCTGTCGCTGGCAATTATGGCGAGTGCCACAGCCTGTTCGGGGGCGGATAAGAGCTGGGCGGTCAAGAACGACAACCTTACGGTGCCGATTGGCGCTTACATCTATAATCTGTACAGCGCATATCAGCAGGCTAGCGTGCAGGTGGAGGATTCCACAAAGCCCATCTTGGAGCAGACCGTGGAGGATCAGGATGCAGCTACTTGGATCAAGGAAAATGCCTTGCGCCAGACCAAGTCCATCCTGGTGATCGATGATAAGATGAAGGAACTGAATATCTCTTTGACCGAGGACGAGCTCCAACAGGTTTCCGATCAGACAGACAGCTATTGGGGTTCCATTTCTACAGCCATGACAGAATACGGTGTTGCGAAGTCCTCCTTTAATCTCGCATATGCCGATTATTACACGAAATACACCAAAGTGTTCGACGCCATTTACGGCAAAGGCGGTACACAGGAGGTTTCTGACGCAGATGTAAAGGACTATTATGTGACGAACTATATGGCGTTCTCCTATGTACTGGCCCCGATCATCGATATGACGACCGGTACGAATTTGAGCGAAGACGAGCTTTCTCAGCTCGATACTGAATTCAAGGATTATGCGGCAAAGATTAACGATGGTTCTATGACCGCTCAGGAAGCGGCGGATGCTTACAAGACTTCCTCTGGAGACGATACCGTCCAACTCTACACCGACGCGGCCAACTTCAATGGGGAGACATCCTCTTATCCAGAGGAATTCGGCACGTCCCTGAAATCCATGAAGGACGGTGAATGCCGTATTGTTGAGGTGCAAGGCCTGTATAAAGTGCTGCTGGTGAAAGACGATGTCACTGCAACGGCAGAGAATAAGATCAGCGACGAGGCCAGCCGTACCGCGATTCTTCAGAACATGAAGCAGGAAGAATTTAAACAGATGATCGATGAGGCGGCAGATGGTTACTCGGCGGAGATCAACCAAAAGGCGATCGATTCCTATCAGCCAGATATGTTCGTGGAGGAAACCTCTTCTGTCGCAGCGTCCTCGGAAACAGCTTCTTCGGAAGAAAGCACAGATAGTACCAGTGAGGCGAGTTCCGAAGCCGACGAGGCAAGCTCTTCGGAAGCGGCATAAATTGAAAATACCTAATAAAGGCGCCGGGAACCGTAGGTTCCCGGCGCCTCATTGGTTAAGGCCCGGCAAAACCGGTGAAGGCGCCCCTTAAAATTTTTGCTTCAAGCATCAGACAGATAAGATGCTGACAACAGCCTTTCCATGATGGAAGGCTGCCGTTAGGACGGGGATTGCCCGTTTACAGACGGTGGGCATGTGATACAAGCAAAATAAAATTTCGTGTGCCCTTCCGCTTGTCCGTAATAGGTCCTTATAGGGCCTTCTTGAGCCTCCCGCTTAGACAGTTGGTTTGACTTGAAAAGGGATTGGCTAAAAGAAGGTTGAGACCTCCCGAATGGGAGGTTTTTATGTCTACAAAAGACCCGGAGCAGATTAAAACAAAATATACAAGCGATGCGAAAGCGCAAAGGTCTTTTGGTTCACTTTCAGTAATTTGTGTGAAGACGGCATAAAATGCCAATGATGTGGTTCCCCTGTAGATGACTTTCAATTGAGAACATAAACAGTGACGCCCGAATAAACACAAGGCTTACTTTCAAAGAGCTTCCTCTTCCAATTTCCCTTCTGGATGGGATTGTTCGATCCATCTTACAAAAAAATCGGTATCCATATATATCGTTTTTAGCATGTACGCTCTTTTTGTAAAAACCTCGCATGGTGTGGAGGAGAGCATATGTTCAATAGAGGAATAAAATAAAAGAGCCGCCTATAAACAAAAGAAACACATACAAGGCAAACTCGAAAATCATAGAATATTTACATAAAGTCGTGCAAATGCATGGGAAAAGAACCGGAAAATGAACCGTTATAATGGAAATTAAAACGGCAAGATGGTTGTCATAAAATCGTAGGGTGATTCTATCGTTACTGTGTTAATGGCAAACTTTCTACGCTGCTATCTTTGCCATCCTATAATTGTATGGCGGAATGGACATGCCTATCAAGAGTGGAGAAAGAGTATTTTGGAGGCTCAAGTGGCATATCCATTATTTTAAAAAGGATGGAACCGTACAGAAAATAGTACATTGGTAGAAATAGCAGATCCATTTCGAGGCAACTGAGAATCGGAACCCTGAAATGGAATTCGTAGAGAATCGAGACAAATTTTTTAGAATGACCATTTGTACAAAACAAAAACCACATAAAACCAGCCCAAGCTCATCCATAAGAAATCTTCCTTGGAGTGGCTTGGGCCTTACTACTTTTTGCTTTATTATGCTTAAAGAATCACACCGCCGCCGACGACCAGATCCCCGTCATAAAAAACGACGGCCTGCCCGGGCGTGACAGAGCGCTGAGGTTCGGCAAAATCTACACGTACACGGCCACCATCCACCGGCGTTAGAACTGCATCAGCGGGCCGCGCCTGATAGCGGACCTTCGCCTGTACCTGCAGAGGCTTGTCCAATGTATCGAATGGGATAAAGTTCAGGTCATCCGCCAGCAAGGATGCGGCATACTGACTTCCCTCTTCACCGAGGGTGATGCGGTTTCGTACAGCGTCGATTTTTGTCACATACATGGGCTTCCCAAAGGAAATACCCAACCCCTTGCGCTGTCCGATGGTATAATGTGTAATGCCGCGATGCCTGCCTAAGATACGGCCTTGTGCATCGACAAAATCACCTTGGGGGGCCTTTGTACCTGTGTAACGTTCTAAAAAAGATGCGTAGTCATTGTCCTCCACAAAACAGATCTCTTGGCTGTCGGGCTTATGCGCCACGCGAAGACCAGCCTCCTCTGCCAGCTGCCGGGCCTCCGGTTTGGTATATGGACCCAGAGGCATCAATGTGTGCGCAAGCTGGTCTTGTGTCAAAGAATAAAGAACGTAGCTCTGGTCTTTGCTCGCAGGGGCCCGTTTCAAAAGCCAGCGGCCGGAATCATTTTGTGTAATTACAGCATAGTGGCCAGTTGCAATGAAATCAAACCCCAAAAGGCGCGCCTTCTGAAGCATGGCGCCGAATTTTAGATGCCGGTTGCAGGCGATGCAGGGATTTGGCGTGCGCCCTGCGGCATACTGCTCGGCAAAGTATTGAATGACATCGCGTTCAAACTGCTCGGTGAAGTTTAAGACCAGATGATCGATTCCCAACTGGTAACAAACCCGGCGGGCATCGTCGATGTCATCCAAAGAACAACATCCGCCTGAGGCGCTCTGCTGCATATATGCTTCCGGCCGAAGGCGCATGGTCATGCCCGTCACATCGTATCCAGCTTTTAACAGTAAAAGAGCGGCGACCGAACTGTCTACGCCGCCGCTCATTCCCAAAAGAACTTTCTTACTCATTGTTCCGCGTCATCCTCTGCCGCTTCCCCGAAAATATCCGGTTTACCTGCGGTCACTTCCGGGTTTATATGGGAAGCCGCTTCGGCGTCTGCATGTATTTCCGCCTCTTGGCGTTCTTCCTCCGCAGCTGCTGCGTCATGTGCTTCATTGACAAAGGGCGCGCCCGGAATATCGTCGTCCGCACCGTCCGCATGGTCTGCACTGTGGGCCAACTCTTGGCGCTGGAACGGGTCAAGTTCTTCATAGTACGGGCATGCGTCACAGTCGTCGTTACAGCCTGCGCACTGTTCCTCTTCTTCCACAGGAGAAGTAATTTCATCCAGCTTATTGAATGCCTTCTTCATGCGTGCTTCGCTTTCTTCAACCGCCTGGCAGAGGTGCTCCGCCTGCGTATCGTCCGGGTTGCGCAGATGTTCCATATAGTATTTTCCCAGCGCAACATAGGCGCGCGCTGTGTTTTCCCGCTCGTTCTTGATAACAATCCGGAGCCTGTTGATCATTGCAGCTTTGCGATTTTTATCGACGACATAGTCGACTGCTTTTGTTACTTCGTTGCCGATTACTCTGAAAATACCCATAGTTTTCCCTCCGGTCCCGCCGCAGCGGCGATATTTGGCGTGGTGCGCCTTTTCAGATATGCTTTGAGCGCTCCTTATGCATCATCCTTATTATACCGCAAAACAACCAAAATGAACAGGAAAAAATTTATAATCTCTCCGACGGAATTTTCCATCCCGCATGGGAAACGTTGTACCTTGCAAAGGATTGTGTTATACTATTTTTTAAATGACATTCTTTCGAAAAGGCTGGATACAGCCCTGAATGATTTGAGAGACTAGGAAGTGAACGATACATGTCTACTGAGATCAGCAAGCCGGTGAGTTGCCCACGCTGCGGAGAGGCGGTCGAGACGCGGATGTGGCCGGGCGTTAATGCCGAGGTAAATCCCAACCTGCGGGAACAGGTGCTTCAAGAGACGTTGTTCAATTGGACATGTCCTGCCTGTGGCTATGTGGCACAGATGGCGTATCCCTGCCTATATCACGATAAAGGGCGCAAATTCATGATCTACCTGATTCCGAATGGTGGAAAAACGGAACTGGATGCGGTTGACGTGGATCACGCGTTCCCGCAGATCGGCTATGTACAGAAGCGAGTGGTTTCCTCTTTGGCGGAATTGAAGGAAAAGATTCTGGTCTTTGAAGCTGGCTTGGACGACCGCGCAGTTGAGTTGGTCAAGTTGGCGCTTGCGTCGGTTGTAGAGAAAAAGGACGGCCAGAAGCCGCAGGAAGGGTATTTTTCCTTTGCAGATGAGGAAAAGAACCGTATCGGGTTTGTATTCTTTTTTCCAGGAAAGCCGGAAGCTGTTCTGAAAACGACCCGGCTGGACGCTTATCGCCGATCCCAGGAAATTGTGGAGGAACTCCATCCGGACCAGAAAGGGTTTGCAGCAGTGGACCCGGAACTGGCGCAGGAGCTTCTGGATACGTACAGAGAAGAGGATTAAAATTTCAGCGCCGTCTGTGCGGCGCTTTTGAATAAGTGAGGTGCCAACCATGTGTGGAATCTGTGGCTTTACGGGCGAGGTGCTCGACCGTGACGAAGTAATCAAGCGGATGACGGACGTCATCACCCACCGCGGGCCGGACAGCTCCGGCGTATTTGCGGGGGACGGCGTGACGATGGGGTTCCGCCGCCTGTCCATCATCGATGTGGGAAACACGGGCGACCAGCCCATCTATAATGAGGACCATACCCTTGTGCTGACCTTCAATGGAGAAATCTATAACTACCAGGATTTACGAAAAGAGTTGGTGGATAAGGGCCACAAGTTTTATACCAATACGGATTCCGAGGTGCTGGTACACGGTTTTGAAGAATGGAAGGAAGGGCTCTTAAACCGTTTGCGCGGCATGTTTGGCTTTGCCATATGGAATACGGTGGACAACAGCCTCTTTATGGCGCGCGACTATTTTGGGATTAAGCCGCTCCATTACACGCAGGTAGGAAATTCGTTCGTTTATGGCTCTGAAATCAAGAGTATTTTAGAGTTCCCGGGTTTCCAAAAGAAATTTAACCGGCGTGCACTGGACAATTATATTTCCTTTGAATATGCGCCGCCCCCGGAAACCTTCTTTGAGAATGTTTTCTGTTTGATGCCCGCCCATTATCTTTGGTATAAGGATGGAAAGGTGACAACCACGCGCTATTGGGAGCCAAAATTTGATGCGGATGAAAACATGACGGAGGAACAGGCGGTAGACGAAATTGAGAAGGTATTTGAGGAATCTGTCGCGGCCCATAAGATTAGCGATGTGGAGGTCGGGTGCTTCCTGTCCAGCGGGGTAGATTCCAGTTACGTCTCCACCCATTTCAAAGGACAAAAGACCTTTACGGTCGGTTTTGACTATGGCGAGAAGTACAACGAGATCGACTGGGCGAAAGGATTGAGCAAAGAGGTCGGTCTGGAGCACCATTATAAGGTGATCTCCACAGAGGAATATTGGGACAGTATCCGCAAGGTTCAGTACCATATGGACCAGCCCTTGGCCGACGCCTCTTGCATTGCGCTGTATTTTGTTTCTAAGATGGCAAGCGAGTATGTCAAGGTGGTTCTTTCTGGAGAGGGAGCGGACGAGCTTTTCGGCGGATATAATATCTACCATGAGCCGGATGATCTTGCGGGGTATAAGAGGCTGCCGCTCTTTCTGCGCAAGGCCTTTGCGGCGATTGCAAAGGCGCTTCCATTTCGGTTCCGAGGAAAGAGCTTTTTAATTCGGGGCGCGCAGACCATTGAGGAGAGCTTTATTGGAAATTGTAGCATGTTTACCATGGAAGAAAAACGCCGGTTATTGCAAGACGGCATGCCGTGTACCCGCCCGCAAGAGTTGACCCGCCCGTTTTATGACCGTGTACAGGGCAAGGACGATGTGACCAAGATGCAGTATTTGGACATCAACGTTTGGTTGGCCGGAGATATTTTACTCAAGGCGGACCGTATGAGTATGGCCAATTCGTTGGAACTGCGCGTTCCCTTCCTGGATAAAGAGGTGTTCCGCGTAGCGTCCCGTTTGCCGCGCCGCCTGCGCGTTAATCCGGAAAACACCAAATATGCGATGCGTAAGGCGGCGATGCGCCATCTGCCACCCGCTACGGCAAAGAAGAAAAAGTTGGGTTTCCCGGTGCCTACCCGTGTATGGTTGCGGGAAGAGAAGTACTATGAGATTGTAAAGGCCGCATTCACCGGAGAAACGGCAAAACAGTTTTTCCACACGGATGCGCTGGTTAAACTTTTGGACGAGCATTTCCAGGGGAAGTGTGACAACAACCGCAAGATATGGACCATTTATGTGTTCCTGATTTGGTATGATATTTATTTCAGTGACCCCAATGGGGTAAAACAGTAAAAAGGCCGCGCTGGAAACGATTGTACCAGCGCGGTCTTTTAAAATTTATTCAATAGGCTTTTTATTGGATGGATCATCGTCTTTGCCTTTTGGCTAGTGCTCCAAACAATACAGTTCGTTCCCCCAAAGGATGTTGCACGGGGACAAAACGATGATTGCCTTGCAACGGGCAGGGGCATTCATCGCTATGTTGTCTTCTAATGTGTGTGCCCCCCATGGGATAAACGGATAAAACCCACGTCGGATGATGGTGGCTCCCCCGAGCGTTACAGCTTGTTTCAGGAACAACCTGTATTTCCGGTACGGGACTACTATTTCGTCTTACACCACACAAGAACATACATAGCTTTACTAATTCTCATGCGTGTGCGTTCATGAAATGAGTCTGGAATGTTTCTTTTTTATGATGATCGATCGTTCTGAAAATACACTTTGTTTTTGAAACAGACTTCGTTTTAATACAAAACGACCGTACCGCCCCGCACCGCACAGGAGCATTCGTAGCTTTGCTGTTCTCCGGTAAGGCAGTCGTAAATCGAATGGAATTCAAAAGAATCGGTTTCATCCGCTAAAACGTATTTGGCTATGATGAAGCGGTCCTCTACGCAGGTAATAAAATCCCCCAATTCCTTACTGTACGGCGCATGAAGATTGGAATGAAGTACGCCTGTAGCGACAAAGCAATCGCCTTGATCCACGATTTTATATGCCCGGCCATCCTCGGTATCGATAGAAAAATAACCGTCCAGTTCATTGGACCGCAAATTGAGTTGTGCGACAATTTGCCGCTTGCCCGTGCGCTTATTGACGGCGCAAAGGCGCTGGTCATTGGATGGAAAATGCTTTACCCGGAAATAGATTTCCTCTTCGTTCATGCCGGCGTATCGTACAAGGCCGTCTGTGCCTGCACTCAGAATCAATTCGAGTGGGACACGTTTTTCTCCGGACTTGGCAGAAACGATGAAATCAAACAGAGGGCACAGCCATACGTGGTCGTTCACATGATCGCCGAGCCACCGCCGGTTGCGGTAACAGTTCCATTTCTCCTTCTCATCGCCGTGAGGTTGCAGCACCAACAACTGCCGGTCGTCCTCAAGACTGTATGTAACAAGATCGTTTGCCGAGGCGTTACAGATCCGGGGGTCGCGCAGATAATAATAGCTTTCCTCTTCCAAATCAAACAGAAGCGCCACACGCGCAAAGCCTGTAAGACGGCGATATTCTGAGAAGAGCTCTGCGTGGGTTTCATCTTCCTCTGTAAAAAGAATCACATGGTTTTCATCCAAGGCGGCACACTCGGAAAAGTTCCCAACGAGGTTCAACATAACGGCACTGCGCTCTTCCCCGGTAATCTTGTCGATTGAAAGCAGCTCAATATGGCTGCTGCCATCTTCCAACACCATAAAGATAATGTCCGGAAAACTAAAAAAATGGGGCACGAAAGCGGGCCTGTCCAAAATATAATTGGCTAAGATGCGTTCCCGCTTGGTGATGCGGTTATATTCCAAAAGGAAGAGACTGTTGTGTCCTTCTTCGTTTTTTTCCTCTGCATAATAGATACGGTTGTCGCTGATCTCGATCAGTTGATCGTTGCAATTGGCAAAGATGTTGCGCAGGTCCACGACCTTCATTGTCACACCCCCTGTAGCCTTTTTTGACATTCCATACCATTTCCCATTGTGTGGAAAGCTTCGCAAAGTCTTTTCTGTATTATAGCATACCCACTAGTAGAATAAAACAGAAAAAGCCAGATGGCCTTTTCGATCGGACATGGAAAGCGTCATTCAGGGGGAATGAGAAAAGCGGTTTCCTGATGGGATGATTCGCTGATTGGTTGATAAAAAGGATCGTTTACCAAACGGTTATTAAAAAATGGAATAACCGTAATACAACGACAACCGCAAAATGGCGGGTAGTCCCTATCGTGAATATTGCGGATTAATTTGTAATAGGGGCTGCGAAAATAAGGCAGACGCCGCAGAATGTCATTACAGTGGGACCCTGTTTAGAAAGAACGGTCATCAAATGCAGAGAAATAAGATGTGCCGGCTTTTCAAAAAGGAGCGTTATCCGTGAAATCCGGCAGGAAGCTGACGTTGCCAACAGGCGGATATGCCCTCCATGTAGGAGATAGGGGGTGATCACTTATAGGATGGATGCTTAGAGGAACCCAGAATGCGGAGTTCAGACATCTCAGAGGTTGTCCAAACGGATTTGTCTCTGCATTTTCAGTTGGGACGGAATATAGTGATTTGTTTTCGGGAGCGGTTCTTATTGACAGATCGGATAAAAGACAGTATGATAAAAATAAATTGAATAGGGGTGCTGGGTATTCCCGGCTGAGAGAAAACGAATAGACGTTTTTCAACCTTACCTGATCTGGATAATGCCAGCGTAGGAACAGAATGCAATTTACGCCTCGCGGTATCCGCGGGGCGTTTGTTTTATGCACCCGGATTCAATCAAACCGGCATCCACCGGCCGTAATAGGTGGACATGCGGAGAGTCCGTGTGCAAAGGAGGAAGTTCATGAAAAAGAACAGTACAACCGTTATTCTGGTGGAAAGTGCGCTGATGATCGCGCTTTCTGTCGTGCTCGATTTCTTTAAGCTGTGGCAGATGCCATTTGGCGGTTCGGTCACCTGTGGAATGGTCCCGCTGGTGTTGCTCTCGTTTCATCGAGGTCCCAAATGGGGTGTTGGCGCCGCATTTACCCATAGCTTGATGCAAATGCTCATGCGGTTTGATGCACCGCCTGCCAAAACATTCGGTGCATTTGCAGTGGTGATTTTAATGGATTATGTCATCGCCTTTACGGTGGTCGGTGCAGCTTCCATTTTTGGCAAGCCATTTAAAAATCGGAGTGTAGGGATTGCGGTTGGAAGTTGTGCGGTGTGCTTAATCCGTCTGTTGTGCAGCTTTATTTCCGGTGTTACCGTATGGCAGGAATATACACCGGAGGGTTGGGCAGTTTGGCAGTATTCCTTGGTTTACAATGCGGCCTATATGATTCCGCAGATGGTGTTGACCGCAATTTTGGCAGTTGTTCTGATGGCTGTCATTGACCGCTACGAAGGACAAAAAACACGCATTGCTTAATGCAGAACGGGAAGATCCCCTCACAGAAAGAAGTGTTCGTTTACTGGGAGGGGGTCTTCCTTTTTCTGACTATTCGCACAAAAAGGGTAGACTTTGAACGAAAAAGATGATAAAATAATAAAACATTCTATGAATTTAATTCTAATGGAGGAAAGGATCTTATGAACAGGACAAAGACGTTTCAGAATATTGGTATTCTGATGCTTACATTTCTCATGGTATTTGCAATGGTTGGCTGCGGCGGAAATCAGGAAGAGAAAAAATGGGAAGAGGATGTCACAGCAATTATGAACGACATCACAACCTCCCAGACCGACTTCAATACGGCGTTGGCGGGAATCCAGCCGGGCGAGGCGGAGTCCCAGACAGCCATGCTCAATGCAATCGATGCGCTGGAAGAGGACTTCAATGCATTAAAGGCGGTAGAAGCCCCGGAGAAGTATCAATCTGTGCAGGAAGAGTTCAACGCGGCTGTTGACAAAGCGCTGGAAGGTACGGCGGCGTTCCGCGAGATGGCAAATAACCTGGGCGATGGAGGCGATTTGGCCGTTGTAAGCGATAAACTTTCAGAAGGCCAGACGAAGTATGAGGAGTTCCTGGAGCTTTGGCAGGCGGCGGTCAACGATCTTGCGGAGATTGCAGGCTAAATTCGAACAGGTACCAATATGAAGGGGCTGTTGCAGAGGATTCTGCAACAGCCTTTTTCTACTTCTGCATCTATGAGAGCTTTTTGTATCTTTCTGTATTTGCTTAATAAAAGACGAAATAGAGAAAACATTGGCAGCACAAAACGATGCTTTACTAGAAAAATAGCAAAAAGCTCCGCTGCAACTTGTGAACGATTGCAGCGGAGTCAAACACATTTTCTGATTCATTTCCTTACTGGTTCAATAAAGGCCTGTCCATTTTTGCGATAGGAGTCTCCGCCGTAGAAGTTTTTTTCGGATTCTTTATCCGAAAATGCCACTTCATAAACCACCATACAGAGAAGACCATGAAAAAATATTCAATCATCACACGACTAAGGAACCAGTATACAGGACCATGGGCTATGTATCTGGGTTTCATCATGGGAAACAGCTGAAAAAGGCACTCTGAAAGATACTCACTTGCATCTACCAGGATGTTAAGCGGAGATCGAAAAATCCAAAAGAAGGCATCATGAAATAATAAAAGTAAAAAGGCAAAAACAAGGAGAACCGTACTCATGATTCTCTTGGTATTACAGATATGCTTTATCTTTTTAATGGCCTGCGAATTTCCTGTAAAAATACAGTCCTCCCATTGAAAAGCCCCGCTTTGTGCGCTGTTTTCCAATTCCTTCCTGCTCTTCCACGACACGCGCAAGGAACCTTTTCCTACAGTAAACAGGCAATATCCTGCAAAAACAGCGAGAACCAATAAGATGGAATGTTCGATTAATATCCTTTGGACGAGGATTGACCAATCGCTGCTCTCGGGAAGCAAGGTGTCAAGGAACTGTATCAATACACCAGCGAGACAGGCGAGAACAAGAGTAACAATGATGCCAATCTTCCTTGTACGGTTCAAAGCTTTTCCTCCTTTCGGGAGGAGATCGTTTTCATACGATCCACTCCATTAGGTCCAGATGGATACGGTCATGTAGTCGCTTGCGCCGCTTGGACCATATTTAGCTATGGCGCTAGCGCTGCATCCAACACTGTCGGCTGTTATATTCACAGACTTGCTGAAGGAATTGCCGCTAATTGAAGTTGTTTTTTCGTTATCTTGTTCACCGTATTTTACTTCTCGGTTAGATAAATATACACTAGAGCCATATGAGTATTTGACACTTACGTTTGTGAGTTGATATTGGACTCCCCTGTCATAGTAGGTGATGGTGGCGGTTACAGAAGCGTCCATTCCACTAGCGTCTTCCGTATTGGTGTCCGTATGTTTTCCTCTAACAGTCAACCGATAGAGATCATGATCATTTGAAGCACGAGTACTAGAAGAACACTTTTCTAGTGTAATGGATTCAAGAGGTATTTTTTCTGTGGACCCATTTTCGTGGGTAACTGTCATAGAAGCCTTTTCCGATAAAGATTGAGGGACAGAAATTTTTTCAAAAGAAATATCCGATGCATCGTTTGTTACAGCCATACTTGGAACATAAAATGATAGACAGAATACAATCAGTAGGCAAACAGAAAGAAACTTTTTCATAGCGATCCTCCTTAATCATAAAATTGCTTTTTGTAATTTTATGCTTTTTTAATTTTTATAAAGTACATTGGACTAATCACACCTTCTGGATATATTTTACAGAACAATAATATATCTATTGCAGAAATATGTCAATATAGTCCGGTATATTTTTATATTAAATTATAAACAATTATTTATAAGTAAAATTGTGTATTATTTTTAAAATGAGACAAGATATTCACTGTTTCAAATCAAAAAATTATCCCTTAACAGAATAAAATTGACATTCTGTTAAGGAATGTGTTAATTGTAACAATCTTTCACTAATTTTATCATAAACAATTTTTACCTACTGTGAAACTCTAACAGCTGGATGGGATCAAACTGACTACAAGATACGCCACAGATGCCAGGAGATTGCTAGGAGAGTGCCCAAAGAGGCGAATGGGATTTCTCGGCAAACAGACGCAATAGCACTTCATAAAACGCCTGGTTTCGTTGCCCAAACCGCCCAATTCCACAGGGCGAACCTTCCAGATTCATTTTCCCTTGGGAATTGACGCTGTAGGACACGGCATCCAGGGTGCCGTCCGGTTTCTCGTAACTGAGATAGATGTCCAGAAAAACGATTCCGTCATTTTCAACCAGATTGCCATTGTCGGTGATGCCAATCCAGCTTTTCCAGTTCACCTTCCGGTTGACCGGGTACCCGTCCAAAAACGATGCGAGATCCTCCAACTCAGAGGGGGATTTGGTAAAGACACTGGTTGTAGTAGTTTTTGGGGGCACGTCCTCCGGCTGAAACGAAACTTCGTATTTCAGAATACTTGCGGATATAAGGGGATTTCCCCCGGCTAGATCGTCCACGGCGAAGGGGCGCGTGTAGAAAAAATAGGCGGCCAAGAGGAAACAGAGAAGGGAAACGAGCAAGACCTTTTTGTATTTGGAATTTTGCGATCCTGTAAGTTTCAAGAAAGTTCCCTACCTTTCCAGTATGGCGTAGGAGGTAAACGGAAACCCGTTGAATGGGCCACATGAATCAAAGCGATGCAGCTCAACTGCCGCTTTTCTACGGGGAATTTGTTTGCGCATAAATATTGCATTTATCATGCATACAGTTCACCAGCGACCGAAAAAGGAGTTAAGGAACTCTATATCCAAGATCGAAGAAATGATTGCAAAGATATATGGCTTGATCTTCAAAGCGATCAGGATCAACAGCAATAGGGAAGTGGAAATATCCGGCCGTCAGGAATGATGGAGATTTTCACGCTTTTGAGCTGGGCCCATCCTCAAGAGGAATCCCCCGTTTCCTGAAAAATGCTTTGAAAAGGACTACACCAGACAGGACATCTAGCAGTGTGATAGTCCCGCTTTCGGGAGCCAATACTGGATAGAACATTCCCCAATAAAAAGCCGAGGTAAGTCCAACCAGACAGACAAACAATAAAAGAAAACCGAAGGAAAACCGGTGCAAGCGTCCCTCGCGGGGAACCACCAAGAGGCACAGGATAAAACCAAAGGCGATTTCTGTGACAAATACAAACACCCATTTTATGACGAACCATTGGGGTTCGTAGGTAAGGGCACGTTGTTTGTCAAGCCATTCGACCAACCAGGATTTTAGGAAAATAAAAAGTATCAGAATCAACCCGAAAATATACGCGTTGGTTCGCTTATAGAAAGCTCGTCCTTTTATACAATGCATGGTATCCCCTCATTTTGGCTGGATGCTTTCCCAAAGTAATACGCCGCAGACGTTTTAGCGGGCCTTTTCACATGAGCTATCATATACGTATCATAAGCGGCGGTATTTCTAGGGAAGGACGTCTTTTAAGTCATTCATTTATGAATGGCTCTTTTTCTTTTTAATTTTCAAAATAAAAATATGCAATAAATTTCCGAATTAAGATTTTTGTTATACCCTAAGCCGGGAGATTATCAGAGAGTTGTCTTCTACAGTTTTGCTTAAAACGATTTGGGAAGAAATGTGAAAGAAATCTTTTGCGAACAAGATGTTTCACTTAGTATGAGTCTTTCCGTTCATTTTTTCGCTTACAAAAGGAAACTTCATATACAAATTAAAGGTGCAGCTAAGTTAACCAAAAATAGGAACCGATTAGCAAACAGAGACAGATCACAGAAAATCCCGTAAATAATAAGAGTTTCCATTTGTTTATGGTCGTTCGATCGTTTTGCCATAATATGGTATACTGGTAGATCCAGACCATACATACGATTGCTGTTGCAATAAACCCAAGGACAAAGCGAACCGTACGGGAAAAGTTTGAACAAGCGCATACCAATATGAGAATAAACGCGAAGTATTTTAGGAAATTACCAATCTTATTCGTTTTTTCATTTGTTCCCATCATCATTTGACCCTCGAAGATTTGTGTATCACTTGTTAAATAGCAATTCTTCCGGTATCGCTGTAGATGGTAGTTATCACCATTGTTTTATAGTGGGAGAATTCGCTACCAACTTCAATTTCCCGGCATCGCTTTTGAATGGTTATACATAAATATGTACGGAGCTTAGGTCATCTTCTATATAGGAACGGACAACAGCTCCACCGGTACAAACAGGCTGAATCGCAGGATGAGGAATAAAAAGACCAATTACAGTCATTCATGTTGCACTTATCCTAGCCTGAAATTGTTTCTCTGCGCATAAGGGACATGGATCAAAAAGTTTTCTGAAACGTCCTCAAACCATGTTTTTGTGTTTTCTGTGGCAATGGGATGACTGCCGCGACTCATCAAGGGAACTTTTATGCGAACAGTCAAAACGCAAATAAAAATGACATCACAAGACATCGTCAAAAAAATATTTAAGAAATAAACTTTTTTATTCTTGTTCTCTGCTTATTATAAAGCTTAAGTATATTTTTATTTACGACAATAAACTTGTTATAATCGTAGTTCTAAATTGAAAATATATGAACTACTCAGCTCAGTCCAAAATTACTCTATAATTAAAATAATAAGGATTATATGAAATTTGTCAATAAAACGTCGAATAAATTCACGGACACTCTGCAAATTTGTTGAATGTACATTTTCTTGTTAGAAATATAAGATTTCTATCAAAAATAGACTTCCGTCACAGGATAGTATCCATATCCTGTGACGGATTTGTGTACATTTAACGCATTTTTCTCAAAACCAGTTGTGCCTTGGGAACATCTTCTCTATTTACCAATAGTTCGACAAAGTCTCCGCGGAGCGGATGAGATAAAGCTGGTGTACGCACGCCGTAAACCCCTCGAGCGAGATTTAAATACTTCACACGAAAAGGAATATGGTTGTTCTCTAGCAAGTTTTTCGCTTCAAATAATAACTTTTGATCGTCGCTGGAAAAAATGGAAACTTGTTTCCTAAAGATTATTTCAATCACCTCTTTGTTTTAATGGAAAGGAATTTGAACGGAAACACTGACTCCTCGGGTACAATAGCAGGTGTAGGTAACTCCACTGTCTGACCATGGTACAACAGATTCTCCTTCCGTCATCATTCTGTAATTAGAAAATCCTGGTTGTGAAAATTCAATTGTGTCGCCATATACACCTCTGCCAGCTTCGCTACCTAAATAATACCTTTGACCGGTAATTGTCCACTCTAATTGAGAAGTTTGAGGATTAACACCTTCATTATGAATTGCCTTCGCACTACCGGTTGCACTATGAAGATGATATCCTTGATCGCCTTCATTGGAGTATTTAACGGATAATGTAGCCTGGACGGCTCCAACACAATCGGTAGCCTGATCGGATTTAGTAAGTAAAGATTCTCTCAGAGAAGAATCTGTAAATATATTACTAACTTCCTGTGGGGTTAATTCCAAACAGTAGAATTCAAAACTACTGTCACAACTCTTAACTTGATATAAACCATTCCGTTCTATCTTCTTTTGTGAATTACTTTCGTCGTATTTTACACGATATAAAGTATTGGAGTCTAAATAATATATTGTATTTGATTGGGAATCGTTCTTAATTATATTAGCACTTTTAGGAAGAGAAATTATTAAATTGGGGGTGGAAAATGTTTCAGACAAATTTATAGAATTATATGCATCTGCCGAAGCTGGGATAGAAATAACACAACAAATCATTACTAAACATAAAATCAAAGAAATAAACTTTTTCATTTTTATTCTCCTTTATTTAAAATGATTGATAAATTTTCTCTATATTTCCAGTATATTTGCATTGGACTAATCACACCTTTCTTATTTAGAAAAGTTTCCAATATAATAATACATAAATAGCATAATAAGTCAATAAAAATCACAAATATTTTATATATAATTATATACAATTATATATAGATAAAATTGTTAAATATTTTTCTATATAGAAATCAAATAAATATTATTCACGTTTTGACGAATAAAAACCCGACGCACGGGATAATACGCCATGCGTCGGGGGAGATGCTTTCATACGATTTATTTCTTCACACTTTTTCGTGCGTCCTCCATCAAATTCAAGGTTTCGCCTAGCACATCCAGAGGAGTCATGGGGGAAACAATCTTCACGCTGATGTACGGCTTTCCGCTTGCATTGAGTGTCACACGCTTCTTGAGCGTGGAGGTCAATGCCGCCATCTGCGCCATGTCCGCGGAGTTCTTCAGACTGAACCCCGGCTTATACAGCAGCAGGCAGTCGTCGCGCTGCTTGACCTCGCTGATGCCCAGGCCGGAAGCCAGGTTGCGCAGCAGCGCCACTTCGATCAGGCCGTTGACGCTCTCCGGCGGTTCGCCAAAACGGTCGATCAGCTCGTCGGTCACATCCAGCGCATCGTCGCGGGTGCGGATATCCGCAATGCGGCGGTAAATTTCCAGCCGCTGGCTGAGATTTTCGATGTACCGGTCCGGAATGTGCGCTTGAATCTGCATATCCACCAAACATTCCTGTCCGTATTCCTGCACGTCCTCGCCTTTTTCGCGGCTAATTGCTTCACTTAGCAGACGCAGGTACATGTCGTAACCGACGGTTTCCATATGGCCGTGCTGTTCACCGCCCAGAATGTTGCCCGCCCCGCGGATCTCCAAATCGCGCATGGCGATTTTAAAACCGGAACCAAACTCCGTAAACTCCCGGATTGCGGACAGCCGCTTTTGGGAGATCTCCGAAAGCACTTTATTGGGGGTAAACGTCAGGTACGCATATGCACGCCGCGAGGAACGCCCTACGCGCCCACGAATCTGATGCAACTGGGAAAGGCCCATACGATCTGCATTCTCTATGATAAGCGTATTGGCGTTTGGGACATCCACGCCGGTTTCGATGATCGTGGTACACACCAACACGTCAATTTCGTGTTCCAGAAGCTTCCGCCATACCTCGGACAGCTCGTTTTCCGCCATTTTTCCATGGCCAAATCCCACGCGGGCCTCCGGAATCTGCGCCTGGATTCGCGCAGCGGTGCGTTCGATGGAAGCTACGTCGTTATGGAGATAATAGACTTGCCCCCCACGCCGCAGTTCGCGGCGGATGGCCTCATTGATGACCGCATTGTCGTGTTCCAAAACATATGTCTGCACGGGATGGCGGTCATGCGGCGCTTCTTCAATGACGCTCATGTCGCGGATACCCGACAGTGCCATATTGAGGGTACGGGGAATGGGGGTTGCGGAAAGGGTCAACACGTCTACATTGTTGCAGAGAGATTTCAATTTTTCCTTCTGTGCGACACCGAAACGTTGCTCTTCGTCGATGATGACCAAGCCGAGGTCTTTGAATTTGACGTCCTTGCTGACCAGCCGGTGGGTGCCGACGATCATATCGACCTCTCCGCGCTTGAGCCTGCGGATGATTTCCTCCTGCTGCTTGGGAGTTCGGAAGCGTGAAAGCAATTCTATGCGGACCGGGAACCCCTCCATCCGGCGCGTGACGGTTTGGAAGTGTTGCCACGCTAAAATGGTTGTGGGCACCAAGAGTGCGCACTGCTTGGAATCACACACACATTTGAACGCGGCGCGCAGGGCAACTTCCGTCTTTCCAAAGCCCACGTCGCCACAGAGCAGCCTGTCCATGGGCGCTTCCCGCTCCATGTCGTTTTTGATTTCTTCGATGCAGCGGAGCTGGTCTTCTGTCTCGTCGAATTCAAAATGGGATTCAAAGTCGCGCTGCCATTCGTTGTCCTGGGAGAAGGCATGCCCTTTGGCCTGCATACGGTCGGCATAGAGCTTAATGAGCTCCTTTGCCATATCCTTAACCGCCGTACGCACTCGGGCCTTAGTCTTTTGCCACTCGGTTCCACCCAACCGGTTCAATTTGACGCTGGCGTCCTCGCGCGGACCAATGTACTTGGAAACCATATCCAGCTGTGTGACCGGGACATAGAGCGTGTCCCCCTTGGCATATTTCAGCTTGATGTAATCCTTGACGACGCCATGCATATCGATCTTGTGGATTCCTTCAAAGACGCCGATTCCATGTGACGCATGGACCACGTAATCGCCCGGCTGCAACTCTGCAATGCTGTAAATTTCCTGGCTGTTTTTCGCTCGCTTGGGCTTTCGTTGTTTGGCGGTCAACAGACGTCCATGGGTGATAAGACCAAAGAATGCGCCGGGGAATTCCATACCTGCCGACAGAGCACCGGAGGTCACCACAACGGTTCCACGTTGGATGGTCTGTGGATTGTCTAAGTAGGCGACGGGCAACCCGGCTGCCTGTAAATCTGCGGTTACAGTGCGTGCACTGCGCTCGTTGCCAGCCAACACCACACAGGACCACTTGTTGTGCAGCATGTTTCGGAGATCTTCCTCTAAAAGCTGCGTGCTTCCGCCCCACACAGAGAGCTGTCTCGCTGTCACACCGATGAGTGTGCGGATAGGGGTATCGTAACTGCCACGGGCAAAGGTATCCAGATAGACGGTATCATGTGAAAATTGCCCCAGAGCATATGTCCAATCGGCGCTGTAGGTATCGAGTCCACGGCAAAGGACGCCTTCTTCCAAATAGTCCTTGAGATCTTCCCCCCACTGGAAGGCCGTACTGCGGGCGCGATCCTTGACTTTTGCCCCTTCGCTTACGAACAGGAGCATATCTTCGGTCCGATAGTCAAACAGAGTGGCGGTTTGTGTATAGAGTAGAGGAAAGAATTTATCTGCACAGCCGAGGTGTACGCCTTGCTCCAATTTTTCCGCCTGTGCGAAGAGGATTTCTTTGGCCTTAGGAGCCGCTTTCCCACGCAAAGTAGAAGCAAGTTTCTGAATCTTTTTGGAAAGAATCTGTGGATCGTCAATCAACGCTTCCACTGCAGGAGCAATGGTCAACTTGTCGATTGACTCGGTGCGGCGCTGTGTCTCCAGATCGAAAGAGAGAGCGTGTCGATCTCGTCGCCCCAATATTCCAGGCGTACAGGATTGGAAGCATCCGGAGTGAAGATGTCCAGGATACCGCCGCGCTGAGAAAATTGCCCGGTTCCATCGATTTGAGCGGCGCGCTCATATCCACAGGCGAGGAGCGCGGAAACCACCTGTTCCATGGGGATGCTCTGCCCGGCTGAGATGGTGACCGTGCGCTTGCGTAACTCTTCTGGAGGGATCGCATACTGCAACGCGGCATCCAGGCAGGCGATCACGGCATCGCATTCGCCGTTAAGAATGCGCGCTAAAGTCTGAATGCGCTGATGTTCGTATTCATGGGAGGCACCCTCCGCGTCTCGGAAGGTAAAGTCGCGCATGGGGAATACAAGTGGGTGCATTCCCATGGCGGAGAGATCGTCACAAAGACGCTGCCCTTCACTCTCATCGCCTGCAAGAATGAACGCCCTGCGGTGGTGATTGGTACAGAGTGTGTAGATAAAGGCAGCTTTGTGTACACCGGACAGCCCGTTAACGGCAGCAGGAAGCTGCCTGCCCTGGACAGCTTCATCCAGCGTTTGAAATTCTTTTAAGTGGTTGAGGGCGTTGAGAAGAAATTTCATATTGACTCCCTATAGATGTCTATACAAGCAGAACCTTTGCTGTTTTAGGTTATACAAATTGTATAGTAAAGGCAAAAAATTACTATTTAACGGAATATTAATGGAAACGCATATCGGTATATCTCGCTTCCTCACGCTTATGCTCTACCTTAAAAAATACGGACGAGATTGATAAAGCCCTATGCCCATTGGCATCCAAAGAGGATGGGATTGAAAGGGCTCAAAAAGGGAAAAATCGCTGGAAGAGACAGCAAGCTCAAAGAAATCTGTATAATATCATATAAATAATACTATTTGTATGAATGAAAAAGGTACTAAACAGTCTAACATAATATGTTTATCGAACGAGCATGCGATTAAGAAGGAGTGAAAATCGAATTTCAGGAACAAAACAGAACGAAAAATCGGTTGCCGCTCGTCCTAGCGGCAAAAGCGGATGCAGAGGATCTCCATTTATCCCCGGCGCCTTTCCGTACCGAGGGGATGGGCGGCCGCCACAGGGAAAGAAAGAGAACGAATCGGTTCAGCTGTTTGACAAAAATAAAGAGGATACATCCAATCCAAAAATTTGCAGCGATGGCCATCGAAACCGGTGGAAAGAATCGGCGCGCAAACGAATTGCTTGGGAGGAGGGCCTTTCCATTCATTGTCTCCTATCCTCTCTATAAGACGTTCCACTTTGCCCGATCGATACCTGCCGGAACCCACCATCTTGCCCATAGTCGGAACAAAAGCCCGTGAAAAGCGGCAAAAATCAATTAAAACGGTTCATTGCCTCTGCGTTTTTCCCATTGACCATCCATTCCACTGCTTCAGCTGCATGGTCGAACACTTCGGAAAGCTGCTTCATCTCCTGCTCTGTAAAACGGCTCAACACCCAGTCGGCCAAATCCCAGCTTGGATTTGGCTTTGCTCCAATCCCGAGTTTTATCCGGGGAAAGGTATCTTTTCCGCTCAAATATATGATATTTTTCATGCCGTTATGCCCGCCGTCGCTTCCCTTCATGCGAATACGCATGCGTCCGACTGGCAGCGAAATATCGTCGAACAGGATGAACACTTTTTCTGCCGGGAGCTTATAGAAGTTCATTGCCTCTTGGACGCTTTGCCCGGAGAGATTCATGAAGGTGGAAGGCTTGAGCAACAGGACGCTTTTTCCACCAACCTGTGCGCGTGCGCAGAGCCCTTTGAATTTCAGACGATCGATCTCCACACCCGCCTTCTCTGCAATTCGGTCAATGGCCATAAAGCCCGTGTTATGCCGGGTGCCCTCGTACTTGCTGCCCGGATTTCCTAGCCCGACGATGAGATATTCCACCGGACCAGTCAGAGGCGCGGGCCGCCTGAATAACTTTTGAAACATAAAAACTCCCTTTCTATTGCCGACGGCGCAATTCCTTTTAGCGCCGGATATTTGATGCCAGCAAATGGATGCGGCATTCCTGGAGACGATGCCCGTCCTGATGAAGCGCTTGCCATACGGAAATGGACGGCGGGTCCCATACAGCGTAGTCCATCCTCTGGGCCGGCGCGTGTTCAGTATGGAACCCGGTGAAGTTTGCGGAAAACCGTCGATTTTCCCGGACAGAAGAAGCAGGCGGGATAGCTGTGCTACCCCGCCCGGTTGTATACGAAACAAAGGAAAACCGTCTGCCTACGCCCCATTATACGAACATCGGGCTGACCGGCTTGTCCTCATAGATGCGCTCGATGGCTTCCGCAAAGAGGGGGGCCACCGGCAAAACGGTAAAGTTCGGAAGCGTCTTTTCCTCCGGCAGTGGAATGGTGTCCAAAAGCACCAATTCTTTGATCGCGCTGTTGCGGATGCGCTCGATCGCCGGACCGGAAAGGACTGCATGCGTCGCACAGGCAGTGACATCCTTCGCGCCCTTTTCCATGATGGCGGCGGCGGCGTTGCAAAGGGTACCGGCGGTATCGATCATATCGTCTACCAGGATAACCTTTTTCCCTTCCACACTGCCGATGATATTCATCACTTCGCAGACGTTGGCCTTTTGGCGGCGCTTGTCTACAATTGCCAGGCTACATCCGATGCGCGCGGCAAAATTGCGTGCACGCGTGACGGAACCCAGGTCGGGGGAAACGACAACATATTCATCGCTGTTCTCACCCACACGCTCCTTCATGAAGGAGGATAGCAGCGGCGCGCCCAACAGATGGTCGACCGGGATATTGAAGAAGCCCTGAATCTGGGCTGCATGCAGGTCCATGGTCAGAAGGCGGTCCGCCCCGGCGGTTGTGAGCAAGTCTGCAACAAGCTTTGCAGAGATCGGATCGCGGGCTTTTGCCTTGCGGTCCTGCCGGGCATAACCAAAGTAGGGCATAACAGCCGTGATGCGGGCGGCGGACGCACGCTTCATGGCGTCGATCATAATCAGTAGCTCCATGAGGTTGTTGTTGACGGGTTCACAGGTGGATTGTACGATAAAGCAATCAGAACCGCGCACGGATTCAAACAGAGAAACCGAGATTTCCCCGTCGCTGAACGTGCCGACCTCGCTCTTGCCCATGGACAATCCCAGGCACTCCGAAATCTGCTTTGCCATGCGCTGGTTGGCGCTTGCGGCAAAAATCTTGATGTCCTTGCCATGAAAATTCATTTTTGCTTCCCCCTATATTTGTATGACTCTTCCCTCTTGGAAGTCCCCGGCTTCAGGAATTTCCAATCACCGTAAAAGGCACAACGGCCTGGCTGGCTGAAATGTTGGTGCGTTCGCAGGAGGCGAAACACAGCGACGCGCCATCGCCCACCGTACAGTCTGTGAGGACAACGCTTGGACCGATGGTGCAATCCGCCCCGACCGCCGTGTTACCACGCAGGATGGTGTTCGGCAGGATGCGGGTGGAACGTCCAATGGAGACGTCCGGCCCGATCAGAACCCCGTCGGTGCAGGGAATCTCCACGCCCGCCAGCATCTGGGCGTGCAAAATCCGCGCCCTGGCGATTTCGTTCAGGGCGTTCAGCTGCACGCAGTCGTTTGCGCCCATCACCGCAGCCGGATCGGATGCGATGTAGGCTCCCGCGTTTTTGTTCTGTTCGATCAAGAGGCGTACTGCATCGGTGAGGTAATACTCGCCCTGTGCATTGTCGTTGCGGATACTGCCTGAAGATGGAAAGCAGATCGTCCGTGCGGAACCAATAGGCCCCGGAATTGATCTCCCGGACGGCAAGGGTAGCTTCATCGGCGTCCTTCTGCTCCACGATGGCGCGGACCAAACCGGTCGACGGATCGCGCACGATCCGTCCATAACCGGATGGATCGTCCAGCTCTGCCGTGATGACGGTGACGGCATTTCCGTTGCACACATGGGCGCCAAGGGCTGCTTCCAACACCTCTGCGCTGACGAACGGCGCGTCTCCATTGAGGATAAGCGTGTTTCCGCCGCTGTGCGCACGCAAAAACGGTTCCGCCATCATAACCGCGTGCCCCGTTCCGTGCTGTTCGGCCTGCAATACATGGTGCAGCCGTGCTCCGCCGGCTTTTTCCGCCGCTTGCAGGTAAGCTTCCACTTGCTCGTGCTTATGTCCCGTCACCACGCACAGTTCCCTCACCCCTGCGCCCTCCGCGGCGTCCATCACCCACTGCAACATGGGTTTGAACAGCACGGAAGCCAGCACTTTCGGATGATTTGATTTCATGCGTTTTCCCTCGCCACCGGCAAGGATAACGGCACAAGTCTGCTCTGGCATAGGCAAAATCCTCCGCATAAACTTTTGAAAGTTCCAATTGTGCAAGGCCGCCTTCCCTGTGTCGGCCTTATGCACGAAAACGCCTGGTTTGCTTAGGCACACCCGGCTCTTGTTATTATTATCTCATATGTACGAAATTTTTCAAGCACTAATTCGCGTTTCCCACCGGTTTTGTGGAACTTCCTCGGTTTTGCGCCGGAAAATTTACAATTCTCGGTGGGTTTTATTGAAAAAGAACTGGTAATCCCGCGCCTTTTTTGATATAATACGGGGAGAGCAATTATGAGAGAGTGTGTGACCTGTGCTCGTTATTTATTTTATTTAGGAGGTATATGTTCATGAGCCATAAGTATGTCTACCTTTTCTCTGAAGGAAATAAGGACATGCGTGAACTGCTCGGCGGCAAGGGTGCAAACCTTGCTGAGATGACCAAAGCAGGGATGCCTGTTCCGCAGGGTTTCACCATCAGCACGGAGGCGTGCACCCAGTATTATAAGGATGGCAGAAAGATCAACGATGAAATCCAGGCCCAGATCTACGAGTATCTCGGCAAAATGGAAGAAGTTTGCGGCAAGAAATTTGCGGACCCGGAGAACCCGCTGCTGGTTTCCGTCCGTTCCGGCGCCCGTGCTTCCATGCCTGGCATGATGGACACCATTCTGAACCTCGGCCTGAATGATGTTGTGGTTGAGGGACTGGCGAAGTTCACCAACAATCCGCGTTTCGCATACGACTCCTATCGCCGTTTCATCCAGATGTTCAGCGATGTTGTCATGGAACTGCCGAAGCCGGAATTTGAAAAGATTATCGATCAGAAGAAGGAAGAGAAGGGCGTCACACAGGACACCGAGCTGGATACCGAGGACATGAAGGACCTCGTCAAGCGCTTCAAGGCCTTCTATAAAGAGAATAAGGGCGAGGATTTCCCGAGCGACCCGAAGGTTCAGCTCATGGAAGCTGTGAAAGCGGTTTTCCGTTCCTGGGACAACCCGCGTGCAAACGTATATCGCCGCATGAACGAGATTCCGTACGACTGGGGTACCGCTGTCAACGTACAGGCCATGGTGTTCGGCAACTCCGGCAATAACTCTGGCACAGGCGTTGCGTTCACCCGCAACCCGGCGACCGGCGAGCGCAAGCTGTTCGGTGAGTATCTCATCAATGCACAGGGCGAAGACGTTGTGGCCGGTGTCCGTACGCCGTCCCCGATTAGCCAGTTGGAGCAGGATATGCCTGAAGTGTACAAGCAGTTTGCGGATATTGCAAACCGTCTTGAGAAGCATTACAGAGATATGCAGGATATGGAGTTCACCATCGAGAATGGCAAGCTCTATATGTTGCAGACCCGTAACGGCAAGCGTACCGCAAACGCAGCTCTGAAGATCGCCGTTGACCTCGTGAACGAGGGCATGATCGACGAGGAAGAGGCTGTTCTGCGCGTAGAGCCGCAGCAGCTCGACGCACTGCTGCATCCGCAGTTTAACGCAGAGGCTCTGAAGAAGGCTACGGTCGTCGGCAAGGGCCTGGCTGCTTCCCCCGGCGCTGCTTGCGGCAAGGTGGTCTTCACCGCCGAGGACGCAAAAGAGTGGGCCAAGAGAGGCGAGAAGATCGTCCTGGTTCGCCGTGAGACCTCTCCGGAAGACATCGAAGGCATGCAGGTTGCTGAGGGTATCCTCACAGTTCGCGGCGGCATGACTTCCCACGCAGCAGTTGTTGCGCGCGGCATGGGCACTTGCTGTGTATCCGGCTGCGGCGAAATCAACGTCGATTATGATGCAAAGAGCTTCACTCTCGCTGGCAAGACCTATAACGAGGGCGATTACATTTCCATTGACGGCTCCACCGGCAACATTTACGGCGAAGCCATCCCGACCGCTCCGGCTTCCATCGCTGGCGACTTCGGCGTATTCATGGGCTGGGCGGACAAGTACCGCAAGCTGAAGGTTTGCACCAATGCGGATACCCCGCGCGATGCGCATCAGGCTCGCGAATTTGGCGCAGAGGGCATCGGCCTCTGCCGTACAGAGCACATGTTCTTTGAGGGCGAGCGCATTAAGGCAATGCGTGAGATGATTATTGCGGACAACACCGACGACCGCAAGAAGGCTCTGGCGAAGATCATGCCGTATCAGCAGGGCGACTTTGAGGCTCTGTTTGAAGAGATGAACGGCTATCCGGTCACCATCCGCTTCCTGGACCCGCCGCTCCACGAGTTCCTCCCGACCAAGGAAGAGGACATCGCAGAGATCGCCAAGGAGCTGAATGTGTCCGTCGAGAAGGTTCATGAGGTCATCGAGAGCCTGCACGAGTTCAACCCGATGATGGGCCACCGCGGCTGCCGTCTGACGGTCACCTATCCGGAGATCGCCGAAATGCAGACCACCGCTGTGATCAATGCAGCGATCAACGTCCAGAAGAAGGGCGTGAAGGTTATCCCGCAGATCATGATCCCGCTGGTAGGCGAGGTCAAGGAGTTCGACTTCGTGAAGAAGATCGTTGTCGCTACGGCGGACAAGATCATTGCAGACTCCGGCGTTGAGCTGAAGTACGAAGTCGGCACCATGATCGAGATCCCGCGCGCTGCCCTGACCGCAGACAAGATTGCGGCAGACGCAGACTTCTTCTGCTATGGCACCAACGACTTGACCCAGATGACGTTCGGCTTCAGCCGTGACGACGCAGGCAAGTTCCTGGATGCTTACTATGACAATAAGATTTATGAGTCCGATCCGTTTGTGCACATCGATGTGGATGGCGTTGGCCGTCTTGTAGAGATGAGCGCAAAGGCTGGCCGCGAAGCAAATGCAGCCCTCCATCTGGGCATCTGCGGCGAGCACGGCGGCGACCCGACTTCCGTCGAGTTCTGCCACAAGGTTGGTTTGGACTATGTCTCCTGCTCTCCGTTCCGCGTGCCGATCGCGCGTTTGGCTGCGGCGCAGGCTGCTGTTAAAGAGAAAAGAGCGTAATAAAACGAGTTAACAGGATAGCACACGGTTTCAGAACGAGGGTATCCCAAAAGTCATGAAATGACTGAAGGATACCCTCGTTTTTTAAACCCAGATATTTTTCCAGACAGAAAGAGGGCGCCCCTTTCCTATGAATCGAAAAATTCGTAGTTTTGGGACACCCTCTTTTGTCTGGTTTGCGCTGAAAACAGCATTTGTAAACGTTAAGCCTGCGGGCAATTGCTCCTAGGTGGGACAAACTTTACTCAAGCGCTTGGTAACATAAGATACAGGGGATCGCAAGGAAATAAATGGCCTGCCATATGAGGAGCCACATGAAAACACTTCCTTTTTTCGATGGTTTTCTTCATTTTACTGCATAACGCGGTATTCGTCAATACTGCAATTTGCGGTAAGAATGAATAAAAAACAGGACTGCGTTATTCTGATGTTAGGTGATCACATGTATCAACGTATCAGAGATTTACGGGAAGACAGGGACCTGACACAGGCGGAAATGGCGCAAATTCTTTATTGTTCCCAGCAGGTTTACAGCAATTATGAGTTGGGACAGAGGGATATTCCCACAAAGGTTCTCATCAGCTTGGCAAAGTACCACCAGACGACGACCGATTATCTATTGGGCTTGACGAATTACCGGGGAATTCCAAAGGAATATACGGAAAAATCCGAATAAGGATAGGATGGGCCACCGATGTATATGCCAGGAGAAGCGCTTTCTTACTCAATGGATCAACAGGCGATGCAAAACCGCTTTTCCAGGGAGGAAGGAAAGTGATCGAAAGTCCTCAGCGTACAGCTGGGGACTTTTTTCTTACCATACAAAAACCGCCGGCTGTCGGTGCTTACCTGTTTCCTGTAGCAATATATTGAGAGGGAATGTCCCAAAGGCGATCGTTATAGGGGGCTTACAAGCTGAGAAATGTTGGAGACGAACGGAGCGATCATAACAGGGAGTCTGCAAATAAAAAGTCAAGCCCCAAATGAAAAAAATTGAGAGCTTGAAAAAGGGTACGACAAAGTAACCAGTGAGCGAAATATCCATCGGCGGAGGCGAAGATATAAGGAATGTAAGATGTCTTATAGAAAGATGATATAGGGCTCTTTCCAAACAATATATAGATTTTTGCTGTGTCTGCGCAGGGTTGGTCCGGAAAAAAGTCCCATAAAATTTGGGAACATATGTGTAACGCCCTGTGCTACAATAACAATAAGAGCCCGATCAATTTTGAAGGAGGAAATGATTATGAAGAGGCGTGGACGGCTTTTCGTCTCCCTATTGTGTGCATTTTGTGTCGCATCGATGCCTGTGACTTGCGCATGGGCGGAATGTGCTACACAAAGTGACTCGAATCTTTTGTCCGTTGAAAAATCTACCGAAACCTTTGCGGATACAGCCGTTTTAACAGAAGGAACGGCTTTGGGAAATTTGGCAAATGGCGGGACCTGTGTGGCCGGCGGTGGATATGTATTTTATGTACGCAATGGAGATATCTGGCGTATGGCGCCGAACGGCTCTGGGGACACCTGTATTCGGGCCGCGGACGGTACGGGTATTTGGAACCTCAGTTATCGAGACGGCTGGCTCTATTATGCCCGGAGCGATCAGGGGATTTACCGCTGTGATATATCTGGCAAGCAGACCACCTGTTTGGTAAAGCTTCCCGGCGTAATCGGCCAATTCTGGTTGGATAAGGATCAGATCGTGATTGCCTGCGGTCGGGATTCGGTCTATGATTTCTACCGCTGTGCGCTGAACGGTACGGGTTTAACAAAGACCTGTACCAATCCAGGTAGATTTATGTATACCTCCTTGTCCTATGCAGACGGCTGGCTCTATTTTATGGGCGGAAAGTTTGGCGAAAGTGATGCGGTCTTATATCGGATGAAGCCCGACGGGAGCGGAAAAAGTCAAGCAGTCCCTGGAAATGTAGACGATGATTTCTACATTATGGACGGTAAGTTGTATTACCAGGAGGTCTTGAACTATCATGCGGAAACAACAAGCGATGATACCACATATTATACCGGAGAATATGGGGATTTTTATGTGAAAAATCTGTCGACTGGAGAGAGCACTCGGTTGATGCAGCATTATATCGTTGAAAATAACGAGTATGTGTTTTTAGATTTGGAAGGCGCAGCGTATGGAAAACTGTTTTTCGATAAGGAACAGACGCTTTATATGACGGATGCGAATGGAAAGAATGGCAAGGTGTTGCCTTCTCCGGCTCCGTCCTTTTGGGATATTCAGTATGCTGGAGGGTGGATTTTCTGCCGTGGATGTGATACGCCTTCGACCTGGGTGACCCCGAGCAACGCCTATCGAATGCAGGAAAATGGAAGTAATAAACTAAAGCTGTACAACGCTTCGATTGCAATATAGGTTTTGATGATAGGGGATAGATGAAGAAGTGGGGATGCTGTTCGAGGAATGGCGTCTCCACTTTTTCATAGGGGACGAGGGGATTTTCCCTAGGAGTAAACCTGTGGAAATATTGACAAGCTTTGGCAGACCACCTATAATATAAAAACAGGTGTATTTACCTCTATAAAATTAGATGGATAGAATGAACCCTTTTTAAAATCGAAGGGGCCAAACCCAATTGGGCTTGAAAACAGAATATTTTATATGCCTCCATAGTTAAATGGATATAACGAGCCCCTCCTAAGGGCTAATTGTAGGTTCGATTCCTACTGGGGGTGCCAAAAGGGACAACACGGTTCATTGAACCGTGTTGTCCCTTTTTGGCAAGAAACTACCACCGAGAAGGGAACTTTCCTGAGAATGTGCTGTACATTGCAGAAAGCGAAGAGCTGTCTCATCGGAGGAGGACGATGGCAGGCATCCTATGTAAGCTTTAAGAAGGCCAACACCATTAACAAAAGCCCACTGACCCAGGACAAATCCAAGGGAACCTTCTCAGCAACTTTGTTCCCCACCAGACACCCTAGACAGACGGCGGCGACATTGATAATCAAGGAAAACAGAATGGCTTGAATAGGATTAACATCGGAAAGAGCCGCACCAAATCCTACCGCCAGCCCGTCGAGAGACAGTGCAATTGCTAGGGGCGCTGCTTCTTTTGGGGACAAACTTTTGGAGCAGTCGCTGTCCGCATTTTCCGGATTGGCATATACATCCAGTATGAAACGCAAATGCATAGCGGAAAAAGAGATTTTCTTGTGACCCCCCTGTGAGCGCCGGATAAACGATTTGATGGCGCTGTCGCACAGCTTGACAATACCGAGCACAAACAGGATAGCAAAGCAGAGTAGGCCGGCAAAATGCGTTGGCATAAATGGCCGGATTAGTGAGCCTAGAAAGAGAGAGACTGCGAAGATTGCGCTACAAATAATGCTGATGACTGCCACGGAACGTAGGGGAATTTTGATTCGGTTGGTTCCGTAAGCAAAACTGGCGACAAAAGCGTCCACAGAAAGAGCTGTGACAAGAACCAGTATTTCCACAGTAGAAAAGAATGGATTGCCCAAGCAATCACCGCCTTTAGGCTTTTTCTCTATACTATTCTGAACGAGAAAAATGGTGACAGGCGATGTACAGCTAGATTTGCTTTAAAGCGGATTGACCCGATGTGTATCTTAACATTAGGAGATATGTTGGAAAACCCCTGTGTTTGTCTAACGATTTAAACAGGCTTGCTGCTTGCGGTACAGGATACTTTGTACTATAATAACGGTGGAGGTGATTGGTTTATGTTAGATGTAAAAATTAAGGATCTTTTAAACCAACAAATCAACAAAGAGTTTTATTCTGCCTATCTGTATCTGGCTTTCTCCAACTACTTTTCGGAGAGAAATCTGAGCGGCTTTTCCAATTGGTACCGCATTCAGGCGCAGGAAGAGCGCGATCATGCAATGCTGTTCCTGCAATACTTGGAGAACAATAGCGAGACGGTTGTGCTGGAGGCTGTGGACCGTCCGGAACAGGACTTCCAGGGTGATATGGCGGTTCTCGAAAAGGGATTACAGCACGAACGCTATGTCACGGATTTGATTCACACCATTTATGATGCGGCATATTCGGTCAAGGATTTCCGCACCATGCAGTTCTTGGACTGGTTTGTCAAAGAGCAGGGCGAGGAAGAGAAGAATGCAGAGGACCTCTTAAAGAAGATGGAATTGTTTGGAGGGGACCCGAAGTCTCTGTATTTGCTCGACCAGGAGTTGGCAGCGCGCACATATGCAGCGCCATCTTTGGTCCTATAAGACTGTTGTTGAGGAAGCTCCCGGCCTATGTGGGGGCTTCCTTTTTTATACTTACATGCTATGCGAATCGTATCTTTGCGGAAAAATAGAGGAGGATGGGGAGAGCAATGAAAAAGATCGCATTCTTTTTGGCCATGTGCGTGGGCCTGGGAAGTTTGACCGCTTGTATGCCGTCGCAGGGACAGAGAAAGGAAGAACCGGCAGGACTGACTGAGACAATGATGGAATTGTCAGGCGGACATATGCTTGAAGATAACGATGGGATGCCGGTCCCAGATACGGATTATTTACCATTGCCTTCATTTGGGACGTTGGAACCTGGATCGGTCTTCAATGTAAATTGGCGGACGACAGAGGGGGAATATATGGCGGGTACAGCCTTTGTAGCACAGATTGAAGAAAGCGACCAACCGCTTCTTCTGACGGCCTGCCACTACTTTTCTTCCGACGAGGTAGAGGTTGACGAGAAGAATTTGAGCAGCTACGTACAAGGTGGGGACCTGTATGACATCTTCGACAGCAATGTCGAAACGATATATGGTACAGTTTCAGGCGTATTACCGCTTCCGGATGCGGCGTCCATCTCAGAAACTGGAAAGGCGGGAAAGGATCTGGCAGCCTTTTATGTGGAAAAGGGGGATAATGTAAAGAGCTTTTCTTTGGCGGAAGAACCTTGCCAGAGCGGCGATGTAATCTATTTGGCAGCATACATCAATCCAGATGATACATTGTATTATTACGACGATTGCCTATACCCCTGTGTGGTCATCTCCGACGACGGGGAGGAATTGGAATATGTGCTCAGTGATGAATTTGGAACACAGGGAGCCAGCGGCGCACCACTTCTGAATGATAAGGGGGAAGTGGTGGGAATCCATATTGGTTCCGATGGATCACATCGATATGGACATTCTGCACAGAGCATGAAAGCGCAATTAAAGAACGCGATGGAAAACTGAAAAAACGCCCGGGCAAAGAGCGGTGAGATTAGAAACTTTTAGGGACAGCCCGCAGCTATCCTTTCTATTTTCTTAAAGCAGCGCCCTAAAAGGCACGTTGAGATGGAAAGAACCTGAGTGGGACGCGAATAGCAATCTTCCCTAGGCGGATTGTTAGCCGCCCCTACAGGTTTTCTTAAAACAACGCCCTAAAAGGCACGTTGAGATGGAAAGAACCTGAGTGGGCGCGAATAGCAATCTTTCGTAGGCAGGTTGTTAGCCGCCCCTACAGGTTTTCTTAAAACAACGCCCTAAAAGGCACGTTGGGATGGAAAGAACCTGAGTGGGATGCGAATAGCAATCTTCCGTAGGCAGGCTGTTGGCCGCCCCTACAGGTTTTCTTAAGACAACGCCTTAAAAGGCGCGTTGAGATTGAAAAAACCTGGGTGGGACGCGAATAGCAATCTTCCCTAGGCGGATTGTTAGCCGCCCCTACAGGTTTTCTTGAGACAACGCCCTAAAAGGCACGTTGAGATTGAAAAACCTGAGTGGGGCGCGAATAGCAATCTTCCGTAGGCGGATTGTTAGCCGTCCCTACAGGTTTTCTTAAGACAACGCTCTAAAGTACCGGATGTTTTATACATGGATCGGAAGGAATCTCTAAAGTTTGGAGGGAAGGGCGGATGTACTACCAACTGGGAGAACGGATGGAAAAGATACAGGCATGCCCTAAGCGGCTCGACCAGCCGTATGTGGCTGTGCTTTCCCAACAGGAATTGGAAAAAGAGGGAACCCGTATGGGATTGAATGCCCGTACGGTGCGGGAGTGCGGGCATATCCGTATGACCAAGACAGAGGTTCACAGCCAGTATCTGTTCGGCACACTGTACATTCCGGTCCGGCGGGAGAAAGTCCAAAACAACAGGCACATTCCGGTTGGCTTCTATGTGCAGGACAATTTCCTGGTACTGGTGGATGAAAGCGGTGTGGCAGAGCGAGCGCTGCACCAGCTGTACGTACGTAAAAAATGGCGGAATCCCACGTTTGCCCGCGTACTTTATGATTTTCTGGAATACCTGATCGGGCCGGATCTCTTGTTCCTTGAAGAGTTGGAGGAACAGCTCACTCATATGGAAGATGCGGTTTTGAACGGAGATTTTGACGGCTTTAACCACCGAATGATGGCTATGCGAAAAGAGCTTTTGTACCTGCACAGCTATTATGAGCAGTTGATCGATCTGGGAGAAGCATTTCAGGAAAATGAAAATGGTTTTTTTACAGAGACAGAGCTTCGATATTTTAAACTTTTTACAAAACGTACGGAGCGGCTCTGCAATAATGTCCAGCTTTTGCGCGACTATTCGATACAGGTACGCGAGGTCTACCAGGCCCAGGTGGACATCAAACAGAATCAGATTATGAAGGTGCTCACGGTGGTGACGACTGTCTTTTTGCCGCTCTCCTTAATTGCCGGCTGGTATGGAATGAATTTTGCCAATATGCCAGAGTTGCACTGGTCATTTGGGTATCCACTCGTTATTTTGTTCAGCGCTTTGGTTGTTGGCGTTTGCATATGGATTTTCCGGAAAAAGAAGTTCCTTTGAGTTTTGTGCAGGACGCCAAAAAGGAGCCAGCCTCGTATGCGAAAGGATGCACAAAGATTTAATAAGATGCAATTTTTGCTTACATTGCGAAAAAAGTTCCATTATAATAAAAGGGCCGGCGTTTCGGTAAAATGGATGTGTTCCATCTAAAACTCGATATAGATGTAAGTCCAGCTCCTGATAGCGTGTTGTCTATGACGGTTTTCCGTTTTTAGATGACACGTTTTTTTGTTGCCTTCCTCAGAAAAGTCGGATGGATGTGGCAGAACAAGTGGGAATTGCTTTCCCGGACCCATACGCCGAGAAAAGTATTTTTATAGTGAAGGAGAGTACAGAATGTCGGAAACAAGACAGGATGCAAACGCATACCTTGCAGCAGCGCCGGTTGGAAAACTACTTTTGAAGTTTTCGATCCCGTGTGTGCTGTCCATGCTGGTAAGCGCTTTGTACAACATTGTGGATCAGATCTTCATCGGGCAGAGCGTGGGGTATCTCGGAAATGCAGCTACCAATGTGGTCTATCCATTTACGGTGGTGGCATTGGCCCTAGCCCTTTTGGTTGGGGACGGCAGCGCTGCATTTCTGAGTTTGTCTCTGGGAAGCGGAGATCAAGAGACCAGTCACCGATGCATCGGAAATGGCATTGTTTTATCGGCCGTGGTGGGGATTGTATTGATGATTATCGGCCTTGTGTTCACAGATCCCATCCTACATCTGTTCGGCGTGACAGAGGCGTGTTATGCATATGCTTGGGACTACATGCGGATTATATTGCTGGGGATTCCATTCTATATTTTTACATCGGGGATGAATGCGGCAATCCGTGCGGATGGGTCACCAGGATATTCGATGGTTGCAACTGTGTTAGGGGCCGTCATCAATCTGATTTTAGATCCAGTTTCGATCTTCATTTTTCATATGGGGGTCAAAGGCGCCGCAATTGCCACCATTATTGGACAGATTGCTTCCTGCATCATGACGGCGGCGTATTTTCACAAGCCCAAATCCTTCCGTTTTCAAAAGCAGAGTTTTCGGTTGCACAGCCGGATTGCGCGAAGAATTTGTCAACTTGGCGTTTCCAGTTTTATCACGCAGATTGCCATCGTTGTTATTATCAGTGTAGCGAACAACATGATTGTTCTTCAAGGGCCGCAGTCTCCTTATGGAGCGGATATTCCTCTCTCTGCGGTGGGAATCGTGATGAAAGTGTTTGGCATTGTGATTGCATTTTCTGTGGGAATTGCCGTGGGAGGCCAGCCGGTCATCGGATACAACTATGGAGCGGGCAATTTTAAGAGGGTATTCTCTGTGTACCGGTTGGTGATTCTGGCGAACATCGCGGTAGGAGCGATCTCCATGTTGCTGTTTGAATGTTGTCCGCAGGTGATTGTGCACCTATTTGGCAGCGAGAGTGACTTATACAACGAATATGCAAATCTCTGTTTCCGTATCTATCTAGGAGGCATTCTTTTGTGTTGTATTCAGAAGGCCAGCAGCATCTTTCTGCAGGCGATCGGCAAGCCGGTCAAAGCGACCGTACTCTCCTTGTCCAGGGATGTGGTATTTTTGGTACCCGGCGTGGTGATCCTGTCCTCGCTTTTTGGCGTGACAGGGATGCTGTGGGCGGCCCCTGTGGCAGACGTATTGTCCTTTTTACTCACGATTTTACTGATCGGAATGGAATCCAAGTCCATCCGCCGAAAGGAGGAATCCGAGGAATGCAAAAGCGCATTGCCACTATCAGCCGTGAGTTCGGTAGCGGTGGAAGAAGTATAGGACGGTTGGTTGCACAGCAACTCGGCGTGGCGTTTTATGACAAGGAACTGGTAAAAAAATCGCGCTGGAAACCGGTTTTGACGAACAATATGTGGAGCAAGAAAGCGAAGATGTGCCAAACAAGAATTGGTTTGCATACGCTTTTTCTACGCGGGGGACCCAAGGCGCGATGAACGGTATGTCCACAGAAGACTTTCTCTGGGCCATGCAAAACAAGGTGATTCATCAGTTGGCGGAGAAGGGGCCCTGTGTAATTGTAGGTCGTTGCGCCGATTACATCCTGCGGGAGCGAGACGATTGCTTCCACGTATTCGTACATGCAGATCTGGGAACAAGGGCTCAACGGATTGTCCGTTTGTATGGGGAATCGGAAAAGAGTCCGGAAAAACGATTGGAAGAAAAGGATCGAAAACGGCGCCTCTATTACCGCCATTATACGGACCGGGAGTGGGGAATGTCACAGAATTACCATCTATCCCTGGACAGCGGTCTGATTGGTGTGGAACCCTGTGCGGACTTGATCGTCCGGCTGGTTCGTGCCTTGTAAGCGGTAAGACCAGATTGCGCAATCGGGGCTTATTCGATCTTCCAAGCAGGAGCAAAACAACAAAGACGCCCAAAACCCGGTCAAGTGGACCGCGTTCTGGGCGCCTCTTTGTATGACGAAACTAGAATCATTCTGGAATCGTTCGTTTCGCGTTTCTTTAAATCAAATGGAGTTTTTGTAACGCTGAGTGAATACCATCCTGCTGGACCGTTCCGGTGACCATACACGATACCTGCCCTAGTTTTGCGGTATGGCGCCCCATGGCGATCCCGGTCCCGACGCTGCGAAACATATCGTAGTCGTTGTCCGCATCGCCAAATGCATAGGCATGTTCCCGCGGAATCTGAAAGTACTCTAAAACGTTCTTCACGCCCAGGCCCTTGGAAATACCACGTTGTCCGACGTCGCATGCCTGATTGCCGGGTTGATCTGTGATGTCATACCGGTCGCTAAAATCGTGTAAAAACCGGTCCCGCTTGTCCACACAGTCGTAAGTGACCATCAGCTTATTAATGTGCAGGCCTTCGAGCGATTGCAGAGGAAGAAACCGATCGATGGGGAACGCATATTTACGCATCATCCCCTGAAAGGATTCTTCAGAGAGATCCCGGCAATAACAATACTCCGGTTCCTCCAGAACCGAATTGATTCCCACCATATCGAGATAGGTAACAAGGGTGCGCAATGCCTCAGGTGCAATGGTCTGATTGTGAATCACCGTGCCGCCCGCTTCCGAACGCGCGCCATTGGCGGTGATATAACAGTCAAACAAAAGGAGGCTGGGGAGCACATAACACTGGGAACGTCCAGTGGCGAGAACGGTGAGAAATCCCTGTTCGCGCAACTGTGCGATTGCCTCTTTCGTTTTTTCAGTGGGAGCAAAAATCCCAGACGGCCCATCGATCAGCGTGCCATCTGCGTCGAAAAATACTGCGCCCTGGTACATTTGAGTCAACACCCTTTCTGTCTATATGTTCCGGCGGATGAAGCGAAAACATTGCCGTTCCGATTTTACCACTGCATCGCCGGATGGGTCAAGGTTTGACAAGATGTTTACAGAGATGGGATCAAACGGTCCTTCTACGCGGGCGATGCGGGAACATCTTCTACAACTTGCGGTATGGCGCCGGGTGTGCTATAATACGTTTTATTTAAAAGCAGGTTGTTACTGTCCAAAGGGGGGCTAAAATTGACCAATTATCATCCATATCTACCGCAACAAAATGATCCGTATATCCCCTATCCACAGGCTAGAATGGACCCGTTTTACGAGCAAAGACGTGAAGAAAAACATATGCTTCGAAAAACGGCGAGCGGCCTGAGCTGGATGCTTCTGTTGGTCGTTTTGCTGATGGCGGTTTTGCCGTCCGTAGAAAACGGTTTTTTGCGAATGGTGGGGTACCGTTGGCAGGGAGAACTCCAGTTCGGCGGGTATACGTCCCTGCTGTATTACCTGGTCAATGGCGTCACTTATATTTTGGCGTTTGCCTTGCCGCCGCTTTTGTATCTGGCGATCAAGCGGCAGCCATTACAGAGGGTCCTGCTGTTTGAAAAGACACCGTTTTCCACAGCGCTGGCGTGTGTTTTTCTGGGAATGGGTGTGTGTATGCTGGCGAATTTTCCAGCGAATTGGATGGCGGACTTTTTGGAGTGGGCAGGCTACAGTGGGACTTTGCCGGATTCTCCACTCACCGGAGAACCGTCCATTCAGGCGCTATATTTTATTTCGCTCGCGGTAATTCCACCACTTGTAGAAGAGTTGGTTTTCCGCGGCGCAGTGCTGCATGGCCTCCGGCGGTTCGGGGATGGCTTTGCCATTGTTGGTTCCGCGTTTTTATTCGGCATGTTCCACGGGAACTTGATTCAGCTGCCATTTGCCTTTCTTTGCGGTCTGGCGTTAGCCTTTGTAGTGGTTAAGACCGGAAATCTTTGGGTATCCATAGCGATTCATTTTCTCAATAATGGTCTATCGGCTGCGATTACCCTTCTGCAATGGTATCAGGGAGATCTCTTGGCGAATACAGTCTATCTGATCGCCTTTGCTGCTTGGATTCTCCTGGGTATCGGCTCCGTCGTATTTCTAGCTGTACGTAGAAAGGGTTTTTTCCGTTTGTCCCGGACGGCTTGTGCACTGACGGTAGGACAAAAATTTCTCCATATGATCGTCAATCCAGGAGGCTTGGTTCTATTTGGCTACTGTGCCCTGTCCTGTGTGCTGATGATGTATCTATGATGCCGGGGAGGGTTTCTTCTGGAAAATCGTGACGAAGCATTCATGCGGGAGGCCTTGGAACTTGCCCGGGAGGCCGCTGCGGAAGGAGAGGTTCCCGTCGGGGCGGTGATCGTCTATCAGGATCGTGTGATTGCGCGCGGACGAAACCGGCGGGAGGTCGGGAAAAATGCACTTTGCCATGCGGAGTTGGAGGCAATCGATGGGGCTTGCCGTGCATTGGGAGGCTGGCGCCTGTGGCAGTGTACGCTGTATGTGACATTGGAGCCCTGCCCTATGTGCGCCGGTGCAATTATCAATGCGCGAATTCCGCGCGTGGTATTTGGCGCGAAAGACCAAAAGGCGGGTTCCTGTGGTTCCGTAGTGAACCTCTTCGCATTGCCGTACAACCATGCGCCGGGTGTCACCGGCGGCGTGTTGGAAGATGTGTGCGCGGGATTGCTGACCGCCTTCTTCAAAGAGTTGCGTTCTCGCCGGAAGAGGGAAGCCAGGCAGAGTGCCGAGCCCAAAGGCCGGTAAAGTTCGGAAGGGATGCCGGAGATGTGCATATGCACATCTCCGGCATCCCTTCTTGTGTGGGTGTAAGAACATTGGAATAAGGGGTTTGGGCGCAAAGCATTCCATGATGCAGATTGCGGGAAGAACCATGGCTGCATACTCTTTGTGCTCGGCGCCTGCAACCCTTTAGGCATCATTCTTCAGAACAGCTGATAATGTTTGCAGGCTTTATAAATGCCATCGTCGTCAATACCGGCGGTTACGTATTCCGCCACGTTCTTTAGATCCTCCACTGCATTGCCCATTGCGATGGAATGGCCCACGACTTTCATCATGGTGATGTCGTTGTATCCATCTCCAATGGCATAAGCATCCTCCGGCGAAATCCCAGCCTCCTTCAGAAAGATCTGTACGCCACGGGACTTGTCTTTTCCCTGGAAGGAAAGATCTGCGGCCAGGCTGCCGGGATGCTTATTCAGAACCATCGGCTTTTGGAAGGCTGGTTTGCACCGGAGATAATGCGCCTCATCCTGAAAAACAAAATCGATCAGGCTGGCGTGAACGTCTTCCGGCTCCCAGTCGGTCTGTAGATAACCGGGCATGCCATAGCTTTCGTTTAACGGCTCGATTTGTTCCTCTGGAACATGGCGAGCCCATCCCCGGGTGTTCCCTACAAAATTGTACCAGCAGCCATAGCGGTCGAAATATTCAATGTACTTCCGGATTTCATCCGGAGAAAAGCACTCTTCAAAGACCGTTTTTCCATCCACCACCACATGGGCGCCGTTCATCGCCACATAGTTGGAGAAGATGCCGGGAAAATATTTATGAATAAAGAGTTCTGGTCTTCCAGAAGAAATAGCGACAATATGTCCATTTTGCTTTAACTGTTTCAACGCTTCCAGAGCGCTGGGTTCCACATAAAAATACCGCTCATTGTGTGAGGAAAGCAGTGTGCCATCTATATCAAAGAAAATGACTTTTTTACTCATATGCCTCTCCTTTCTGGTCGCTCAGTCCCAGAATATAATCGGTTGATACGTGGTAGTATTTTGCCAATTTCAGCACAGCCCAGACAGGGATCTCGCGAATGCCCTTTTCGTAACGGCGGTAGACCTCCCGCTTGCAGCTTAATACATCGGCAATCTCCTGCTGTGTCTTATCGTGGTCGATTCGTAAGTCCTCAATGCGTTGGAAAAACATGGCCCCACCTTCTTTCTCTATGCTACTATTTTGTAGCATAGAAGATACGCTTTTGCAACCAAATGGTGGCTAAATGAACATAGAATTAAAATGAGATAATTACTGGTATCGCATAAAGAAGAACAGAAAATTTGGATTATATAAATAAATTTTTGTAGAAAAGATTCATTTTTTCAACTGCTATAGAGAAGGAGAGTGCCCCAAAACTGTGAATTTTTAAGTTCATAGTTTTGGGGCATCCTCCTTCTGTCTGGAAAAATATCTGAGTTCCTAAAAAATGAGGGTATCCTTCCGTCATTTCATGACTTTTGGGACACCCTCAATTGCTTAATATTTCAAATTGCGATAATATTTGTCGTTCAATAGATGCTTTTTACGGCGTTTCGGACGACGATAACGCTTGCGGCCACTGCCGCCGCGCGGTGGCCTCCGGTTGCTCAAAATGACAATCACAACCACTACAACGCCCAGTCCGATACATACCCATGCGATGATACCAATCCAATTGACCGTGCGGTTTGAGGTGGGCGCCATACTGGAGGATGGAAGCAAGCTGCTATCATCCGGCACACTGACCGACGGGAGAGAGATCGAACTAGAGGATTCTGAGCTGGAAGATTCCGCCTCAGAAGAGGAACTCGACGCGTTGGACGAAGCTTCCGGTGTGGAAGAGCGGGAACGGCTGGAAGTGGACGGTCTTCTGGAGGCCGTCTGCGAACTGCTTGGAGCCGTAGCCTGCGAAGAGGGAGGAGCCACAGGCGGTGTTGATGTAGCAGGTGGCTCTGACACCGGCGGCGCGGTGGATGTTGTGGAGGGGGCCTCTGACGGTGTTTCAGAGGAAGGGGGCGTTTCGGGTGACGGGTCTACGACCGGTGTGGTGGGATCTGGGGTCGGTTCCACAGCAGGTGGGGCGGATTCCGGAGTGCGGCCGATCACCTGTTGTTGAGTCTGTTGGGGCTGTTGCGGGTCCGTGGAGACCTCGGTTGCAAAAGCTACTGTTCCAAAGGTGGACGCCACACCGAATACGATCATAAAAACGAGCAACAACGCTCTACTATGTTTTTTCAATTTGAAACCTCCTGAGATAACCGGCAGGGGCGCGGGCTCCCTATGGGCAACGGGACCCTGTCGAGGGAATGGTCGGAAAATCTCTTCAATCAAGGGGGCGTTTTTTGCCGAATCTGCGCATATTTGCGGGCTACAAGTAATTATAGCATATTTCGAAGAGAAAGCAACCGAACCAGCCCGGCTGGCCTACATACAGCGGTTAATTTTTTATGAACAATCTGCCTAGAGGTGCAAATCCCATCCGGTCAGCGTATGAATCAGTGTTTGGTCGTCGCCAAACCCAGTCTGACGCGAATAATAATCCACTTCCAGAATACCGATCGCCAAAACTAAGATACAAAGCGTGCTGTAGAATGAGACGGCAAAGATCCGTGCATTTGTATTCCGTTTCATGATACGTCCTGTTCCTTTCCGAGGGTTACGTAAGTTGGTTCAATGTTTCTGCCAGGGCTTTTCCGAAGAGCTGCCCGGAGTACTTTACCTCTTCCAGTGTATTGACTTCTGTGCCAAACTCCACCAGTAAAGAGCCTTTTGTCATGTGCTCGTTGTATTTACGGGGGCAGAAGCTGAGGGGGCGCGCCAACCCTGGGTATAGATCGGAGAGGCTTTTTTGAACGCGGACTCCTAAGCGAAGATTGTACTCCCAGTCGGGGAATCCCAGAGTTCCGTCATCGTCACAACCTGAAATAATCATGATTTGGGCAGCTTTCTTCCCCTGGATCATCGCGGTGGGTTTCAGACGGATGCCATCCTGCGTTCCCATGGCATCGCGGTGAACATCCAATGTGACCTGGATGTCTGGATATTTTTCCAGATTTCGTTGGATGGTTTCGCCAGAGCGGTCGTAAGCACCGTTATAACTGGGGTAATCATGACAGGTGGTGTCATGAACCACGCCGAAGCCAGCAGCTTCCAGCTGTTTTTTGATTTCCTCACCTACTGCCACCACATTTTGAGAGTTGTCCTGTGTGCGGGAAGAACCCGCGAACGCCTCGGTTGTATGTGTGTGGTAAATAAGGATTTGGATGGTTCCGTCCTTTTTCATTTTAACCGCTGGTTCCTTGGCTAATTCAGCGCCAATGTCGATATCGTGATTTTGATTGGTATTTTTGACCCACATGTTTTCGTATTGAATGCCGGAATTGCTGATACTCAACTCTTTGACATTTCCAGTGATTGTTTCACTGACGGTACCTGAGGAAACGGAGGAGGAAGACGGTGTGCTGGAAGAACTGGCTGGTTCACTAGAAGAGATTGGGGCCTGGGAGGACGAGACAGCCGGTGTGCTGGCGACGGTATCCTCGGAAAAGTCTGTGCGAAACGCTTCTGCTGCACCACCCGGAAGGATGAATCCCGCCGCTGCGAGCGCGGCATCCCCCGCGTGCAGTTCCGGCAGGCGGGCTGCCGTACAGAATACTGCCACAGCGGCAAGCGCTGCAGAACAAAGCATCCGTCCATATTGTCGCCAATTTTTCATGTTTTGCATTCCCCCGCCATTCAACCGATTCGGCCCTGCTTTTGACGTACAAAAACCGTAGCCGTGCTTCTTAATGTGTATGCAGGTCCATAGAAATACAGACCTGTGGAAAAATGGGACATCTTGAAAAAAGCACAATTGGAGAAGAAGCGAGAGTGGGCGTGAATGGCGTCCCCCAGTTTGGAGAACTTTATGGGGTTAGCTGGCCAGGATGGAGAATTCCTCAACAGAAAGCGAGGGGTTTAAGGCGGTATTGATGGCCATGGCGACCATGCGTGCAGCGCGGGCAATGAGCAAATCGATCTCGCGCGGAGTAACCACCATATTTGCACCGCGCGGAGCAACCTTATCTTTAGGAGCGGCGTATCCAAGCAGATCAGCGGCAAGTGTGCCGGCGTCCACCACAGTAGGAACGCCAATTCCAACGACTGGGACGCCGAGCGTTTCCCGGCTGAGCTGGGGACGGGCGTTATTGACTCCGGAGCCGGGGGAGATGCCACTGGTACTGAGCTGTATGGTACATCCCAGGCGGCCTAAGCTGCGCGCTGCCAATGCATCGACTGCGATCACAGCGGCAGGCTGAAATTCTCGGGCCAACGCGGACAGAAGCTCGCGGGTTTCGACTCCTGTACAGCCCAACACCCCTGTGCTGACCACTGCGACGGGGCGCAAGCCGTCCAGCCCCGTGACCCGTGCAATCTCTCCCCGGATGTGTCGCGTTGCAAGAACCTGTTCTGCGGTTTGCGGTCCCAAAGCATCCGGGGTGATCGCTCGATTGCCAAGACCTGCCACCAAAACAAGCCCTTTTTCTGGCAGAAGTGCACGGAGTTCATCGCGCAGTTGGTGCAGAAGTTCGTCCCCACTGTCGATATGATCCGAGATGGCAGGGACCTCCAACGTGATATATTCCGCGCCGTTTTCTCGTATGCGTGTAATTGTACAATTCTTCTTTTTCTCTACCCGCTGGCTTGCTGGCTCCGTATATTCCAGCGCAAGGTCGGTACGGTATTCCATATACATTTCTCCCTTTTGTGATTTCGTAGAAAGGCGCTGCTTTTTCAGAAAAAGCTTGATTTTTTGGAACCTTAATGGTAGAATAAAAACTACATGACAGCACCAAAGGAGGTGGAACTATGCCGAATATTAAATCTGCTAAGAAGCGCGTGAAGGTGACTGCTACAAAGACGCTTATCAATAAAGCATTCAACTCCAGCCTGAAGACGGAGATCAAAAAAGCAAACCTTGCAGTAGAGACCGGTGCGGAAAATAAGGCTGAGGCCGTCCGTGTTGCGGTGAAGAAGATCGATCAGGCGGCTGCAAAGGGCATTCTGCATAAGAACGCAGCTGCGAGAAAGAAGTCCGCTCTCGTTCGCAAGCTGAACGGTGCGCAGGCTTAAGTCGAATACGCGAGGAAAAGCTGAAAGCAGAGCATATGCTCTGCTTTTTCTCATATTGCATGGGAAATCATTTCCAAGGGGAATTTCATTTGACTTTTTGTAGGAAAACGGTTATCATATAGATAACAATTTGGTTGTATCAACAAGCTCCTCGCCGCGGCGGCGTTCCCCGGCCTGCCGGGCTTGTATTTACAAATGGAGGTGCTCGCATTGAAAAAAGGAAATAACTTTGCTGTTTTTATTACAATTGTTTCTGCTCTTGCAGCTGTAGCCGCTGCTGCTGTGGCTGTTGTCCTCTTTTTTGAAAAGAAGCGGAAGGACGAAGAGGAGCTTGAGCACTATTTGGATTGCTCCATTCAGTGAGGACGGAGATTTTCTTCCGTATGGACGGGAAAGGATACGGGCAGGTATGCTACCTGCCCGTTTTATTTTTGTGTCTTCTCCGGAATTCCCGCCACCGTTCAATGTCACGGCGTGTTTTTTCATAGATATGCTTCAGAAGTTTGTACAATAACATGCCGATAAAGCGTCCCTGTAGGATGCGAAGGCCACGGTAAGCATATTTCCCATATCGGACATAGCGATTAGCTCTTATCTCCGGGTTTTGAAAATATCGCGGCGAGATAGCCAAAGAATACTGCGGCGGCAATCCCCGCTGCTCCCGCCGTCAGTCCACCGGTAAATATACCCAGGAATCCTTTTTCCCGGATTGCTTCCAGGGTTCCCTTTGCCATATTGTAGCCAAATCCCGTCAGGGGAACTGTAGCGCCTGCACCTGCAAAATCGACCAAAGGCTCATAGAGGCCAAGCCCACCCAGAACAACCCCAAGCGTAACAAATAGGACCAAAATACGGGCTGGAGTCAGCTTGGTGTAATCGATTAACAGCTGACCGACGACGCAGATCGCTCCGCCGACAACGAATGCCCAAACATATTCCATATGTTTCACCTCATGGATTAGTATGAGGAAAGGGCTGCCATTTTATGCAAAATGTGATTGGATTGCTGCCTAGAAAAAAGGCTAAAGCGTACGGCATGGAACGTTTTGAAATCAATGAGAGTGACCGGGGAATAGCTTTTGAAAAATTTTCTTTGTACCGGTGGTATTCCTTATAAATGGAAAGGGAGGGACGCTGTATGAAAAAGGCGATATGCACCGCGGTTTTGTTAGGGGCCTGTGCAGCACTGATTGGCTGCACGACAACTTCTCTGCAAGGACCGGAAACGGTTTCTCATCGAATTGAAACATCCACATCCTTGGTACAGCCTTCTTCTGAAGAGGAGGAGATGGTTACAGATGGCTTTTCGCTTTCTGTGCAGGAAGGAACAATTCTGCCCGCCCCGAAGGAAATTGTAATCATCATCAATAATGGGACGGAAAAGGAAGTCGGATATGGGGAGAACTATTGGCTGGAACGTCAGACAGACAATGGCCGATGGGAGAAGCTGGACTATTTACCGGATGCTGCCTGGCATGACATCGGAATATTGGCAAGCCCTCACTCCCGCAGCGAACACCGGATTCATCCGGTGGATTCCTATGGGGAAGATGCCCTTTCGCCGGGGCACTATCGCTATGGAAATACGTTTGGCGGCGAAATATATTATGCAGAGTTTGATATTGTCGCATCTTAAGATGTTTCGAAAATGCATCTGTAATCATTGGTCTTTTGTTTCGAATACTTTTCATGAAAGCGAATCCATTATACATGGATTTTTGAACGGTCAAATGAATAAAGAAACAGGTGATTGTCATGAAAAGGATTTGTGTGTTATGATATTTTATCAAAGAAGGCTGTAACAAAGACCTGAATTGGCGCAAGAGTAGGAAGAGTTAAGGAGCAACGACAGAATAGAACGTTTTCCAAAGGGCCGATCATCATTCCAGTTTACAATGTAGGGCAATATGTATCAGAATGTTTGGATAGTGTCGTTAATCAGACAGTAGTAAATATGGAAATATTTGTGTGAATGATAGTCCTACGGATTGTTCAGGCAAAATTTTGGAGCGCTAGGCGAAGAAAGATAACCGTATCACTGCTATAAATCGAAAATACTGCGCAAAATGAAAGGGGTTCTTCGCTGCTATCGTGAGCATGGAATGTCCTATACGCTCAATTGTATACGTGTAAGCCTGTTTGGAAGATAAGTCCTTTTCGTTGTTAAGGAAAATTTAGCAGCTGCGGTTATACCTTGTGCTGGAAGTTCGGCTGTTGCTGTGATATAATCTATCCGTGTATTTTAATAGGAAATGGAAACGGGTGATTCATTTGTCAATACCACGCGAACGAATCCGCAATTTTAGTATTATTGCCCACATCGATCACGGTAAGAGTACGTTGGCGGATCGCATATTGGAGCAGACGAAATCAGTCGCGCTGCGCGACATGGAAGATCAGATTTTGGACGACATGGACTTGGAGAGAGAGCGTGGAATCACGATCAAAGCCCATGCAGTTACATTGGTATATCACGCAAAGGACGATCAGGACTATGTGTTCAATCTGATCGATACGCCTGGTCATGTGGACTTTAACTATGAGGTATCGCGCTCTCTGGCAGCATGTGAAGGAGCGGTCTTGGTGGTGGATGCCTCACAGGGGATTGAGGCCCAGACTCTGGCCAACACCTATTTGGCAGTGGATGCGGGATTGGAGATTGTGCCAGTTATCAATAAGATCGATTTACCGAGTGCCCAGCCAGAACATGTGCGGCAGGAGATTGAGGACGTGATCGGTATTCCAGCGGATGAGGCTCCTTGTATTTCGGCAAAGATGGGGACCAATATCGGCGCGGTGATGGAACAAATCGTCAAACAGGTTCCACCGCCCGAGGGCGAGGAAGACGCCCCTCTGCGCGCATTGATCTTCGATTCCTACTACGATGCCTATAAGGGCGTCATCGCGCATGTACGCATCAAGGATGGGACGGTTCACCCCGGCGATACCATCCGTATGATGAGTGTAGGCAGTGAGTTTACGGTAGTGGAATGCGGCTACATGCGCGCCACCAGTTTTGAACCGATGGACTGTCTGCGCGCAGGCGAGGTTGGTTATATTGCGGCATCGATCAAGGCGGTCCGTGAAGCGCGTGTCGGGGACACCATTACCCGGGCGGACAATCCGGCAAAGGAGCCACTGCCGGGATACCGTGCAGTACAGCCCATGGTGTTCTGTGGGATCTATCCCGCGGATGGAGCAAAATATCCGGATCTGCGGGATGCGCTGGAGAAATTGCAGCTCAATGACGCGGCGCTCTCCTTTGAGCCAGAGACCTCCATCGCGCTGGGCTTTGGATTCCGCTGTGGTTTTTTGGGGCTTTTGCATATGGAGATCATCCAGGAGCGCCTGGAACGGGAATACAATTTGGACATTATTACGACTGCGCCAAGCGTTGTCTACCATATCACAAAGACGGACGGAGAGATGATCGCGATCGACAACCCGACCAATTATCCGGACCCATCGTTGATAGCGCAGGCGGAGGAACCGATCACCAATGCCCACATTTATACACCGAAGGAATACGTGGGCAATATTATGGATCTTTGTCAGGAACGCCGCGGTATTTTTAAGGACATGAATTATATTGACACAGACCGTGTCGATATTCACTATGAGTTGCCTCTCAATGAGATCATTTACGACTTTTTCGACGCGCTGAAATCGCGTACGCGCGGTTATGCCAGCTTTGACTATGAGCTGGCCGGTTACCAAAAGAGCAACCTAGTCAAACTGGACATCATGCTCAATGGCGAAGTCGTGGATGCATTGTCGTTTATCATTCATGCGGACAAGGCATATCCCCGTGCACGCAAATGGCAGAAAAGCTGCGCGAAAAAATTCCGCGCCAGCTCTTCGAAGTACCGATTCAAGCTTGCGTGGGGGACGGATTATTGCCCGTGAAACGGTCAAAGCGTTGCGCAAGGATGTTTTGGCGAAATGTTATGGCGGCGACATTAGCAGAAGAAGAAGCTGCTCGAGAAGCAGAAGGAAGGTAAGAAGCGCATGCGCCAGCTGGGAACCGTCGAGGTCCCGCAGGAAGCGTTTATGAGTGTGCTGAAACTGGATGAGTAAGATTGGGCTGTATTTGCATGTGCCGTTTTGTGAAAAGAAATGTCCCTATTGTGATTTCTATTCCATACATGCCTCTGAGGAATGGTTAAATTTATATACGGATTGTATGATTAAAAGAATGCAATACAATTCGTTTAAATTAGGCCGTTTGGCGGACACTCTCTATTTTGGGGGAGGCACGCCCAGTTTATTGAGGGGAACCCGGATAGCGCGTCTGATAAAACAAGCGAAAATTTCCTTTGGCTTACAGGATGCGGAGATAACCGCAGAGGTCAATCCCGGTATCGACCTGGACGATTTTTTACAGGGCTTTCGGGCAGAGGGGGGCAATCGCCTATCGATCGGGATGCAGTCGGCGGATGACCGGGAACTCAAGCTCTTGGGCAGGCGGCACACGTTTGCACAGGTGGTACAGGCTGTAGAGACTGCGCGTAGAGTAGGCATCGACAACCTTTCCCTGGATCTAATGCTTGGTATCCCTGGCCAAACGGTGGAAAGCGCCAAGCGTTCGGCGGCCGTTTGTGCCGAGTTAGGAGTGCCGCATGTGTCGGCCTACCTCCTGAAAATTGAGCCAAACACGGCCTTTTATCAGCGCAGAGAGCAGCTGCAATTGCCGGACGAAGAAGAGGCATGTACTCTGTATGAAGCGGTCTGTGACGAATTGGAGCGGCATGGTTTAAGACAATACGAAATCTCCAATTTTGCCAAGCCGGGCTTTGAGAGCCGTCACAATCTGAAATATTGGCATTGTGAAGAATATCTGGGACTTGGCCCTGCAGCACACTCCTTTCTAAGTGGAAGGCGTTTTTATGAAACGCGCGATCTTCGCGCATTTTTAGCTGGACAGCCGCCCATAGAGGACGTAGACGCCGAGATACCTGCGGGGAGTCCGAAAGAATACGCCATGTTGGCACTCCGATTAACAGAGGGATTGCAGGATCAAAAATACAGCGCACGCTTTGGAATTTCCCTCCCAACGCATTGGAAACGCAGTGCGCAGAACTATGCACATGCAGGTCTGACAGAATGTTGGCCGGGAGGGTTCCGATTTACCCGAAAAGGTTTTTTAGTTTCGAATGCTCTGCTTGCAAAGATTTTATACGAATCGTAATATTATATATAATAATACAAATAGAATATTCTGTTGTTGGCGTATGTCCTTTTTGTATGGGAACTTTAAAAGGAGAGCGTTCCAATTGAGGGAGTCCTTTTGGCGGTAATTTCGGATGCTTGTTTGATTGTTCAGGCCAATGATACACCCTTTGGCGATTGGAAAATGGGCATATCGCCTGTTATACAGCGGATCATTCGTTCATCCTGAGATTTTTAAATCTTTTGGATGATGGAAAGTGGAAGAGAAGAAAAGGCCCTGCATCCGGTGTAGAACACTGGATGCAGGGCCTTTTTTAGACAATTTAGGGTTTCCCTCTGTACCGATTTTATCAGACGCCTTGCTTTCTTGGGGAACCGCCAAACCGTCTGTTTACTTCTTGAGGATTCTCTTTAAATAGGCTACGTCCAGCAGGTTCACGGTCTCGAAATTTCCTTTATAAAACACGGCCCAATTATTGAATACACAGGGCAATTCCTTTGCTTTTTGTAATGTATCGACCTGAATAAACGATACAGGTACGTCATTCGCTGCGCAGTACTGCCGAATGGTCTCCACGCTTTGATGGATATAGGGACACTGCATATCATAGTAAATGGTTAATTCCTGATTTGCAATTTTCCCAATTTTTGCATTTGGGGCGAATCGCGGTGTTGTTCCATCAAAAGAACACGCAAGCAGTTCATAGCCTGGATCGGCCGTATCAACGCACTCAAAGCCAAATTCTTTTGCAAATGCTTGATCGGAAAGCCAGGGCTTTTGCCTTTTTGCGCCAAGCATACAAATGCCGGATTTTCCCTTCTCTTTGGCATCCGCGAAACAATACTCCATCAGCGCCTTCCCATACCCTTTTCCTTTGTAGTTGCCAGAAACCCACAAGCAATATAGGTAATAGTAGTTGTCGCCAACTACAGGAACCCAAGCGGTTTCGAGAGGCGCATATTCGATAAAGACGGTTGCCTTTTCGTTCAACTTCCGAAAGACATGACCCTCTGGAAGCCGGTCTGAAAGCCATTGTCTCTTTGCTTCCACCCCCGGATGGGGCTTCCTGCTGCGAATGATACAGCACAAATGCTCGTGTAATAGGTTTTCGGATGTTAAATTTATAAACTCTGTATCCATATGGACCTCTTTTCTCCATGGTTCTGGTGAGTACGATCCCTTGCTGTGGTCTCACTATTTTGAGAAGAATCCAATACTTTGGAAGAGCGGTACACTCTTTAATCAAAGAATCTGCCTGCTGAGGAAAGGAAACAATGGAAAGCCGATGCATTTACTTGGAATCAATCCTTGTAGGAGCGACTCTTTTATCCATCCTCTTGAATAGAACAAAACCAGGACAGGGGACAAAGAGGCCCTGTCCTGGTCCGGTTATGCTTTTTTATCGTCGAACATCTCTTTAATTTTGTCGAAAAAGCCTTTGCGTTTTTGGTAGTTTTTCTCTTCCGCGCAGCTATCAAATTCTTGTAAAAGTTGCTTCTGCTTTTGAGAGAGATTTTTGGGGACTTCGATGGTCATCCGGACATATTGATCTCCCCGGCCCCTGCCGTTGATATGGGGGATTCCCTTTCCTTTGAGTTTAAACACATCCCCGGGTTGTGTGCCCTCACGCACTTGGTAACTTACACGTCCGTCAATGGTCGGTACGGTTACCTCAGCACCGAGTGCCGCTTGCGTAAATGTGATCGGCATTTCACACCATACATCGTCCCCGCGGCGCTCAAAGATCGGATGCGGCCGCACATTTACATAGACATGTAAATCGCCGCTAGGGCCGCCGTTTGCACCTGCATTGCCTTGTCCGGAAACATTGAGCATCTGGTCATTGTCAACACCGGCAGGGATGTTGATCTCAATCGTCTTTTGTTTGCGCACGCGTCCGCTGCCGTTGCAAGTGTGGCAGGGAGATTCGATCACGCGGCCAGTACCGCCGCAGCGGTCACAGGTCCGCGCGGTCTGTACCACGCCAAACGGCGTACGCTGGTTGATACGTACTTGTCCCGAGCCGCCACACTGAGGGCAGGATGCTGGACTGGTTCCCTTCGCGGCGCCTGTGCCGCCGCAGTCCGGACACGACTCAATTTTGTTGAAGGATATGGTTTTTTTACAACCTTTTGCAGCTTCCTCGAAGCTGATGTTGACGACTCCCTCCGTATCGCTGCCGCGGCGCGGCGCATTTGGATTGGCGCGGCGCGCGCCGCCGCCAAAGCCGCCAAAAAAGCTGTTGAAAATATCCCCCAAGTCGATGTCGCCGGTGAACGGGCTGCCGCCTGCACCGCCACCGAAGTTGGGGTCCACCCCGGCATGGCCGAACTGGTCGTACCGGGCCCTTTTATCTTTGTCCGAGAGTACCTCATACGCCTCATTGACTTCTTTAAATTTTGCCTCCGCCTCTTTGTCCCCCGGATTGAGATCCGGGTGATATTTTTTTGCCAATTTGCGGTAGGCTTTTTTTATTTCGTCTTCGGTGGCGTTCTTTGGCACACCCATCACTTCATAAAAATCCCTTTTATCGGCCACACCTATCACTCCTACAAATGCGCAAGCCGCCTCAGCTCTGTCTGGAAATCTTTGCCCACGCGAACTCTCATTTTTATGCGGCACAGCCGCGTTCTCTATCCTATCAGGTTTTCCGCCTGTTGTAAATCACTTTTAGAGAAAATCCACTTCGCCATTTTACGGGTGAAAGCTGTTGTGGGTATCATCCACACCCACAACAGCCTTACCATCGTTTATCAGGAACGAATACTGCCATGCAGTACGCCCGAAAGTTTATTTATTGTTGTTGTCATCGACGTCCTTGTACTCTGCGTCATAGACCGGATTGCCGTTTGTATCCTGCGCCGGGGCCCCCGCATTATCTGCCGGCTGGCCGCCTTGCGGTGCAGCTGCCTTATACAGCTTTTCGGAAACGGCATACAAAGCTTTTTGCAGTTCTTCTGTACGGCTCTTGATATCCGCGACATCATTGCCGGAAACCGCCTGCTTCAGCGCATTGGACTTTGCTTCCAGGTCGCTCTTGTCAGAGGCGTCCATCTTATCGCCGCTGTCCTTTATCAGTTTTTCGACCGAGTAGCAGAGATTCTCCGCCTCGTTCTTTGTATCGACCTCTTCGCGGCGCTTTTTATCCTCTGCGGCATACTTTTCCGCATCCTTGACAGCCTTGTCGATGTCGTCCTTGCTCATATTGGAACTGGAAGAAATCGTGATGTGCTGCTCTTTGCCGGTTGCAAGGTCCTTTGCAGAAACGTTGACGATGCCGTTTGCATCGATGTCGAACGTGACCTCGATCTGGGGGATGCCGCGCGGTGCGGGTGCAATGCCGTCCAACTTGAACAGCCCCAACTGCTTGTTATCGCGCGCGAATTCACGTTCACCCTGCAGTACGTTGACTTCGACCTGTGTCTGGCCATCCGCAGCCGTGGAGAAGATCTGGCTCTTCTTAGTCGGGATGGTGGTATTGCGCTCGATTACCTTCGTCATGACGCCGCCCATGGTCTCAACGCCGAGGGACAGGGGCGTGACATCCAGCAACAACAAGCCTTCGACTTCGCCGCCGAGCACGCCTGCCTGCAATGCAGCGCCAATGGCAACGCATTCATCCGGGTTGATGCCCTTGAACGGCTCCTTGCCAGTCAGCTTCTTAACCTCTTCCTGAACAGCCGGGATTCTGGAAGAACCGCCGACGAGCAGAACCTTGCTGATCTGGCTGAACTGCAAACCGGCATCCTGCATAGCCTGACGAACCGGGCCAATGGTCTTTTCTACGAGGTCAGCGGTCAGTTCATTGAACTTTGCGCGGGTCAACGTCATATCGAGATGCTTTGGACCGGTGGCATCGGCGGTGATAAACGGCAGGTTGATTTGGCTCGAAGTCATGCCGGACAGTTCGATCTTTGCCTTTTCTGCCGCTTCCTTCAGTCTCTGCATCGCCATCTTGTCGCCGGAGAGATCAATTCCGCTCTCCTGTTTAAAGGAGCTGACCATCCAATCGATGATGCGCTTATCAAAATCGTCGCCGCCCAAGCGGTTGTTGCCAGCAGTTGCAAGAACCTCCTGAACACCGTCGCCCATCTCGATGATGGAAACGTCGAATGTACCGCCGCCGAGGTCATACACCATGATCTTCTGCTCTTCGCCCTTGTCGATGCCATAGGACAGAGCAGCTGCGGTCGGTTCATTGATAATGCGCTTTACATCAAGACCGGCAATCTTGCCGGCATCTTTTGTAGCCTGACGCTGTGCGTCGGTGAAGTATGCCGGAACAGTGATAACCGCAGAGGTGACCGTTTCGCCCAGATAGGCCTCTGCATCTGCCTTCAGCTTTTGCAAAATCATTGCAGAAATTTCCTGCGGGGTGTAGCTCTTGTCGTCGATAGCCACTTTATAGTTGGAACCCATCTCTCTCTTGATGGAAGAAATGGTGCGGTCTGGATTCGTGATCGCTTGGCGCTTTGCCACCTGACCCACCATGCGCTCGCCAGTTTTGGAGAATGCCACTACGGACGGCGTTGTACGCGCCCCTTCTGCGTTGGCAATTACGACCGGCTCGCCGCCCTCAATTACGGCTACGCAGGAATTTGTTGTACCAAGGTCAATACCAATTGTCTTACTCATAATCTATACCTCCAGTTTTGATTCGGTTGTTTTCGTCAGTAATTTATATTTGGAAAGGGGATTGCGGGATGGCGAACCGCTCAGTTTGCAACCACGACCGTTGCATGCCGGACGACTTTGTCGCCGATCTTATATCCCTTCTGATAAACCTGTGCGACCACATTTTCCGCTGCGCTCTCGTCATCGATGTGCGATACAGCATTGTGTAACTCCGGGTTGAACGCCTCCCCTGCGACGCCCATCTCGGCCACGCCTAGCTTTTCCAGTGCCCTTTTCAGCTGTGTCTGGACCATTTCAACGCCCTTGCGCAGATCTTCGACACTGCACTCCTGTTGCTCGAGCGCGCGCTCCAGATTGTCTGCCACCGGCAGAAATTCCAGCACCGCTGCGGCTGTCGCGTCGGAATAAATCGCCGCTTTTTCACGCTCGGTCCGCTTGCGGAAATTGTCATATTCCGCTGCGGTGCGCAAAAATTGATCTTTTTGCTTTTTCAGGGCCTCCTCTGCTTCTTCAAGCTTTTTCTGCATCGCTTCTTTCTCTGCTTTGGCCTTTTTGCCGCCAAAGCCTCCTTTGTCCTTTTTGTCTGCCTTTTCCGCTTGTTCGGAAGCCTCCGGTTCCGCGCTCGCCTGCGGTTCAGTTCCGGCCTCTGTCTGCGGATTCTTTTCCTCCGTATTCAACTGCCCGGACCCTCCTTCGTTTTAAATTGCGCCTTTTGCGCTCTATCATGATTAAGCATTATAATCCATCAATTCGGTAAGCATTTTTCCCACTGCATCGGATAGATACTCCATGTGGGAGATCACCTTGGCATAATTCATGCGCATGGGACCGATGATCGCCAGCGCACCAGCATCTTTGCCTCCAACGGTATAGCGGGAGATCACCACACTGGAATCTTTCAATTCCGGCCGGCCGGTCTCATCGCCGATCAGTACCTTCACACTCTTGCTCCGCTGTTCCAACAGACGGTTCAATTCATCTGCCCGTGCCAAAAAATCCATCATCCGGCGCGCCGTAAGGGAAAGTTCTGGATAAAAAAGGAGATTCGTCTGTCCCTCCATACAGATTTCCGCCTGCATGGAATCCCGAGCGACATCGAGAACAGCCATGAACGCAGAGGACATCAGGATCGCCATTTCTCCCATCGAGGCCGCCATATTTTGAATAAAGGCGGGCGTTACCTCTGAAACGGGCATTCCAGCCAACCGCTCATTAAACACCCGGAAAAACACCGTAAGATTTCTTGGGACAGATCAAAATCGCAATGGAATACGCGCGTTTTCATGGTCCCAGCAGAGGTCATCAAAATAACCATCGCTGTCCGGCGACTCGTCTGTACGAACTGAATCGCGCGGATATTGGCGCCACGCCCGCTCGGCGTAGTTGACACTGCGGCAAACCGCGTAGCGGCTGCCAGAACTCTGGAGACGCCGTCCAGCAACTTTTCCGGGTCATAGGCGCTGGAGAGCAGCTGGCTGTCCAGGAAACGCTTCTCCTCGCGGGTGACGGGCTTTCTTTTCATCAGGGTGTCGATATAAACTCGATACCCCATCTGTGTGGGCACTCTGCCCGCCGAGGTGTGCGGTTGGTCCAAAAGTCCCATTTCGGCCAAATCGCTCATTTCATTGCGAACAGTGGCAGAAGAGACCGCAAAGTCTAGGTTGTCACAAAGCGCCTTTGAACCGACTGGCTCGCCGGTAGAAACATACAATTCGACGACTGCTGCCAGGATTTTTTTCTTCCGTTCGCTGAGTTCCAACCTTCCCACCTCTTTTATTTAGGTTTTAGTTTTAGCACTCTTTTAGATCGAGTGCTAACTCTAGTTATTAATTTATCATTACTTTGCCCGATTGTCAATAAGATAAATGTAAATTAATTATGAATCTGCCAAGAGAAAACCAAACAATTTGCGCAAAAATCGGAAAAGAGGAAGGCAAGATATGCTCTTTGCAATTTTGGGCGTCTTCCGAGCAGCCTTTTGGTACGGTTTTCCCTACACAATATAGAAGGAACCCCTCTTGACCTGGCAGAACCCTTTGAGCGGTTCCATCGATAGAGCGATTGCTTGGATTCTGCTTTATCCTGGGGTACATGAACAAACAGGTCGAATCGTTTCTGACGGTGGATTTCCAGTGGATATTTGAGATGGTATATTTTATTGGTATTGTGTTCGTTTGAAATAAGTTTGATTCAGCTGATTCTCTCACGGATCCAATGGCGGCCAGTGAGAGAATCAGCCCCTCTCAATGAACTTGTTTTGGCAAGAACTCTGTTACAGCTGATTGGAAAGGAGAATTTCCTACATTGAGAGGTCTTTACCTATGGCCTGTGCTTACCAGAACGGTACAATTGTTTTTGATCGAAAGACACTGTATAAAAAGCAGGCTGTCCACTTTCCAGAGTTTCCCGAAAAGCAAGGAAAATCGAGAGGGATTTCCTATAATTTTGCCTGGACAAACTCTTGCTAAAATTCGGAAAATGGCCTATAATCAATATGTATGGTGGTTAAACCAAGGAAACTTGAAACCGAAAGGAGTACCGATATGAATTATTCCCATGAAGTGGAAAACATGTGTCCTGTAGCCAAAGGTCCCCATCACGGTCCCGCACCCATCCCGGAGGAGGGCAAGTGGGTAAAAGCCTACGAGATCAAAGACATCTCCGGCCTGTCCCATGGTGTGGGCTGGTGTGCACCGCAGCAGGGCGCTTGCAAATTGACCCTGAATGTAAAAGATGGCATTGTGCAGGAGGCTTTGGTGGAAACCCTGGGCTGCTCCGGCATGACCCATTCTGCCGCTATGGCAGCAGAAATTCTCCCGGGTAAGACTCTGTTGGAGTGCTTGAATACCGACCTCGTTTGCGATGCAATCAACGTCGCAATGCGCGAGATCTTTAAGCAGCTGGCCTATGGCCGCAGCCAGACCGCGTTCTCCGAGGATGGTTTGCCGATCGGCGCAAGCCTGGAAGACTTGGGCAAGGGCCTGCGTTCCCAGGTTGGCACTATGTTCAGCACGGGTGCAAAGGGCGTCCGCTACATGGAGATGGCCGAAGGCTATGTTCTCAAGACCGCTCTGGACGAAAACAATGAGGTCATCGGCTATCAGTTTGTCAAACTTGGCAAGATGATGGAAGATATCCGCCACGGTGTGGACCCGAAGACTGCTTATGAGCAGAATATCGGCCAATATGGCCGCTTTGACGGCGCGGCGAAGTACATCGATCCGCGTGAAGAATAATTCGGCAGGGAACATACCGAACTTTCCAAATCAGGCGTATCCCAACTGGGGGATCGCTGAAGAAAGCAGAATAAAGGAGGACAACTTACATGGCTAACGATGTCAAGTTTGAAGGTAAAGAAAGAAGAATGCCCAAAATCGAAAAGTGCCTTGCCGAGTATGGCCTTGCCAGCCTCGAAGATGCGCGCGACCTTTGCCTGAGCAAAGGAATCGATGTGGATAAAATTGTCAAGGGTGTACAGCCCATTGCGTTTGAGAACGCCAGCTGGGCGTATACATTGGGTTGCGCAGTTGCTCTGAAGAAGGGTTGCGCTTCCGCCGCAGATGCTGCAGAGTCAATCGGCATTGGCTTGCAGGCATTCTGCATCCCGGGTTCTGTTGCAGAGAACCGTAAGGTTGGTCTGGGCCACGGCAACTTGGGCGCACGGTTGCTCCGCGACGAAACCAAGTGCTTTGCATTCCTCGCGGGTCACGAGTCTTTTGCTGCGGCAGAAGGTGCAATCGGCATTGCCAAGACGGCAAACCGTGCCCGTAAAGAGCCGCTCCGCATTATCCTGAATGGCTTGGGCAAGGATGCTGCATACATCATTTCCAGAATCAATGGTTTCACCTATGTGAAGACCGATTACGACTTCTTCAACGACGAGTTGACCGTTGTGGAGGAAAAGGCATTCTCCGAGGGCGAGCGTGCGGCAGTCAAGTGCTACGGCGCAAATGACGTCCTCGAAGGTGTTGCGATTATGAAGAAGGAGGGTGTGGACGTCTCCATCACCGGTAACTCCACCAACCCGACCCGCTTCCAGCATTTGGTTGCTGGTACTTATAAGAAATGGGCAATCGAGAATAACCGTCCGTATTTCTCCGTTGCTTCCGGCGGCGGCACAGGCCGTACCCTGCATCCGGACAATATGGCGGCTGGCCCGGCTTCCTATGGCTTGACCGACTCTATGGGCCGTATGCATGGCGATGCACAGTTCGCAGGTTCTTCTTCTGTTCCGGCGCACGTCGAGATGATGGGCTTGATCGGAATGGGCAACAACCCGATGGTTGGTGCGACTGTGGCATGTGCAGTTGCCGTATATGAGGCCTGCAAATAATTGGACAATCGGGTTGCCAGATAGTCCGGCAAGCCTGATTGAGAGAGTAATATAAAAAATGTTCAAAGCTCCCGCAGATGGGCGGGACGCTTGCCAGCACGCTGCGGCGTGCTGGCTCCGGCCGCAAAGCGTCCGGGAAGGCGGTTCATACCGCCTTTTAGCGTCCCGTTTGCCGGGGGCTTTTTCTCTTTATAAGATCCCATTCGGTTTTATGTTTCGGTTAGAAACAAAAGATATTTCAGTGAACTCTTTATGCTTATAAAGCGGCACCGGGAAGGAATCCTTCTGTGCAGGCTGGCGGAGGCGTAATCGAGCGCCATTTGGTTACGGCCCCACTTCGAAATAAACAGAGGAATACAATATTATAATGTAGGCGTTTTTGGAAGAATGCCATGTTGATTTGGCAAATTGTTTCAGGAACAAACATCTCAATATATCGAAATCAATATTTTTAACAGGGACAGCCACCGCAAAAGGCGGGGTATCCCTATCGCTATTAAACGAACGGATATTTGTAATAGGGATAGAAGTGGTAAAGCGACAGCCACAAAAGGCGGGGCCCCTATCGCTATTAAACGAACGGATATTTGTAATAGGAATAGAAGTGGTAAAACGACGGCCACAAAAGGCGGGGCCCCTATCGCCATTAAGCTAATGAACGTTTTTATAGGGACAGTCGCCGCAAAGGTAGGGCATCCTTGTTGCTATTAAGCCAACGGATACTGTTTTATCAAATATTAAAGCGACAAAGAGCATCCAATATGGAACAATCCACGAAGCAATTGATAAAGAATACGTTACTGAATCGATTAGAGAGAAAAGCTGTACGAGAAGGTGTAAGTGAATGGGTCGAGGCATTCATTCGAAGGGATGACTGGATAAATATAACCAATATAGTAGTATGGAATTCTCTGGAAATTATCTCGAATATGGATGCAAAAACTACCCCGCACAGGATCCTTATGTGAGTGAGAATATAAAAGATAGGATGGAGCACGATCCCAATTGGTAGAGCGAAACACGGCCAGGGGCGGCGGGATTTGGATACAAAAACCATTCGCTCAGGAACCATAATGGATTAACGAAGGAGTTGCCTTTCTTTTAAGGCAGCTCCTTGCTTATACCCTCCCGCAATGAATACAGATTTAGTTGGGTACATCCAACTCCGGAAACAAAAAAGAAGATGGAAAGCCTCATGATGAAGCGGGACCCACAGGAATTGCCATTACCCCTGGGGAATGGGAGGGGAGAATACAGGATTCAAAAAGTGGTCGGAGGTTTTCTCCATAGACAGCTTTTCACATTTGTATCAACTTTTTTGGGCTGGGAAGCGTCTAATAGACAGAATAAGAAATATAGAACAGATTGGTGGGGCTGGATTATGGCAACAACCCAGGATTTTCGGGAGTATATCACACAGAATCAGCAGGCTTTTTATCGCCTGGCTTATAGTTATACCAAAAACAGTGATGCGGCATTGGATGTGGTGCAGGATGCAGTCGTCAAGGGGATAGAAAAGCTGCATACGCTTCGAAATCCCGCTTATATGAAGACATGGTTCTATCGGATTCTGGTAAATCAGGCCCTTACTTACTTGCGAGGAAAAAAGGTTGTCTCCCTCGAAGAATATACGGAATCCACCTGCCCAGCCGCAGAGGAACAGGATGTCGCACAGAATGTAGATCTTTATCGTGCGGTTCAGGGCCTGGAGCCCATATTGCGAACCATTGTGATTTTACGCTTTTTTGAGGATATGAAGCTGGAAGATATTGCGGCTATCACTGGAGCACCGCTCAGTACGGTGAAGTCGCGTTTATATAAAGCACTCAAGCTTTTAAAGGTCGACCTTCAAGGGGAGGTGGTCACAACATAGTGTCCTATAAAAACCATGATAGCTCTGAGCTTGGTCTACGGTCACCCGGGAATGCCGTAGGAACAAACTTTTATATATATGTTTAGGAGGATACCAATGATGACAAATTTTGAAAAGGCGAAAAAAGTTTATGAATCCATGGAAATTCCGGAGCAGCTTCCAAATGTTATAGATCAGGCGTTTGTACGGGCATCCTCTCGTCGAAGGATCGCTTGGTACAGACCAGTTTTGTCCGCCGCAGCAGCTGTGTGTATCCTATTTGTTGCACTTCTGAATCTCAGTTCCACCTTTGCCAGTGCTATGGCTGAGGTCCCCGTGCTGGGAAATGTAGCGAAAGTATTGACATTTCGTTCGTATTCCATTGAGACAGACTCCGAATGGATCACAGTCAATCAACCATCCATTGCTGGAACAGGAAATACAGAACTGGAGAAACGCGTCAACAGGGAGATTCAAGAAAAAATAGACGCCATTGTTGCTGACGCCCGCCAAGAAGCCAAACAGAATCGGGAGGAAGCGATTGCACAAGGGCAGGACCCCACGGAATGGATGCCGGTTATTTTGGATATTACCTATGAGATCAAGAGTTCTAACGAAAAAATATTGTCCTTTGTCATTCATAAGACAGAGACAGCGGCAAGCGCTTATACACAGCAGATCTTCTACAATCTCGAACTGTCCTCCGGAAAGGATCTCACCTTGGAAGATGTATTGGGACCGGACTATAAAGAGATCGCTAACCAAGCAATCCAAGAAACCATCGATCAACGTATCGCAGAAGATCCGGTACAGTGGCCCTACTTTGTTCCAACACCGGATATGCCGGATGAGGGATTCCAGGGGATAACCGATGACCAAAAATTTTATATCGATGGTAGCGGCAATGTGGTTATCAGTTTTGATGAGTATGAAATTGGACCGGGCTCTATGGGAATCCAAAATTTTACGGTTGGAAAGTCATTGGTTTAAGGCCGGTTTTTCCTCCGTTTCAAGGAAGAAGGATGACGGACTTTATTACAAACATAAAAGGCATTGAATGGGGATGTCAGACCATTACTTCTTATCTGGACCGTTTAGGCAACGAGATGTCCCATACTTATGGCTGGATGCCAACAAAGTCAAGGTACGTTTATAGTAACAAGACGCGTCCTACAAGAGGCAACAGGGCCATAGGATGATGCCCATATAATAGCAATCCCCGTATGATTGAACTCATACGGGGGATTCTGTCTATCATTCCATCTTGCGGTTCACAGGGAAAATTCGCTTACACGGTGCGAGGGGCGGTCCCTTGACAGCATCAGAACGACAAAACACTCTCGGGCCACAAGCTTTTGTTGGATGAAAATAAGGCGCCGAAAGGCGTATGATGCGCCTGATAAAAGATGTAGAGGGAATTTTTGTCCGTTTTAGCAGTTGTTGCAGCGGTTCTTCCATGTAATGACTTGTTCGAGGATCGGACTCTTTCATGGATTAATTTATATAGGAGGGGGCTTTATCATTTTTAGAAATGCTATATTCTAAGAAGATATAAGGAAAAGCTGTTTTGGAATCCATCCGAAAATCCATGCAAGCAAAGAGAAATCAAACGCCCCAAGAACATAAAAAATAATCGTATCCATTGGGCAAGGAATTACACAACTTTCACCAATTTCCACAGAGTTTTCCACCTAGCTTTTCACACAAAATAGGGCAACATCTTTCTTTTAGAAAAACTATTTTCCAAAAAACCGCATGGGAATGCGGTTTTATACGTCTTGTATTTCCACAGGTTTACATAAACCACGTGGAAAACTCTGTGGAGAGTGTTGAAAACTTGGTGGAAACAGTGGAGAAATGCCGGGTGTAGCTTGTTTAAAGTTGGGAAAAAGCCCATCTATAAAATGTTATGTAAACGGATAAATGAAATGGTAAAAACTATGCGTAAAGTTTTTTTAGCTTTAAAAAGAAAAAAGAGCAAACTTTCCACATTTCCGCAAATGAACCCTTAGACTTTTGCTAATGTGCGATAAAGAAGTAATAGAAGTGTAAAAAATTTTGCCGTTCCTATCCGGCACTTAGGGCTGTGTCGGATAGGTCAGGCGTTAGGCTTCCGGCAAGTCTATCTTGCCGACAAAGCTGTAATAAATCTCAATGTCCTGCCTGCGGGTGCCGTTCTCGTCATAGCTGCACTCATGCACGACGATTTTCTCAATCATTTCCCGCAAGAGGGTGGGGGTCAATTCTTCAAAAGCAAGGTGCTTTCTCACAATCCCCATGAATTTCTCGGCGTTGACGGTGGCGGCCTGCGACTTGGAAAGTTCCTCCTGCAAAGCGGCAGCCCGGTCTTTCAGTTCCCGCTGCTCCTGCTCATAGTCCGCCGACAGCTCCATGAAACGCTCGTCGCTGATTTTGCCGCTTACATTGTCCTCATACAGCCGCTTGATAATGCGGTTCACTTCGGCAATGCGTGTCTGGGCCTGTTCAAGCTGCTTCGTGGCTGCGGCGGTCTTTCTCTTGCCGCCGATTTCGTTCTGCTGGATGAGCAGCTTTACAAAGCGGCTCTCATGCCTGGCGGCGTATTCCGTCACTTGCCGGAGATTGGAAAGCACGCCCGCCGTCAAAAGGTCGGTGCGGATAAAGTGTGCCGTACAGTCACGGGTACGCTTCTTGTAGCTGCCGCAGATATAACAGTCCTGCTTGCGGTTCTTGTTCTGATACCGCTGCTGATACAGCACATGGCCGCAGTCGGCGCAGAACAGCATACCAGAGAACAGCCCCACTTCATCATAGCGGTTCGGGCGTTTTCGCTGCTTGCGTAACTCCTGCACACGCTCCCATGTTTCCGTGTCGATAATCGGCTCATGGTGATTTGGGAAGATAGCCTGCTTCTCGATGGGGTTCTCAACGCTGTGCTTGACCTTGTAAGAGGGCTTCTCCGTCTTGAAGTTTACCAGACAGCCAGTGTACTCCCGGTTTTCCAGCAGATGGACGACGGTGTTTGTCGCCCACTTGCACTCATAGCCGGGGTGGTAGCGTCGGGTGCTGCCCGTCCTGCGGTATTCCAGCGTCCCCGGCGTGGGGATTTGCTGCTCCGTCAGCATACGGGCAATCTTGGTCGGGCCATTTCCCGCAAGGCAAAGCTGGTAAATCTGCCGGACAACCGGGGCGGCTTCCTCGTCAACGATATAGTTCTCGTCCTTGTCCATGAGATAGCCATAGACTGGCTTGCTGGTTACAGGCTTGCCGCTCATGCCTTTTGCTTTCTTTACTGCCTTGATTTTCTTGCTCGTATCTCTCACCAGCCATTCGTTAAATAAGTTCCGCAGAGGGGTAAAATCATTGTCCATGCCGCCGTTTGCGCTGTCCACGTTGTCATTGACAGCGATAAAACGCACGCCCTTTTGAGGGAACAGCATTTCCGTGTAAAATCCCACCTGCAAGTAATTACGCCCCAGCCTGCTCATGTCCTTGACTATGACGGTGCCGACTTTCCCGGCTTCAATGTCTGCAAGCATGGCTTGAAATCCGGGCCGCTGGAAGTTCGCACCTGAGTAGCCGTCGTCGGTGTACCAGCGCAGATTGGTAAAGCCGTTCTGCTTGGCGTAGGCTTCCAAAATCCGTTTCTGGTTGGAAATGGAATTGCTCTCGCCTTGCAATTCGTCCTCATGGGACAATCTCGGATAAAGGGCGGTAATGAGGTTTTGGGTGGCTTGTCTTAACATAAAATCCTCCGTTTCCGACAGCCAGCCCCACTATTCCGTGGTTTCATTGTACCACGGAACAGGGGCGGCTGTACAGCGGTAAAAGTGATAAATCTGCTTCTTTACAGCTTGTCAAATCGCCTTTTTTTGTGTAGCAGCGGCTTCCGCTTCCAGTACCCTCGCCATCTTGTCGGCGGCGGTGCTGGTGGTGTCTTTCTTGAAAAAGCCGGACACGACAAGAACGGTATTCCCCATGCGGATTTCCGTCACGCAGTCGGGGCGGCGGGTGGTACGGTGGTCGTGCTGCTTGATATTCTCCATAGGCAATACTCCTTTCATTCAGCCAGCAGTTTCTTCATGGTTTCCATTTTCCGCTTTGCGGTTTCCTGCCGGAAGTTGACGCCAGTAAAGCGTATCGGGACGCACATGGACAGCAGTCGGTCATAAATCCGGGAATGGGCCGTGTCTGTCGGCTTTTTCAACTCGTCCAGCGGGCGGTTGGTGGTGGCGATCAGCGGCTTGTTGCTGCGGTATCGGGTATCAATCACATGGAATACCTGTTCCAGTCCATAGTCGGTGCCACGCTCCATGCCGAAGTCGTCAATGATAAGCAGCGGATAGCGGCAAAGGCGGGAAATATACTCATTCCGGCCTGTAAAGCCGGGAGAGAGGTCGCCCAGGATAACGGCGAAGTTCGTCATATATACGGGGACTTCTTTCTCCATGAGGGCGTTTGCGATACAGCCCGCAAGGTAGCTTTTCCCGTTGCCGACGTTCCCCCAGAACAGGCAGCCGATGTTTTCGGCCTGCATTTCTTCCCAATGCTCCGCATACCGCCGGGCAATCCCGGTCTGCGGGTTTCTGCCGTTGTCGTTCTCGAATGTCCATTGCTGCATGGCTGAGTCGGCAAAAGCCCTCTGTTTCAGATTTTCCACGGCTTCCACATGGCGGCGGTGTTCCTCGGCGGCCTGCCGCTGCTCACGGGCGGCTCTCTGGCAGTCGCACTCTGCCGGGTGGCGGTCACGGCCAAACAGCTCCTTACCCTCCGGGAAGTAGGCTTCTTTCGGCGTATGGCACTTTCCGCAGTAAAGCAGTCCGTCCTCGCCGATATAGTCCTCCATCTCCGGGGCGGCGGTTGTCATGTTCTCCAAAATATCTTTGATTTCACTTGTCATAAGCTTTCTCCCTCCATACAGGTATAGTCGGGGATGCCCTGTTTTACGGCTCCCTTTTTGTCATTGGCCGCCCATCTGTGCAAGGCGGCGGCATAATTCTGGTAGGCTTTCCCGCTGGCGGCAAGGTAATGGCTCATTTCCTCAATCAGCCGTTCCAGCCTGTCCGGGTATTCTGCCTGTAACTCGTCATATTCGTCCTTTGACAGAAAAATATTCTCATATCGGCCATAAGCTGTGGGCGGCTCCCCACTCGCTCTCATTGTTTGGTTCTCTATTAAGTTGTTTATATTAGTTTTGTTAGGGGTCGGTTTTCCGACCATCATAGGGTCGGTTTTCCGACCGTCATAAGGTCGCTTTTCCGACTGTATGAGGGTCGCTTTTCCGGCCATCAGTTGGTCGGAAAACCGTACCACTGGGACAGGCGGCACTTTCACATAAAGCCGATTGGGTGCGGAGAAGCCCCGCCGTTCCCGTTCTAAAAGCCCGGCTGCGTCCAGTTCTTTCAAGGCTCCCTTGATGGCGGTACAACCCTTGTCCAGCATTTCCGCTATCTCCGCAACGGGGTAGACAATGAATATCCTGCCCTCGCCGTCCTGCCAGCCGTTCTTCTGTGACAGGGTGGAGCGGTCTAATAAAAGCGCATACAGCAGCTTGGCGGTCTGTGAAATCTCCATTTTCAGCAGGAAACGGGGGTATGGAAGATAGGCGGGCAGCGTGGTGTCTGCCCTGATATAATCAGCGATAGTATCACCTCCCTCTGTGTTGTGTCGTTTTTGGGCTTTGTCACGCATTAGGACGGCATTTCCGGGGGGAAAGGATAAATGTATCGCATACCCTTTGACACCCACGAAAAAAGCCTTGATTTATGCGGGTTTGAAAGGCTCTAAAGCGTGACATTTCTGCCTTTGTTTCCGCTTTCTCTCGGCGGCTTTGCGTTTCTTCATGCACCCGGCGCAGCCGGGGCAGTATCTCCCCCGGTTGGATTTGGGGACAAAGGCCGCCCCGCAGACCGCGCAGCGTTTCCGGCTCCCCCGGTACAAGAGGGCTGCGGCCAGCTCCCCGTCAAGGGGCAGGACAGCCACACGGAACCAGCGGCACATGAGGGAATAGGAAATGCTCTGGACGCACACGCAAGGCTCCCCGTCGTCTAACAGCAGGCAGTTCCCCTCGTCGTAGTTACAGCACTCATGCACAAGGCGGCGGGCTGCCTGGTGCTGGCGGTAGTCCATGCGGGACGGCTTATCGTTCATGGCTCTGCTCCTTTCTGCGGTGCGGCTCTTCCCGGCGCAAAATCTGGTCGATGTTCCGCTTGACGGTCTGCAACTCCCTGAACCGCTGCTTCTGTTCGTGATAGGTGTTGTACAGGCCGTCTTTCTCGGAGATAAGCTGCTCGATCTCGGCCTGCAACGCTTTTCGGCCGGGCAGCTTGGTAAGCCCCTGTGCCTTGAAATACCGGGCGGCGGCTTCGGCTATGATAAAATCGCTCTCGTTTGCCTGGCGGTATGCGGCGCGGGCTTTCTCGGATTTCTGCGCTTTCAGCCCCTCGCGGATGGGCTTGGTCTTGGCATAGGCAAGTACCTGTTGCCGCAACTCCCTTTTCCCTTGCAGCTTCGTTTCCAGTGCTTTCAGTTCGCCGCTGGTCTGGCGCATTTCCTGATAGGCGGTAGCAACGGCGGCTTCAAGCTGTTCCGGGGAAGAAAAGCCGTACTGTTGGTAGATGGTCAGGGTCTTGGCGGCCTGTTTCAGATTGTGTATCTTCGCCCATCGTTCATAGCCTTTGCCCTTGCCCTCGGCCATCTTCTGCTCAATGTCCACAAGCCGCTGCACACTGTCCTGTCTGGGGTCGATTTTCCCTGTCTTTTCGCCCTGTAAGCGGCCTTTCCCGGCGTGTAGGTATTCGGGTATGGCTGCGGTCTGTTCGGCGGCTCTGGCGGCTTGGTGCTGCGGGGTGTAGCGAACCGTTACGCCCCTCTGGGCGTTCTGCTCCAAAACGGCAAGGACGGCGGTGCGGTCAAAGTCGCCGCCCAGCTTCCGGGCGGTGATAGGCTTCGTCCTGTCTGGCGTGAGGTAGGACAGCCGCCCCCGGCTCTCCTTGACGGTCACACCCTCCCGCAACAGCAGAGAGGAAAACTCGTCAAAGCTGGCAGCGGTGGCAAGGGCTTTCCGTAGGGTCTGCCGCAGCTTCTCCTTGTTCGTTTCAAACTTGGTCTGCCGGGGCGTGATACCGCCTGCAATCATGGGGGCGTTCTGCTTGTCCAGTGCGGCCTGTCCCTTTTTCTGCGCCCAATATTCCCGGTCTGTGACACGGTTCTTGCTGCCGTTCAAGAGGTCGATTTGGTAAAGTCCTTCCCGGTGGCACATCTCCATGACCTCGGACTTGAAGTAGCGTAGGGCTGCGTCGGTGCAGCGGTGCTTGCACCCGGCTTTCGTGTCCGCTGGCCTGTCCATGTAGGGCAGGAACGGCACTTCCTCTATCCGCAGGCTGTTAATGACGATATGCACATGGATGTTGCCGCTGTGGTTATGCCCGTCCGGGTGGGTGCAGACAAGGGCCTGATGGCCGGGGAAATGCTCTTTACAGAATTGCTCCCCCAACGCCTGCGCCCGGTCTACGGTCAGGCCGTTGTCCGGCCCGTCCCGTGGGTCAAAGCTGATGATATAGTGGTGGCTTTTCACATCCTCCCGCCGCTGATTTTTCTCATAGCGGAGATTGGAGCGCATACACGCAACGGCAAAATCCTCGCCGCCGCAGTTCAGCGTGGACAAGCGATAATCCTCACGGGGGATAAGCCTGCCGTTTTCATCAAGGACGGGCTTCATAGTAAATTCGTCATGCTCAAAGAGCAGGTATTGTTCGGCGGCTCCGTAGTCGGCGTTCTTAGAGCCTAAATGCTTGAGTGTTGCCAACGGCGTCACCTACTTTCTTTAGGACTTCATACTTGAGGGCGGCAAGGTCGGCGGCCGCTTCCCGCAATTCCTTTGCCATAGCCGGGTAGGGGCTATGCCACTCGTTGAGGGTGCGGGCAATCTGGTTGAGATTGCCGCCAATCCTGCCGTACTCGGCTGTGAGCTTCCCGACAGCGGAGAGCAGCTCGTCATTGACTGACGACACATGGAGTACGGGGCGTATGGTAGTGCGCCGGATGGCCTGCCGGAGAAATTCGGACTGACTGATACCATAGGGCGCAAGCCGTTCTGTGAAGTCGGCGTATTCTTCATCGGTCAGCCGGGTTTTCACAACATGGCTGCGGTGGGGGGTGTTGTATCGCTTCGGCATGGGCTGTAAACCTCCTTTCACTTATCACAAAAAATGGGCTGGTCTGTTAGCTATTTTCGGGGCATTTCCTGTCTGCCGGACAGAAATATTTTTGCGGCGTAAGCCGCATAGCAGGGTTTGGGGAAGGCACTCCCCAACAAGTTTCCCGCGAGGGGCAAAACCGCAGAATTGCGGATTTTGGCACCGTGGTAGAAACTTGCTCTAAGTAAGCCGTAGATTTCCCCTTGCACTTACTACTCGTATAGCTGCCGCCTGTTTTGGCCGGATTTCTGCAAAAATCTTACGGCGTGGGGCGATTTTTACCCGCAGTTCTTTCTTTCCGCTAAAGATACATTTCAAAGGCCGCCAGCTACCCGCTTGCCGGGAATTTTCTCAAATTTTCCTTTGCCTTAGAAATACAGAAAATGCAGATTTGGCTACCGCCGCAGAAAATTTTTTGTTTCCGGCTTCACCTACCTACTACGGATGACTTTGCGATTTTGCCAAACGGATAAAGAAAAAAGCAGCAAATCTTTTTCAGACTTACTGCTTTCGCTGGCCGCCGATGGGCGGTGGATATTCAGTTTTGAAAGTTCAGGTCAGGTTGGCCCGATGATGGATAGCACAATAAATTCCTGTTTTCCCTTTAAGGCATTGTGCATTTTTTCTATTTCTCTTGATGATTATTTTTTTCATAATCAATCAATGTACCTATAACAATTCCAATCAACATTCCGATACCTGCACAAATAGAAATAGCAAAAAGATTTTGCAAAAACGCCCATGCCAACACACCTATGCAACCACCGACAATAAATCCTGTTAATAAGCCAATAGTTAAGTATTTATTACTTTTCATATTGCTATATCTCCCCTAAAAGTATATTTGTCGTTGGTTCTATTATACTATGACCTGCTTCCTTTAGGAATAGATGAATTGTAAACTGGCTGGAGTGAAACCGCTAATGACAGCCAGTGTTTGTTCTTTGTTTATCGGTCAAAGCGAAATTTGAACAGGGCGGCAATGAGCTGTTGCTTTATATGTTCCTCAACTTCGGCGTTGACTTTCCCGTGTACTTTGGAACAGTAGCGGATATATCCGGCATAGTGGGAAAGAATGGTGTCGATTGCGTCCGGGTCGCCCTCATGGGCTTTGACGATTGTTTCATAGGGGAGAAGTTTACTCATAGTCATTTCCCTCCATGAGCCGCCTTAACCGCTGCAAGGCAAGCCGGATATGCCGCCCCGCTGTGCTGCGTGTCCGGCCAATATGTACGCCGATCACTCGCTGCGGCTGGCGCAGGAAATAGTAACGAAAAATTTCTTCCTGCGTCTGCTCCGGCAAAAGGGCAAGGGCGGCGGCAAGCTCCGCATGATACAGAACGGCGGTCTGGCCGCAGGCGGTAAAAAGATATTCTTCAAGCTACTCCGGCTCGGCAAGCTGGACAAACTTTTCACTCATCAGATAATCAAGGGAAACTTCCCGTTCCCACCTCCGGCGCAGCTTCAAGATTTTATCTATGGCTGCGTGACGAATGACTACCTTGCAAAAGGCATTGAATGTGTACTGGATATGCACCTTGTAGGCTTCATCTTCGGTCATGGAAATTCCCCCTCTCTGAATAATAGTGCGGGGCGGCAGTACTCCTTGCTGTCGCCCCTTGATTGCCTACCAGCAAAGACGGGCGGGGCTGTCAACGACGGCGCGAAGCGGCGTTCATTTTATCGTTGACTGGCTCGGCTGGGTTTGCTATTTACCCGACAAACTTGAATTTATTTTAAGCTATCACGTTTTACCTTCTTAAGCCTTACTATCATTACCATAGGAATTTCTTTGTTGGTTTTGAAACATTCTTCATAAAATCCATCAATGACAAATCCAGCTCTAAAACAAAGGTTAAAAATATCTTGTATGGAACGATGATAATAAATCTGCTCTTTCGGTTGCCCTTCAATCGCTATATCATAGTAACTGTGCGGTGTCATATATTTTTCAGTCAACGTGACAAAACAAGGGTGTTGCGTTGCAAAGACAAAAATTCCGCTTTCCTGCAACAGTTCATAAACAGCCATAAGAAGTGGTTCAATGTCCGTAATATCCATAATTGCCATATTAGAAACTGCTTTCGTAAAGGCTCGATTTCTTTTTAATTCTAATATACTTTTTCTATCGGTCGCATCCGCCACACAAAATTCAATTTGTTTTGCATATTGTGATTGCCGTCTTTTAGCCAATTCTATCATTTTTTTGCTGTAATCAAAAGCGACAACCGAAGCACCTCTTTGTGCAAGATACGAAGAATAATTTCCATTGCCACACGCAATATCCAAAATGTAATCCGCAGGATTAGGAGATAGAAGTTCCGTTACTTTGGGGCGCACTACCTCTCTGTGAAATTCATTAGATTCGTCACCCATTGCATTATCCCAAAATTGTGCGTTCTCCTCCCAGATTTTTTTACTTTCCTCTGTTCCCATGTTCTCTCCCACTCCCAAAATTTGCTTTTTTGCTTCCATTAAATCTTCCTTACTATATTCCATTGTTACCCTCCATAACTTCTGATTGTTGTCGTCTTGACTATTATGTATCTTTTCTTTCCAAAATGGTATAGGCTTTTATTTTTGTAATGCTGCAAAACTTTTCTTCTGTAAGGTATTCAAAGGATATTTCCCTTTGCCGCCGCTTGCATTAAGCCGCCGCTATTGGAAAGCCAAAAGCAGCGGCTTTTTTTACTCGGTATTACCGAAAAGTATAGAAAGCAGGATATGTCATCATTTGTCATTTCTTCTCAATGTAATAACTGCATGGCATATCAAGCCAAATACAAGAGAAAAACAGCCACCGCCAAATAGTGATGCTCCCCACCCTGCACCTGACATTGTCATAAAACCGCCAACAAAGAAAATACCAATGCCAAGAAATATACCAACACCATAAAAAAGTCCAATTGCCATATCGTACTTATTAAATTGTCGTTTCTCCTTTTTTTCATATGTTTCCATCTTTGTTATTACCTCCTTCGCAAAATCGTCCATGTTGACTCCAAAAAGAAAGCAAATTTTTTTCAACATATTTAAATCGGGTTCATTAACATCTCTCTCCCAATTCGATAGTGCCTGCCGGGTAACATTCAATTCCCCGGCTAGTTCTTCCTGTGTCATTCCCAATTGTGTTCGCAGATGACGTATTTGCTTTCCTGTTGTAATATTCGTCTGTTCCTGGTTCAAAATAGTTTCTCCTCTCTGATACTGATTTTATCAATGATATTTCGCAATAGCCAGCAATGAACGCTTGCATTGCGCAAGACGTTACATTATCTTCTGAAACATATAGCGCACCTTGTCCAGGCGGCTGTTTGGACGGCGGGGCTGGATGACCGGCTGGCCGACAGCGGCCTGATACCCTTTTAGCTCTGTAAGGCATACGCTCTGCCCGTTGGTGTAAAAGGCCAGATCAGTACGGTATGCCTGTATACAGCGGGCGGGAATCTCGCCAGTAAAGACAACTTCATCCTTTTTTACCTGGGCCGTTTCGATGGTGGCACAGTATTTCGGTGCATCATGATAAGCCCTGGAAAGGTATTCCTGGGGCGCATAGAGGGTGAAGGAGAGATAAGGTTCCAGCAGCTGCGTCCCCGATTCCTTCAATGCCTGTTCCAATACAATCGGGGCCAATGAGCGGAAGTCCGCCGGCGTGCTGACTGGACTGTAATAAAGCCCGTATTCAAAGCAAATCTTACAGTCCGTTACGTTCCAGCCGAACAAGCCCTGCTCCAGCCCGTAACGGATACCATCCCTGACAGCGTTTTGAAAACTCTGGTTCAAGTATCCCAGCGAAACCCGGCTCTCGTATTGTACGCCGGAGCCAAGCGGGAGTGGTGTAACAGACAGTCCGATAGATGCCCAAAACGGGTTGGGCGGCACCTCGATATGGATGGTGTGGCTGGCTGCTTTGAGCGGCCGCTCCATATAAATGACGGTGGGTTCCTTTACCACTGTTTCAATCTTGTATTTTTCCGACAGCAAAGCGGAAACGACCTCCAACTGCACCCGGCCCAAAAAAGAAAGAATGATCTCATGGGTGATGGAATCCACTTCGCAGCGCAAAAGCGGGTCAGTATCCGCAAGTTGCGTAAGAGCGTCCAGCAGCCGTTCTCTTTGCGCTGCCGTTTTCGGCGCAATCGTCGTCCGCAGCATGGGGAGGGGGGCCTCGCGCCACCTTTTACGAGGGAGCCGGGTTTGATCCCCTAATACATCGTTTAACCTCACGCTGTCGCTGGGAAGGATAACAATTTCACCCGGATAAGCGGTGTCTGTCCGAACAATTTCCCCTTTGGATGGAATACGCATCTCTGTGATTTTCAGCTTTTCTCTCCCGGCCAGGGCCACCGTATCCCGCAGGCGCAGCGTTCCGCTGTATAGCCGTAGATAGACACGCCGCTGGCCGCAATCTGTATACTCCACCTTGAAAACGCTGCCGCATAGGGCGGCGCTCCCCTGTTCCCCAATCGGTTGGAACAGCCCTGTCACCGCATCCATCAACGGTTGAATGCCAAGGCCCTTTTTGGCGCTGCCATAATAGACCGGGAACAGGGAGGCGTCTTGAACCCGCCGCTGTTCCTCCCGCACAAGTTTTTCCCGGCTGATTGGTTCTCCTGCGATATACTTTTCCAATAATTTATCGTTATTTTCGATGACCGCATCCCATGCTTCTATGTCGGTATTTTCCTCCAGGACTATTTCCGGGGACAGCGACACCGTCTGCTTGATGATAATATCGGCGGAGAGCTTATCCCGAACAGACTGAACCACGCTCTGCAAATCAACGCCAGCCTGGTCGATCTTGTTGATAAAGATAACGGTGGGAATGTTCATTTTCCGCAGGGCATGGAACAGAATACGGGTCTGGGCCTGCACGCCATCTTTAGCGGAGATCACCAAGATGGCCCCATCTAAAACAGCCAAAGAGCGGTACACCTCCGCCAAAAAATCCATGTGGCCGGGCGTATCCACAATGTTGACTTTACATCTGTGCCACTGGAAGGAAGTGACTGCCGCTTGAATGGTAATCCCACGCTGCCGCTCCAAAAACATGGTGTCCGTCCTCGTTGTCCCTTTTTCGACGCTCCCCGGTTCTGAAATGGCTCCGCTGGCATATAGCAGGCTCTCCGTCAAGGTCGTCTTTCCAGCGTCTACATGGGCAAGAATTCCAATATTGATTATTTTCATGTGATTGTCCTCCCTTTACTGCCCCGAAGGGCATAAAAATCCCCAGCAGTAAAATACTTTTACCACTGGGGATGATAATTTGCGGACATACACATATACAGCATACACCTGTTTGTGAGTGCTGTTTTTGGGGATATGTCAAAATTGATAAGGCAAAAGTATTCTTAAATTGGGTACAAAAAACTAAGCCCCTACAAAAGGGACTATCATAATCCTTTGTTCCCACTATTTGATTATAGTTTTATTTAAGAATACCTTGCCGCATATTTTTTACTCCTTTTCTGGAATTGAATTATTATATCACATCAGTTTTAGGAAAACAAGTATCTAAAAGAAATTTTTCTTCCCCTTATATGTAACAATCATACCGGCTTCCTAACGTTCAGAATGGTTTCTACTGTCTGCTGCGGTGTTTGGTTGGAATTGTCCAGCCAAAAGCCGATCCGTGGTGTTGTCTGCATTTTACTAAATACAAATTCAATGTATACAGAAAGAAATATATAAGGAGTGGGAGGGATTCCGCCGTAGTCGGCATTGTAGGAAAATCCAAAAGTTTAGATTTTCTCAAAATGCTTATCTTTTGGTCTTTGGTTCGGAATAGTGTAGTGCTGGCGGTCTATCTATTGTTTTCGGTTGCTTGCTTCTTTACCGTACATGAGCATTTCCACAAGAGTTGTCTCACAGAAGGATAAGGTTGTTTTCATACAACAAATCCATTATAATAATAACTTCAAATCGCATGAAAACCTTCTGTTTCTCTGTATCAGTCGTACACGGGGCAGATACGGAAGATAACTTGTCTGGAACTGTATTTTCATGTCCTCACCGGGAGGATTTTATGGTATAATAACTTCACACTTGGAAGCGTAGGGGAACGTATAAGGGCGTTGTTCTACGATAGATAAAAAATGGGGAAGATAAAACCGTTCGAAAGAGGACTGCCAATCGTTTCCTTGAACGACCAATCGGAAAACTCGGCAGGCCAAAGGACTTTGGAATATTTGACTTTAACATAGGAAGCAGGGAAAGGTGTATATGAGCAAGGAAGAGCAGAGCCGCCGTGGGGAAGATGTGATCGCGGGCCGGAATGCGGTTACGGAAGCGTTGCGTAGCGGCCGTCCGATCGACAGTTTGTATGTCGCAAGGGGTACACATACGGGGAGCATTGGTGCATTGATTGCAAAAGCAAAGAAACAGGGGGTCACCATTAAGGAGGTAGACTCCAAAAAATTGGACTATTTGTGCGGTAACGCGGTACACCAGGGGGTAGTCGCCTTGGTTGCAGCGCATGCATACGCCACGCTGGAGGATCTTTTTGCTTTGGCGCAGGAGCGCGGCGAGCCGCCATTCTTTATTGTAGCGGATGAATTGGAGGACCCACACAATCTCGGCGCGATTCTTCGGACGGCGGAATGTGCAGGGGCTCATGGGGTCATTATCCCAAAACGCCGCTCGGTGGGATTGACCTATGCAGTCGGGAAGGCCTCTGCTGGGGCGGTGGAATATGTACCGGTTGCCCGCGTGACCAACATAGCGGCTGCATTGGAGGAGATCAAACAGCGTGGAGTTTGGACCTATGCGGCGGATATGGACGGACAGAATTGGTGTTCGGTGGATTATAAGGGGCCGGTTGCACTGGTGATCGGTTCGGAGGGATTCGGCGTCAGCCGTCTTGTAAAAGAAAAATGTGATTTTGTCATATCCCTGCCCATGAAGGGAAAAATAAACTCGCTGAATGCCTCGGTTGCATGTGGCGTGATCTGTTATGAGGTAGCGCGTCAGCGCAGTGGAATTGTGACCAAGTGAGACAGGGGGAAGAGGAATGGATAAAAAGACCAATATGCCCCACGACGACTTTTCCGTGGAAGAGATTTTACAAGAGGCGCGCCTGTTGCGTGAGCAGCAGGGAGAAGAGAATGCGATTCCTGCTACGGAGGAAGATGCCAAGCCTGCTCCGGAGCGTGCACGCGCATTGCCCGTCGATGAAACGCCCCAGACGGCTGCCCAACAACCGGTCAAGGAACCGGTGCACCGTCCAATAGAGCGCAAGGAGCCCGAACCGGCAAAAAAGATGGAAGAACCCGCCATTACTGCCCCGAAAACGGAGCGGATGCTCAAGGACACGCCCAAGGCGGACCCTATTCAATGGACAGAAACGCAGGAACCCGAGGAAGAAGAACCCCGAAAGTTGAGTTGGGCAGAGCGGCGAGCAGAAAAGAAACGTATGAAAGAGGAGCGCCGCCGGCTGAAAAAGCAGTCCGGCGTTTTCACATCGGAAGAAGAGGATATTTATTATGGACTGCAATTAAAGCCACTGGAAGAATACAAACAGCAGTATGAACAGACGCTTCAATCGAACAGCGGAAAATCCGGCACCGAGAAGGAAAAAGCAGGTTCTTCCATGAAACAGCCGGGTAAGCCCGTAGGAAGTCCGGTTGGGGACAAGACTGGTTCCATTTTTTCGTATTTGTTTGACTCAACAGACGAAGAGATGGATGAGGAGATTGCAGCCCGTTTTGAAACGTTGCATCAGGAACGTAAACAGCGTTTGGAGGAGACCGCCCGTCGAACAGGTGCCTTCCAAGTGCATGAGAATACCATAGAGATTCAATTTCCGAAGCGATCGCCGGAGGCGGTCAGCAACGCTGCAAATCCTCAGAAACCCGTTGAAAAAATTGGAACAGCTTCCCAAACAGCTGCGGCCGGGAAGCCGGATGAACCAGCCCAAAAGGTCGAGCCAGCTGCCCAAAAGATGGTGAAAAAACAAGAACCTGTAAAGCCGGTCGCAGAGCATAAGGTGCAGACGCCGCCCATTTTAGACGGATTCCCCGTAGGGGATGAGACCTTTGAATTTCCTGCAATGGGGAGCTTTGCACGGCCAGTGCAGAGGAAAGGGGCGGAAAAAACGGTTACTGCCCCGGATTTACCGGTGGAGGGAGAAACCTTTGAATTTCCAGCGGTTGGGGGATATGCGGTGCCGCCGCAGATCGAGGACACCCATCCAATCGAACCGCTACAACCGACAGAACCTACGAAGCCAACAGAGCCGGTTCAGCCAACAGAGCCCAAAACGCCAGTGAAGCCCCGAAAGGCGCCGAAACAAACGCCAGAGCAACCGGTTGAGCTGCCAGCTACCCCTGTTTCTACGCCGGAGGCTCCAGTCCATACAGAGCCGGGGACGCCTACGGTGATACCGGAAATGCCGGTTTCGCCCGATATGCAGCCTGTTGTAACGCCGATTCGTGGAGAAGAGTCCGCTTCGGCGGATACATACTCGCAGGAGAAGCCGTTACAGCCACGTCCTGGCGGGAAGGTACGGCGCGCCGACTATCGTCCGGCAGGTGTGACGCCGGTCCATGTGGTAGAATTACACGACTATGCAGAGGTCATTTTAAAAGAGGCAAAGACTTATCCAAAGGTCTCTACAAAGCTGCATACAACGCCGCTTCCTAAGCTCGAGGAAATGGCAGACGACCAGAAAGAGGAAGAAATCGCTCAAACCGTGGCGGAAAAGAAAACGGTCGAAGAAGCGCCTGCGCCGGAGTGGGAACCCATCGTCCCAGAGGCGGAGCGCCGGACAGCCGAGCGTTTCTCACAGAAGGACGAGCCCCAGCGGCAGGAGGACAAAGAGGAAATTGTTCCGCCTTTGCCCAAGAAAAAGAAGAAATTTTCCATTATGGGAGAGGAAGAACCCGACAACGATCCACAGGAAGATCTCCCAGAGGAACCGGACGAACTCGACGACTATCAAAGGCCGTCCGATGCGCCGTCTGTTACACATGAGCTTGGTTCCAGCTTGCGGAAGCTCACCCTTCGCCTGGCGGTGACGGGAATTGTCACCGTGTTGTTGCTGGCCCTGGGGGTTCTCGGAGAGATGACCAGCCTGTTGCCAGAGGCGATCCGGTTTACATTGCCGACGCAAACCTATCTGATTTTAAACCTTATCTTCTTGGGGATTGCCTCCCTGTTTTGTTGGGTCACCATATTCAACGGGATCAAATCCATGGTCAGTCTGCAGGCCAACTCCGACAGCGGCGTGGCGGTTGCTGCGGTTGCAGCGCTGATTCAAAGTGTCGCCTTGCTTTTTGCACCCGAGAGCGTCGCTTCGTCGAGCGTCCATGCCTATGCAGCGTTGGCTTCTGCAGCGCTTTTCTTGAATACCGCGGGAAAATTTTCGCTCATCAAACGCATTCGGCACAACTTCCGCTTTGTCGCATCGCCGGATCAGAAATATGCGGTGCAATATTTCGATGACCACAATACGGCGTTGCAAATGGCAAAAGGTTGTGTAGCGGATACCCCTGCTATTGCGTATCAAAACAAAGCAGGTTTCCTAAAGCATTTTTTGAGTTTAAGTTATGAAAATGATCCCAGTGACCAAAGTTCGCACATCATTGCGCCCATTGGCGCTATCCTGTCGTTGGTACTCTGTATTGTATATTATGTTTTGAACCAGGACGTGATCGGTGCGATTACGGTGTTTGCAGCGGCCACATGTATCAGCGTACCGATGATGAACATGTTGAGTGTAAATCTTCCCCTCGCGCGGCTGAGCAAATTGGCGACACGCTGTGGAGCAATGGTGGTTGGGTATCCCGCTGTGGAACATTTTTCCACCGCCAATGCTGTGGTGTTGGATGCGAAGGATCTGTTCCCGAAGGGAACCGTGATTCTCAATGGCATTAAAACTTTTGGAGGGCAACGGATCGATGACGCCATTGTGGACGCAACTGCGCTGATGTGCGCGACAGGCGGCCCTCTGAGCGACTTGTTTGACCAAATCATCAAGAGCCACCACGATATGCTCCCAAAGATTGAAAACCTCAGCTATGAGGATGACAAAGGAGTCGTCGGTTGGGTATCGGGCCGCCGGATTCTGGTCGGAAACCGGGATTTAATCAAGGCGTATGGCATTGAGCCTCCGTCAAGGGATTACGAAGAAAAGTATTTGCTGGGCGGCAAACAGGTGGTATACTTGGCTTCGGGCGGAGATCTGGTTGCAATGTTTGTTCTCTCCTATAATTCGGACCGCCGCCGTGCGGCCGAGCTTCGCCGGATGGAGGACAACGGTATCAGCTTGATTGTGCGCACCTGTGACCCAAACATCACTCCACGCTTGCTGGCGCAGGTGTTTGATCTGGATGAACACGGTGTTCGCGTGTTGCCAGAACGCTTGGGCAAAGAATACATGGACCTGGTCGAGGAGCCGGATGAGCGTGTCGATGCTCTGTTGGCAACCAAAGGGCGTCCAACCGCTATGATGCGTATGCTGACGGCCTGTGTGCGGCAGCGCAGCAATATCTCTGTAGCGATTGCCCTACAGACCGTGGCGGTGGTTTTAGGTTTTCTGCTGGTGGCATTTCTGGCCTGTTATTCGGGCCTCAAACAACTCAGTACAGCCGCTCTGCTATTATTTGAACTGTTCTGGCTGGTAGCAGTGCTGATTGTTCCGCGGCTACGCAAGCCTTGACCGGAGGAGAACACCATGGAACTTGCATTGACGGCCAAACAATATGAGGGGCAGGACCTGGGCGATGTGGATTTTGCGGACCGGGAACTGCGCGGTGTGCGCTTTGTCAACTGCCGGTTTTACGGGGCGGCGATGAGTGGGTTGTTCACACGGGACTGTGCCTTTTTGAACTGCATTTTTTCGTTTGCCGCTTTGAATGGAAGCGTCCATATCGCTACCTTGTTCCAAAACTGTACGTTTAACGGAGCCAGTTTGTTTAGCGCAGAAATGAAGGACTGTAAGTGCAGTGGCAGCAGTTTTGCCGGCGCCAATCTAACAGGTTTCACGCTCCACGGCGGAAATTTTTCGGATACTGTCTTTGATGGCTGTGACCTGCGCATGATGGACCTACAAGGAATCTGCTTCTCTCATGCATTTTTTCAAGGCGCCAACTTGGAAAAAGCGGATCTACGCGGCTGTGACTGTTCGCATGCCGTATTTGCAGATGCTTTTTTGAAAGGAACGGATCTGCGCGGCGCCAAATTGAACGGTGTGGATGTGCGGAGGATGCGTTTCCAGAACACCCGAATCGATTTGGAGCAGGCGGTTCAGTTTGCGGAAAGTTTGGGATGCACACTATCCGGTTGACCAAAAGCACACAGGGAGGCCCTAGAACTCCTTTTGTATGGTTGGCGGATCGCAATTCCGGTGCTCCTAGCAGGAATGTTTAAAAAATTTTTTGGTACAAAATGGGAACAAATTATACAGAATGGAATCGACGCGCGGAGAGCAAGAACGGCTTCTTCCGCGCGTTTCCGGCGATTTGGGCCCTTTTTAGATGGGTGTTTTCAGTAAATACGACATCTAGTATTTGTCAGACTATATGTTGACATGAACCCCAATATGTAGTAAAATGCAATCCTGGTAAAAGGAGCTTGTAAATACAAATAAACGATGCGGGCAGAATAAAGCCAAAGAGAGCTGCTGGTAAGCGCACGGTGCAAAAAGTTTTTTGTACCCTTTGTGAAAAGGAAAAGCCGGCATCGGTCAGAAAGATTCCCCAGCGGACCGGAGAGCCGCCCGGAATATTCCCGCTGGATGTCGAAAGAGAGGATGGAAGCTGTGGCACTTCAAATAAAAAAGAGAAACGGCGTTGTGGTCGAGTTCAATGCCCAAAAGATTCGCAATGCCATTTTTAAAGCCAATGTTGCGGTTACCGATGAAGGAATGACCGGTGCAGCGTTGGATCAGTTGACGAAAAAGGTTGCAGATGCATTTACAGACAACGTGATCCCCACGGTAGAGGATGTACAGGACAAAGTGGAAGAGATGTTGATTGCGGCAGATTATGCTAAGACTGCAAAGGCGTACATCTTGTACCGCGCGGAGCATGCAAAGATTCGTCAGGCTGAAGGAGACCTGATGGATATTTATAAAGAGTTGACTTTTCGGGATGCGCGTGACGTGGACATCAAGCGCGAGAATGCAAACATCGATACCGATACAGCCATGGGAACCATGCTCAAGTATGGCTCTGAGGGCTCCAAGTACTTTATCAACAATTATGTACTGCCAAAGGATATTGCATCAGCGCACATCAACGGCGATATCCACATCCATGACGAAGATTTTTATATGCTGACAGAAACCTGCTGTCAGATTGATCTGCTCAAGCTTTTTAAGGGTGGATTTTGTACAGGGCACGGTTTCCTTCGGGAGCCGAACGACATCCGCAGTTATGCCGCGCTGGCGTGTATTGCAATTCAGGCCAATCAGAACGAAATGCACGGCGGACAGAGTATCCCCAATTTCGATTATTCCATGGCGCCGGGCGTTGCCAAGACCTTCCGCAAGGCGTACTATCGTGAACTGGCGAAATATCTCCATATCACAAAGGGAATGTCCATGAGCGATGCCAAGGCGTTGGCATCTACCGTTCAAAACGATCTGCCCGGCCCGGTAAAGCTCGGCAATACCGACGAATACGGCAAGGCGGTGATCGCTTATCTGCCGCGCCATCAACGGGAGAACGGCTTTGAAGAAATCACAGAAGCAGAGGCCCGTGAGGCGCATCAATATGCAGTGGAGGCGGCGACTACCAGTACAAATGATGCTACTTATCAGGCGATGGAAGCACTGGTGCACAATTTGAATACCATGCATTCCCGTGCAGGCGCCCAAGTGCCATTTTCCTCTTTGAACTACGGCACCGATACGTCCCCGGAGGCGCGTATGGTGATTCGAAACCTGTTGCTTGCCACAGACCGCGGCTTGGGCGACGGGGAAACCCCCATCTTCCCTGTGCAGATTTTTAAGGTGAAAGAGGGAATCAGTTACAACGAGGGAGATCCGAACTATGACCTCTTTAAACTGGCTTGCCGGGTAAGCGCAAAGCGGCTGTTCCCCAATTTCAGTTTCCTCGACGCGCCGTTCAACCTCCAGTATTACAAAGAAGGCGATTATGATACGGAGGTCTCCTATATGGGCTGCCGGACCCGTGTGATGGGCAATGTGCATGACCGTACACATGAGACTACGTGTGGGCGCGGCAATCTGAGTTTTACTTCCATCAATCTGCCCCGCATCGGTATTGAAGCAAAGGGCGACATCAAGCGTTTTTACGAGCTGCTCGACAAGCGCATTGATCTGGTGATTCGCCAGCTGTTACACCGGTTCCAGATTCAGTGCAGCAAGAAGGTGTACAATTACCCCTTTCTGATGGGACAGGGGGTTTGGCTGGATTCGGATAAGCTGGGCCCGGAAGATAATATTGCAGAGGTGCTCAAGCACGGTACGCTCAGCATCGGGTTTATCGGCTTGGCTGAAACCTTGAAGGCCCTAACCGGAAAGCATCATGGGGAGAGCGAAGAATGCCAAAAACTTGGTCTGGAGATCGTCGGCTATATGCGCAAGCGTATGGATGAGGAAAGTGAAAAGAGCGGGCTTAACTTTACGCTCTTGGCTACGCCTGCGGAAGGATTGTCCGGCCGTTTTGTCCGTATTGACAAAAAAAAGTATGGCATTATCCCTGGAATTACGGACCGCGAGTATTATACCAACAGTTTCCATATTCCGGTGTATTATCCGATCAATGCCTATCGAAAGATTCAGTTGGAAGCACCTTATCATGCGTTGACCAATGCAGGCCACATCAGTTATGTGGAATTGGATGGCGATACAGCGAAGAATGTGGATGCATTTGAGTCCATTATCCGCTGTATGAAGGAGGCCGGCATCGGGTACGGTTCGGTAAACCATCCGGTAGACCGTGACCCGATCTGTGGTTATACCGGCGTGATTGACGACGTTTGCCCGCGGTGTGGACGCCATGAAGGGGAAGGAATTTCCATGGAGAAGCTGGATGAGCTGCGCAAGCGCTATCCCGGCGTGCCACACTTTGCAGGAAAAACTTGAGTAAATGTTGATAGAACACATTTGGAATGAAAATAAATCTGAAAAGGAGTTTGATGATGATGGCAACGACTCATGTAACAGCAAATTTGGTCGGCGAGGGCGTCGGCTTTGAAAGAATCCGCAGGATTACCGGCTACTTGGTCGGCACGATGGACCGGTTCAACGATGCGAAGCGCGCGGAAGAACACGACCGTGTGAAGCATGGCCTCTCTAAGAATTAGCGGTATTGTACCGGAGTCGATTGTGGATGGAAAGGGCATCCGCTATGTGATCTTTACACAGGGATGCCCACACCACTGCCCCGGTTGCCATAACCCACAGACACATGATTTTTTCGGCGGCCATATGGTGGACACGGACGATCTTCTGGAGGAGCTGCGGGAGAACCCGCTGTTAAAAGGGGTGACCTTCAGCGGAGGAGAGCCTTTTTGTCAACCGGCGCCGTTGGCGGAGCTGGCGCGTAAAATCCACGCGTGCGGCCTGGACGTGACCGTCTATACGGGGTACACCTATGAGCAATTGATCGACCAGCACAATCCGGATACGGATGAACTGCTTCGGCAGGCGGATGTTTTGATTGACGGCCGCTACGAGCAGGACAAGCGCGACTTGACGCTCCGCTTCCGCGGGAGCAGCAACCAGCGTGTGATCGACATGAACCGCACCCGCGCAGAGGGGCGGGTTGTCACCGACCCGTTGGATGAAGAATAAAATCGAAGAGCCGTTGCCTTACAATCCCAAAAAGGGAATAAAAGGCAGCGGCTTTCTTTATTGCAAATTTGTAATATGTAAAAAATAACCTAAATATTGAAAAATTATCAAAAATGTTTTATTCTATATTTAGAAAAGATACTAACGGAGAGAAGTTTTCTCCAGCGCGCGGAAAAACTCTTTTAGGAAAGCATGCAAAACAGAAGTTGATAAGGAGGTTTATCATGAAAAAGACAATGCGACGGACAATTGCGGTCTTATGCATGGCCGCGACAGCAGTCACCTGCACGCTCCCGGCGTTTGCAGCTTCCGATGCGCTTATACGGGCGGCGAAACGCGGAAAAAACAGCGTTTGCGTTTACAATTGAAAACAGAGGAGGGTCTGTAAGTTCTCCGGATCCCGCCGATAAGGCGGATGGTTTACATGCATGGGTTTCCGTGGACAGGAATCCAGTATATTGGCCGTCAGAGGATGGCATTGTGTTCAGGGTGAGGAATGAGAAGCGGCAGTATGCTACAGAAGCAAAGACCTTTGACAATGGGGCGAAGGATACACTGGAATATTTAAGCGGACAGAATTATTATGGAACGAAATGGCTGTATGGGAGTATCGATGATACAAAGGCTGGCGATGATTCCCTTGTTGTAAGCGGGGAGCGGACCCCGTAAGAGTTTTTCGGGGGAATCAGCGATGGTTCCCCCCTTGCCGTAGTGGGAGGAATGATTGGTGAACTATAAAATGGTTTGTTGCGTTCTGGCCATATGTTTTTGCTTTTGTGCAACTTCATGCGTTAGAGATTCGGGGGAAAATTCTGAAACGATCTCTTCTTCCACATCCCTTTCCGATTCAAAAGAATTGGGAGAGAAAAAAATACATGAGGATATAACCTTCGAGCTGTCCCAAATTGAGAATGCAGGGAGAGCGCACGGTTCCAGTTATTCCGTAGAGAAAACGGATTTTGTATGGACACAGGTAAAGGATATTCTTTTAGAGGATAAAGAGATTGAAACAGAGCAGGAGCTATCGGAAGGATATACGTGCGCAACCTCTGATAGCGACCTTCTCACCGTGACCGGGGGTGGCAATATTTTTTTTGCCACAGATCGATATCTCAATAAGATAAGCCCGACCGTGACGGTTCAGGAAAATGCGCCCGGTTATAATGGGGATCATTTTGACGCCCAAAAGGATCTACCTTTTATGACGCAGGACCAAGCAATCAAAAAAGCGTTATCCTTGCTGGATAACCTCAAAATAACCAATATGGCCGTACAAAAGACATATGTTTTGGAGCACAGTCAATTGCAGAAGGAACAGGATGCATTAGCGGAAGCAGGGGAAGCCTGGACATTTGATAAAGAAAAAAATGAACGAATTCCAGTTGCGGTTCAGTATACGGAGGAAGATGACTTCTATTATTTCACCTTATGGGAGACGTTGGATGGGATCCATATTACCCCATATCCACACGGCTCTCCCGACGACGATTCCTATGTGACGGGCGCCAGAGCAGAGATGATCTTATCAAGCAGGGGAATCGAATATCTGTCTGTGGAAAGCCATTACATGGTCATGAATAAAGAAGAAGAAGAGGCGCTGATTCGCCCTGAACAGGCCATTCAAGCTTTAGAAAATAAGTATGATCAGATCATTCTTTCCAATCCGGTCACCGTGGAAAATATGTCCCTATTATATGTACCGGAAATTGTCAATAAAAATGAAAATAAATTTGAACTGACCCCTGTATGGGCCTTTTTTACAACAGAAGAGATTACAGCCCTCGGCGCAAAGGATAACAAGGCAATTAAAGAAACCATGGTTTATTTCAATGCGGTTAATGGGAAAGAAATTGTTTGAAGATCCCGAAACGCTGCCGGATATATCAATGTTTTGTCCTGTTAGAAAAATTGTTTGATGATCTGAACAGGAAGAGATGGAGTTAGAGATGCGTGTTTCTCTCAATCTGTTAAAAATGGATTTATTGCGCCTGGTAAAAAGTCTGGATTTTTGGGGAGGCATTGTGCTTATTTTCTTTTTTCTCTGGTTTGGAATATGGGATGATTTTAAGATCAGTTCCGCTGATGTCGTTTATTATGTTAGCCTGTCTCACCTGACTATTTTTTATCAATTATCGCTGGCTAAAAACAAGGTTGGCCACTATTCTATGGGGATGCGTCAAAGGCTGGGGATTGCGCAGTCGATTATGGAAAGGCCAAGGATATTGATTCTCGACGAGCCAATGAACGGGTTGGATGAGGATGGGGTAAGCGAGATGAGGAGCCTTTTTAATGATTTAAAAAGAAAGGGGACTACAATTGTTTTGGCAACGCACAATTTGGACGACATGAAAATCCTATGTGATTTTGTATACGAAATGAAAAAAGGCGTTTTACAGCCTAAGGGAGTTGGGCAATCCGGTGGGGATGGGGAACTTTCATGAGGCCAAAGTGGAAAAGGTTTCTTACCGTGGCGGCCGTTTTGGCTGCCCTCGTTTGTATCTGGTTCTTTACAGGAAATACGACGATACAAGGGGACGCCATCGACCGGCTGGTGATCTCTTCGATCCCACGGATGGATTTGCAGAAGGAGACGGAGAACCCGGAGGACATCCAGATGTTTGCCGGGCGCTGGAACCAGCTCCCCTGCTATCCGTCGCTCCCGCCGCTGGGCAACGGGACCATCGGATGGTTCCGGTTCCGCACAAGGGAAACCGGCAATGTCCACCGGGTATTTATCACCGGTTCCCACACGATCACTTTTGACAATCGGCCGTACTATACCCCGGTGGATTTGGGCCAGTGGTTTCCGGAGCTCTACCAATCCCTGGAGGATGTGCTGGAGGAGCCGTTTTCCTATGAGACTTCGTCATAAGCGAATGTTTCCATCGAATCCTTCCCGGACATGGAAGATCGAATCGAACCCGGTGGCAAGAAGAAGGGCTTTGAAGAGCACGATGTCGTTGTGAAAAAGATGCACATAAGGAAAAAACTTATAATGAGTGTGTTATTTTAAAGCTAGTAAATTTAAAGCTAATCAAGCGGAGAATGATTTGGCTTTTACCTTCGATGAAACCATTTGGATGGGAGGAAATCCGATGATCTGCATTCAAAACAAAAGAGGGACAGGCCGTGCGATTTTGTTGACCCTGTTTCTGGCGTTCCTTTTACCGGCGGGCGCCGCGCCGGCACAGGCGGCGGGCGGGACCAGCGTCTCAATGGATGGCAAAGATGTGAATTCCAGCACAGTGGTCGTTTTGCCAAAGGATGCAGCCGTAGCGTTTTCACTCAAGTTGAACGGAACTTATGGAAAGGGATATACCAGCGGGAATGGCACTGTGGCGCAGACCGGGACGGTGCAGCGGTTTGCCGACGGGCAGGCCGTCTATGCGGTCAAAGCGGTCGGGCAGCCGGGCGAGAGCGCGGGTCTGTACATCGACGGAGAAAAGATTTTGGAAATGAAAATTGCAGCGGGAGCGGTATGTCCCGCCTGCGGGGAGACGGACTGTGCGTTTGTCCAAGTGGAAGATGGAAGCTGGCGGACGGACGGCGAACAACGGGACTGTGTACATTATGCCTATGGGAAAGATACCCGCGAGGCAATGGACGTATATAATATCTATACATGTTCCAAATGCGGGGCATCCCCCAAAATGCAAACCGGGATTGCACACCGGTGGATCTGCCATGGTTCACGTGGGTAATGTGATTTCCTTTCCACAGAATACCGGATAAGTCAAAAACGGAAAAACAGAAGCTGGAACCCAAGATGGATTCCAGCTTCTGTTTTTCTATCGGATTTCAGGTTAAAAAAGAAGGTTGTATACAATACCATCGGATTACCGGCGTGCCGGCGCGGGATCGCGGGCAGGTTCCGCCGGGCGGCCGGGAATCTTTGGAAGGGAATCGAAGCCCGGCTGCAAGTCAGCGTCGGTCGGGATGTAATCGGTCATGGTCTTCTCCATGTAGGAGGTATAAGCGGCCATATCGAAGTAGCCGGTCCCGGTCAAGCCGAACAGGATGGTCTTTTCCTCGCCGGTCTCCTTGCACTTGAGGGCCTCGTCGATCGCCACGCGGATGGCGTGGGAGGACTCCGGTGCGGGAAGGATGGTCTCCACGCGCGCAAACAGCGTTGCCGCGTCGAATACCTTGGTCTGCTCGACGGAACGGGCTTCGTCGATCCAGCCGTCGTGGTAGAGTTTGGACACGATCGGGGACATGCCGTGGTAACGCAGACCGCCCGCATGGTTCGGAGAGGGGATGAACCCGCTGCCCAGGGTGTACATGCGCGCCAGCGGCGTGACCTTTCCGGTATCGCAATAGTCGTACGCATACAGGCCGCGGGTCAGGGACGGACAGGAGGCGGGCTCGACCGCGATGAAATACGGGTTCTTTTTGCCCAAAAGTTTATCTTGCATGAAGGGGGCGATCAAGCCGCCCAGGTTGGAACCGCCGCCAGCACAACCGATCACAATATCCGGGTACTCGCCGAGAATATCCATGGCCTTTTTGGCCTCCAGGCCGATGATGGACTGGTGCAATAGGACCTGGTTTAGAACCGAACCGAGCACATAACGGCACCCCTGGGTCGTGGTGGCCACTTCGATTGCTTCGGAGATCGCACAACCCAAGCTTCCCGTCGTGTCTGGATTGTTTGCCAGGATAGCGCGGCCCACCTGGGTGGTGTCGCTTGGACTGGGGATAACATTTGCACCAAAGGTCTGCATAATCGCCTTGCGGTATGGCTTTTGATTATAAGAGCCCTTTACCATAAAGACGGTTAGTGGGATTCCAAAATATCCGCACGCTTCAGCAAGGGCGGTTCCCCACTGCCCGGCGCCGGTTTCCGTGGTCAAGCTGGTCATCCCCTGCTTTTTGGCATAGTAGGCCTGCGCGACCGCAGAATTCAACTTATGGCTGCCGGATGTGTTGTTCCCCTCAAACTTAAAGTAAATCTTTGCCGGTGTGCCAAGGTATTTTTCAAGGTCATAGGCGCGGTTCAGCGGGGAGGGCCGGTAGGCTTTATAGATGTTCAGCACTTCCTCGGGAATATCAAAATAGCGAGTCGTGCTGTCCATCTCCTGCGCCGCCAGTTCTTCGCAGAAAATCGGATAAAGCTCTGGGGTCTTGATCGGCTCAAAAGTTGCCGGGTTCAGCATTGGGTCGGGCTGATCCTTCATATCCGCGCGCAGATTGTACCATTGTGTGGGGATTTGCTCCTCTGTTAAATTAAATCTGTGTGGAATCTTTGCCATGGTCGTTTCCTCCTTTGTTCAGATAAACAAAAAAGCCCTTGCCCCTCTCAGGGACAAGAGCATTTACTCCTGCGGTACCACCCGGATTGCGTTTTCACGCCGCTTGTTCCGCACACTTCCATGTGCGCTCCCTTGGTAACGGGTGGAGATCCCGTCGGAAGCTACTGGGAATTTCATCCGTTCGCCCCGCCCTCATAAGCCCATTCCATAGACCGCTGCCCACCACAATCACACCACCTGTGGCTCTCTTTTGAGCGCTTTGCCTATGTACTCTCCTTACTCAACGGTTTCTTTTGTTGATTTCATTATAGAAATCGGAGGCGCGTTTGTCAAGAGAGAGATTCAAATATTTTTATTTTCCACTTAAATTTAACGCTTTATAGCAAATAATACAAAGAGAGCGTCGTGTTTTACTTGCAAAAATAGGAGTATAGGGATATAATCATACAAATACCAAATTTTTAGGAGGAACCAATTTATGCAGCTTAACCAACCTGTTCAAAATCCTGCGTTTATCAGCAAGCTCAAGCAGTTTGATTCAAATAAAACAAGGAAAGACGAACTGGAACTCATCGAAGAAATGCGCAAAATGCGCTACATCACCCCGGTGACCTTGACCGGAAAATCCGAAGATGGAACGCCCAACCAGCAGACCCAGGTCAAGTTCCGGGCCGCGACTACCACAAAGGGCGAGAGCTTTTTTGCTATGTTCTCTGATATGGACGAGCTTAAAAAGTGGGCAGCGGATGCAGAGGACACGATGACCCTCGATTTCTCCGAATTGCGCACGCTGGTACATGGCCAGAAAGGCCAGGTGGCGGGTTTTGTAGTCAATCCATCGACGCAGAACTTGGTGATCCGCACCAACACCATGGAGCAGATCGCCCATCCGCTTCAGCAGCGTCCGATCAGCCCCGACATGGTTGTGTTGTCCAAGCCCGATCCGTATCCGACAGAACTGGTAAAGGCGCTCTGCGATTTCTTTAAAACCCGCAACGAAGTGCTCAGCGCATGGCTGTTCACAGCGAACTACAAGGCCAACGCCACCGAGCCGCATCATCTGGTAATTGTCAGCCTCACCCAGGGGGTACAGCAGGAAGAACTCTTTAAGGCGACCATCGACGCTTGCCATAAGGCAATGAAGGCGGGAGAATTCCTGGATCTGATGCCGTCGAGCGGAAAGTTTGGCAAAGAGGCAATCGAAGACAAAAAGCCGTTCTATCGCAAAGGAATCACGGTTGAACCGGAGGCTTAAATGTCCGTTCTGCGCGATTTTGATTTAACAGCGACTTTGGAATGTGGACAGTGCTTTCGCTGGGACAGACAACCGGATGGCTCCTATCGGGGAATTGCTGGAGGGCGTTTACTCTGCATAGCGGAGAACCACACAGAGGAGGCCGAGAAAGATCCGTTTTGGCGCGTCTATTTTGACTTGGACCGCGATTACGCGGCCATTCGGGATGAACTGGCACAGGTTGATCCGGTTTTGGCAAAAGCAGCAGCTTTTGCCCCTGGTATCCGTATTTTGCAGCAAGATCCGTGGGAGGCGCTCTGTTCGTTTATTATTTCACAAAACAATAATATTCCTCGAATCAAGGGGATTGTCGCGCGCCTTTGCCAGGCGTTCGGTGAGAAGACGGCGTCCGGTATTTTGTGTTTCCCGACGCCGGATCGTCTTGCCCGCGAGAACGAGGAAGCACTCGCGTGCCTGCGCTGTGGATTCCGGGCACGGTACATACTCGATGCAGCACGAAAAGTGGCGGGTGGACAGATCGACTTGGAGAGCCTTCGGACCCAACCGCTTGCAAAAGCGCGTGAACAGCTGATGACCATCGTAGGGGTTGGCCCAAAGGTGGCGGACTGTGCTCTGCTTTATGGACTGCACCGGCTGGATGCTTTCCCCATGGATATATGGATGAAGCGTGCTATGAAGGAATGGTTCCCGGGCAAACAGCCGGAGGACTTTGGTCCGTACGCTGGAATTGCACAGCAATATCTATTTCACTACATTCGTACAACTGCCTCGGGGGAGCGGTCTGTGAGTGCGTAAGAGAGGGAAAAGGCAATCGTCGATTTCAGGCACAGGTGGGGTTTTCGCCTGTGCCTTTTTGCATGAAATAACTTTTTGGACGTTCACGAAGGATGTAATAGGAGGGGGCTTTTATTTGGTTAGCCTCTGCTTATAATCTCACCCATTCTCTGCTTGCTTTTTTGCCAAAAGGTATTTCTTTTTTGTAGAATGTGCGGTATAATAAAGGCATCTAAAAGATAGGAGTGATTCCAATGGCATTGGTAAATACCAAGGAAATGTTCAAAAAGGCATACGACGGTGGCTATGCGATCGGCGCGTTCAATATTAACGATATGGAAATCATCCAGGGCATTATGAGCGCCTGTGCGGAGCTGAAGGCCCCTGTGATTTTGCAGGTTTCTTCCAGCGCCCGTAAATATGCGCATCCGGCTTATCTGGTAAAGATGGTCGAAGCTGCTGTCAAGGAGAATCCGGACATTCCGGTTGCTCTGCATTTGGACCATGGCCCGTCCTTTGAGATGTGCAAGGCTTGCATCGACGACGGCTTCACTTCCGTTATGTATGACGGTTCCGCAAAGCCCTATGAGGAGAATGTGGAAGAAGCTCGCAGAGTGGTAGAGTATGCACACAAGTACAACGTCACAGTAGAAGCCGAGCTGGGCAAGCTCGCCGGCGTTGAGGACGACGTCAAGGTAGAAGACGACAAAGCACAGTTTACGGACCCGGACGAGGTTCAGGATTTTGTAACACGGACAGGCGTGGACTCCCTTGCGATTGCAATTGGTACGAGCCACGGTGCTTACAAGTTTAAACCCGGCCAGAAACCGAAGCTGCGCCTTGATATTCTTGAAGAAGTTTCAAACCGCCTGCCGGGCTTCCCGATCGTACTGCACGGCGCCTCCTCTGTCCTCCCGGAGTTTGTGCAGATGGTCAATCAGTTCGGTGGTCAGATGCCCGATGCAATCGGCATCCCGGAAGAGATGTTGCGTGAAGCGGCAGCAAAGGCTGTCTGCAAGATCAACGTGGACTCCGATCTCCGTCTTGCAATGACTGCGACGGTTCGCAAGTATTTTGCAGAGAATCCGTCCCACTTTGACCCCCGCCAGTATCTGGGCGTTGCGCGTGACGCAATTCAGGGCCTTGTGGAGCATAAGATTAAGACGGTTCTCGGCTGCGAGGGCAAAGCATAATTGTAATACTTCTCAATGAAATCTGTAGAGGGTGTCCCAAAAGTCATGAAATGACGGAAGGATACCCTCATTTTTTTGAAACTCAAATATTTTTCCAAACAGAAAGAGGATGTCCCTCTCCTATGAATCTAAAATTCATAGTTTTGGGACACCCTCTTTTTGATTAGGCACCGAAAAGGCAAGAAAAAACCACCAGCTGAACTTGTGAACAGCTCCAGCTTGTGCGGACCGTACAAAAAGCCCCTATGTAGGAAATATTGTGTTTTAAACGGAGAGACGTCGCGCAAGCGGCGCCTCTCCCGTCTTTAACTGGATGCGCTCGTGTTGTTGCTTTTTGTTGCATTCTGCGCATAAGAGGAAATGGCCTCGTATGGAAAGACGGTTCTTTCCGGGGAATCCTCCTATTTTCGCACATTTAGCCGAAGCAAAGAACGCCGTTTGTGTAAAATATACAGAGGCATATGTGGAATTTATAACTTTTGGAGAAAAACTTTTGCGTTCTACTCGGTTTATTTTTGCTTTTTGGCTTGTAATGTTTGTGAGAATACGATATAATTGTTATTAATTTGATTGAACAATTGTAAAGTTGTACCAATCAACCCCTGAAAGGAGTTTTTAAGGTGAAATTGTACAATGCAAAAGATATTCTGAACATTGCAATCGCGGGGCATAGCGGAGCGGGAAAGACTTCCATCGCGGAGGCGATGCTTTATCTTTCCGGTGCTACAGACCGTTTTGGTAAGGTTGGCGAAGGGAATACCGTATGCGATTATGACCCGGAAGAAATCAGAAGAAAGACAACCGTCAGCGCGGCAGTTGCCCCGTTGGAGTGGAGAAATCATAAGATCAACCTATTGGACGCCCCCGGCCTGTTCGATTTTGAAGGCGCAATGTGTGAAGCCGTGCGCGCAGCAGATTCGGTTTTAATCGCAGTTTCCGGCAAGGATGGCGTCAACGTGGGTACAGAAAAGGCAGTGGCAGCGGCGGATTCCCGCGGGCTGGCGAAGATTTTCTTTGTCAACGGCCTGTGTGATGAGAGCGCACGTTTCTATCGTGTGTTTGAGGATCTAAAGGCCAGCTTTGGCCCCTCGGTCTGTCCGGTAGTTGTCCCATACATTGAAGATGGAAAAGCGAACATATACATCAATATTTTGGAATATAAAGCATACGACTACTCCAACGGAAAACCCGTCGAAGTGGCAATGCCTCCCATGGGTGACCGTCTGGAGGGCCTGCGCACAGCAATCTATGAAGCAGTGGCGGAAACCAGCGACGAGATGTTTGAAAAGTACTTCTCCGGCGAACCGTTTACGCCGGAAGAGGTCATCGTTGGTGTCAGTAAAGGTGTCAAATCCGGCGCCATCTCTCCGGTGTTTTGTGGCGACGCGCTCCTGATGCGCGGCATGGAGCAGTTCTTGGATGGCTTGACCTGGTTGGCGCCCTCGGCGCTTGAAAAGAGCGGCGAGCTCGCAGCGGATATCGACGGCAATCCGGTTGAGCTCTCCGTCAATCCGGACGGGGCAACCGCAGCCATCGTCTTTAAGACCATCGCAGACCCGTTTGTCGGAAAGATGTCCTTCCTCAAGACCATCTCCGGCAAGGTTGCCACGGATGCACAGCTGATGAACATGCGTACAGGTAATATCGAGCGCATTGGCAAGACGGTCATGATGCGCGGTAAAAAGCAGGAGGAAATGAGCTGCATTGCAGCCGGAGACATCGGCGCGGTGCTCAAGCTGGGGAACGTCTCCACAGGCGATACGCTGTGTTCCCCGACGCGCAAGGTCACATTGGATGGAATTACCTATCCGGTTCCGACGCTTTCCATGGCGATTATGCCCAAGAAAAAGGGCGAGGAAGATAAAGTCGCCCAGGGTCTATTCCGCCTGATAGAAGAAGACCCGGTTATTAAATTTGAGAACAATGCAGAAACCCATCAGATGGTTATCAGCGGTTTGGGCGAGCAGCACTTGGATGTAATCGTCTCGAAACTCCGGACAAAATTCGGGGTAGAGGTCACATTGGAGCAGCCTCGCGTGCCGTACCGTGAAACCATCCGCAAAAAGGTTCAGGTGCAGGGCCGCCACAAAAAGCAGACGGGTGGCCACGGCCAGTTCGGCGATGTTTGGATCGAGTTTGAACCCTGCGACAGCGAAGGGTTGGAGTTTGGCGAGCGCGTTGTAGGCGGTTCTGTTCCGAAAGGGTACTTCCCAGCGGTCGAGAAGGGCTTGCAGGATTGTATCGCTCATGGCCCATTGGCTGGTTATCCAGTGGTAGGCTTGCGTGCGACGCTGTACGATGGCTCATACCATCCGGTGGATTCTTCGGAAATGGCATTTAAGACAGCGGCTTCGCTCGCTTATAAGGCGGGTATGCCGCAGGCAGGCCCGGTTCTACTGGAACCGATCGGTACTCTGCGCGCAACCGTCCCGGACGCCAACATGGGCGACATCATGGGCGAAGTCAACAAACGCCGCGGGCGTGTGTTAGGTATGGAACCCGCAGGCCCTGGCAAACAGACCGTTGAGGCAGAGGTTCCGGTGGCGGAGATGCACGATTTCTGTACGTTTGTCCGCCAGGTTACACAAGGACGCGGCAGCTATACGTTTGATTTTACCCGTTATGAAGAAGCGCCTGCCCAGGTGGCCCAAAAGGTGATTGAGCAGGCAAAGGCGGATGCAGAATAAAGATGATACCATGTTTCCCAAAAGGGACCCTGTGAAGTGAAAGTCTGCCCTCTGGACGGATGGTTCGTATTTTTACAGAAGGTTTGCTTTGATGGGAAAAAAGAAGGCGTGTTATGACAAATACAGGCAGTTGTGCTGGTTTTGGCGGCCAGCTCAACTGCCTTATTTTTTGCCCAAATTTAACATAGAAAAAATATCCTTTTAACGGAGGCCTACTATGCTATATATCGGAAACAGATCCAGCTGTTCGCAGAGAAGGAACGGCTTTATACAATTGGCTTTCGAAAGGTTGTTTACAATGGAAGAGAAAAAGACAAGCGCCCATAAAAAAGGGCTTTTCATCGCCGTGGGGATTTTATGCATGCTCCTACTGATGGGAGCTGGCGTGTTTACTGGAATGCACTATCAGGAATGGATGGACGCCCGCTATGCGGAAGCAGAGCGAGTTACACCTGAACTGGACGATGCCGCTCAGGATTGGACGGGCGCCGCGCCGCCGAGCAAAAACGGAGAACAGCAGGGCATCAAAATTCCAGGATACGCCTCAATTTCCATTCCAGCAGGGGAAACAGATGCAAAAATTCTGCTTTTAAATCCGGAGGAAAACCCGTGCTATTTTTCCTTTGAACTGATTCTGGACGAGACCGGTGAATCGCTATTCACCTCTAAGATGGTGGAGCCCGGAAAGGCCATTCAGGAGGAAACACTCTCCCGCGCCCTAGAAGCGGGGGAATACGATGCAACTATTAAAATCAGCACCTATTCCTTGGATACCAATACCCAAATGAATGGCGCCAATGTAAAAACCAAACTTTTGGTGGGATGATGTTTACTTTTATCCACTTGTGGGATATTTGTATAGATGACAAAAAATGGAGGAAACAATCATGAAAAAAACGTTGGCTTTTTGTCTAGCGGCTATGATGGCCGTGGGGATGACGACTTCTGCCTTTGCGGCGGAGAGGTCGATCACTCCGGGAAATGTGATCTTTGACCAGGATACGGACGGGGCCGCTTCTGTAAAGCTGGAGTATAATGCTGTGACAGAACCTACCTATACCATTACGATTCCACAGGGTGTACAGCTTGAAAAGGGTGGAAGCACGTCTACTTTTAAGGCAGAAGGTGTTTCCAATTTGGATGGCGGAAAAGTCGTTTTGTCCATTACCAGTACCCGCAAGCCCGGCATGCCGGAAGATTGCCCAGATTTCGCACTGTATCGCGGCCACAATTATATTCCCTACAAAGTGCAGGGTTTCTACAAGGACGGTTCTTCCCGTGTAATCAGTAAACTTAATACAGAGTTGATGTCCTTTGATGAAGATGGCGAATATCGCTACAAGGTGATTCCTTCCAAGGTGGTCCCGGAGTCCGGCACTTATTGGGGCAACATTACCTTCCAGTTCGACATTGTGGAAGCGGAAGAGTCCGATAAATAATCCGAGTGCAGGCATACCCGTAAGATGAAATTTCGGCATAGTTTTGGGGCGGAATTTTACCGTTCCAATAGAGTACCGGCATCCGGGTGGCCCCTTTTGTAGACTTTTAGTTTGAATCCCAGGCGCATGCTTGGAATCCCTCTGAAGGGGAATCCCCTTTTGGCTTTTGAAAATCTTCTTTTTTGAATCTGTATGCTCCCCCCGAAGTGTCCTGTCCGGGTTCCCGCCGGATTGGGCACTTTTCTTTTGTATGGATTCCTCCAATATGACCCTGGCCGCCAGGCATGTTTCCCCAAAAGGATGCATATCCATTAGGGATGAAAAAGCGGCAACCGCCGCGGGGAGGGATTATTTGTGTTTGTATGTTCCATAAAGGCAGGAAAGAAACGATGGATAATTGTAGCGCTGGCGGTGATTTTGGCAGCTGTGACAGTCTTTTTGGCAGCTGGAAAATGGAATGCCGCGGCAGGAACCGGTAATGAGAAAGGATATATTTGTACGGCATCCACAAACGATGAACGCATCGCGTTTTTGGCACAATTTGGCTGGCAAGTGAGCTCGGAACCACTGGAAATTCGAGATGTTGCGATTCCGAATCCGTTTGACGAGGTATACACGAAATACAATGTGTTACAAAAGCAACAGGGGTTTAATTTGGAACCTCTAGCCGGAAAGGTATGCCGCCAATGGGTCTATGAAGTGACCAATTACCCGGCCGATACGCCGGTCCATGCCAATTTGTTGATTTATGAGGACCGTGTGGTGGGCGGCGACATCTGTTCTACAGAACTCAACGGTTTTATGCTTCCGTTTGATGGGCAAGACAGTGGTTCCCAGGGAATGGCTTCCTCTTCTGCAGTGAGTAATGCCGCTTCGGGAGGTACCGACATTTCACAGCCGGTGGTTTCCTCGCAGGAACCCGGTTCTTCACAGGCGCCTGTTTCGTCGCAACCGGCCGCCTCTGTGCAGCCTCCAGTTTCCTCCCAACCCACTCAAGCATCTTCCTCGGAGATTCCTGCCAATGCCTGGCCGACGGATTAAACAAATAAAAAGGGACAGCACAGCGTCGAAACCGTTTTTCGACGCTGTGCTGTCCGGTTCGTCCAAGATCGGCGGAGGACATAGAAAATCGCCCGGAAAGAACGATTGTATTCGCGCAGGAAACCCGATATAATAGAGGCATTAAAGTGGATGGATGTGAAAACATGCCAAAGGAACGATTGGACAAGGTATTGGCTTCGCAGAATGTCGGAAGCCGCAAGGAGTCGGGAGCGCTGATCCGGCGTGGTACGGTGGCAGTCAATGGTACGGTGGTACGGCAGGTGGACTGTAAGGTGGACCCGGAACAGGATGTGATCTCCGTGCAAGGCCAGCCGCTCCACTTTCAGCGGTTTCATTATATTATGATGAATAAACCGGCCGGGGTACTGTCTGCGGCGCGGGATTTCCGTCAAAAGACCGTGGTGGATCTACTTCCGCCGGAACTGAAATGTCGGGGGTTGTTTCCTGCAGGGCGGTTGGACCGCGATACAGAAGGGCTACTTTTGTTGATGGACGATGGAGATTTTGCACATCGCATGCTTGCGCCTAAAAATCATGTTTATAAACTCTATGAAGCCAGGCTCGATCAACCGGCCACCATGGAAGACGTACGGATTTTTGCAGAGGGGGTTGAATTAAGCGACCGGACCTGCCTCCCAGCGGAGCTTTTGCTTTTGGGGGGCCAATGCGTACAGGTGCGCATTTGTGAAGGTAAGTTTCATCAGATCAAGCGCATGTTTCATGCGGTGGGAAAAGAGGTTGTGTACCTAAAGCGGTTGCGCATCGGCGCCTTGGATCTGGACCCGGCGTTGCAGCCGGGACAAGCCCGACCGTTGCTTCCTGAAGAGCGGGAGAAGGTCTTTTGTTTGGAAGATTGACAAAATTTTGGGGTTGAATTTGTCTTTTAGCGGATTTTCATAAAGGCATTGTTGCATTTTTGGGTAAAAAACGCCTGTTCAAACGGAAATGCATCTGATATGATTAGGACTAACCTGCTTTTCAAGATGAAAAAATGGATTCGTTGATTCACATTTTATTGCCGTGTAAGTCAACGATTTTTCATCGGATAGAAATAAAGCCAATCGCTTTTTGGAGGAATATGAACTATGGCGAACGTATCATTGAGACATGTTAGTAAGACGTTCAAGAGCGGTGTAACAGCGGTTCGCGATTGTACAGTGGAGGCTAACGACGGGGAATTTCTGGTTGTGGCCGGCCCGTCAGGTTGTGGAAAATCGACCTTGCTGCGGATAATCGCCGGTTTAGAAACACCGGATGAAGGCGAAATCTACATTGCAGATACAATGGTAAATCTGCTGTCCCCACAGGAGCGGGATGTCGCGATGGTTCTGCCGAATCATGCTCTGTATCCGGAGTTGAGCGTCCGGGAGAATATGGCATTCAGCCTTAAAATGCACCGGATACCCGAGGAAGAGGTCGAACGGCATGTGCAGGAGACTGCGGAAATTCTTAAGATGGAAACGTTGTTGGATCGCAAGCCCAGCACTTTGACCACTTCGCAACAGCAGCTGGTGGCGCTTGCCCGTGCAATGGTGCGTGGCCGGAAGGTCTTATTATTGGATGAACCGTTTGCCAACCTGGATCGCAAACTGCGTGCAGAGATGTGGAAAGAACTCCGTGCGCTCCATAAGCGCCTGGGCCTGACAGTTCTCTATGCGACGGAAAACCAGGAAGAGGCAATGGCTCTGGGCAACCGGCTGGTTGTGATGAAAGAAGGGTTTGTACAACAGGTGGGTACACCGGAAGAGTTGTACCATTCGCCGGTCAATCAATTTGTTGCAGGGTTCCTGGGGGACCCACCGATGAATGCGATCAATGTTAAGGTGGGAGACGGCGGTGCAGACTATACCTTTGCATTTGGAAAGAATACGGTGCGTATGCCAAAGGAATGGGATAAGCTCGGCGCGTTACAGGAATATCTGGGGAAAAATGTTGTTTTGGGGATACGCCCCCAAGACGTACACGACGACCCAGCCCTGGTGGAAACCCTGCCCAATGGAATGGTGGATGCAGAGGTGGAAGTGATGGAACCGGTTGGCGGAGAATTCTATCTCTACCTGACATGTAGTGGCCATTCGGTTACAGCGAGTGTGGATGCGGACGCTATGCGGCAGAGCGGGGAACAAATTAAAGTTGCATTTGATATGGAAAAAATCTATCTCTTTGACGGGGATACAGAACATACCATCTGGCGTTGAACAGGATTTTTATACCAGTTTGAGGCTTTTCTGGAAATATGTTCCACGCAAATATGAACAAATTGTAAATTGCGCGGCAATTTCCACAAAAAATTTTTTTATTTTGTGATATATAGTTGAAATGTGTGCTGCTTTTATGTAAAATATATGTAGCCTTTCTATAGAATCAATCATCAAGATTAGCAAATATAGATAAAGTGAGGGAGCAGCATGTCAAACAGACTATTTCAAGGGGTTATTCACCAGATGAGGGATGCCATCGACCGCACCATTGGCGTGATTGATGAAACTTCCGTTATCATCGCCTGTAGCGAGCTGGGACGGATCGGCGAGGTCAATGATAGCATTACCGCCGATGTGTTGGCTGCACCGGGAACCTTTGTGGTGAATGGCTACACTTACAAATCCTTTGGCAGCAGGCCGAGACCGGAATATGCGGTGTTTGTCTCTGGTTCTGACCCGGAGGCCAGCCGGTATGCATCGCTGCTTGCCATCTCTCTAAGTAGTATCAAACAATACTATGATGAGAAGTACGACCGCAGCAACTTTATTAAGAACGTCATTTTGGACAACATTCTTCCGGGCGACATCTACCTGAAGGCGCGGGAACTGCGGTTCAATTCCGATGTCAGCCGGGTTTGTATGTTGATTAAGATCACGAACAAGTCCGACATTTCGGCTTATGATGTGATTCAGAACTTGTTCCCGGATAAGAACAAGGACTTTATCATCAACATCAACGAAACGGACATTGCTTTGGTCAAAGAGATTCGTGCAGGGATTGAGCCAAAGGACCTGGAAAAGCTGGCTGGTTCCATTGTGGATACCCTTTCCAGCGAGTTCTATACCCACTGCGTGGTTGGCATTGGCACCATTGTGACCGGCATCAAGGATTTGGCCCGTTCCTTTAAAGAAGCGCAGGTTGCGTTGGAGGTCGGCAAGGTCTTTGACACGGAACGTGCGATTGTCAGCTATGACAATCTGGGTATTGCGCGCCTGATTTATCAGTTGCCGACGACTTTGTGCGAAATGTTCCTCAAGGAGGTCTTTAAGCGCGGCTCCATCGAGTCCTTGGATCATGAGACCCTGTTTACCATTCAACGCTTCTTTGAGAATAATCTGAATGTTTCGGAGACGTCTCGTAAACTTTTTGTACACCGCAATACGTTGGTCTATCGTTTGGAGAAGATCAAAAAGATCACCGGCTTGGACCTGCGCGAATTTGAGGATGCCATCGTTTTCAAAGTGGCTTTGATGGTCAAAAAGTATCTTTCTTCGAATCCGGTCAAGTTCTAATTGCACGATTTTTGTCGAATCCTATTGGAAGCTCTAAAAATTACAAAAATATTACAAATTGTTTCTTCTTTAGAATAATAAATGCAGCACCCGTTGGTATTATGTAAACACGCCAATGGGTGCTGTTCTGTATGTCTGTAGCAGCTTTTGGGAGAGAAAATTTGGAATCATACAGCGCCCAATTTGTGAAATCGGAAATACAGGGAAAGCGAAAGATCGCATTCGGATAAAAATTACCGTGTGTTTTGCGGACCTTTGCGGCGCTTTTTACGGATGGAATTGCGTTTGATGGGATGGAACGATCCCACGCATAAGGCCAGTGGAACACCTATGGGCTTTGGGAGAGAGAAAATGATTGAGTTTAAAAATGTGAGCAAAACGTACAGTAATGGTACGCATGCGCTGCGAAACGTCAACTTGACGGTGGAGGACGGCGAATTTGTATTCATTGTGGGCTCCTCTGGCGCAGGAAAGAGTACGTTTTTGAAATTGATTATGTGTGAAGAAATGCCAAACGAGGGCGAAATCATTGTCAACGATACACATGTTTCCAGCCTAAAGAAACGTGAGATTCCATATCTGCGGCGCATGATGGGCATTGTCTTTCAGGATTTCCGCTTAATCGACAATATGACGGTTTATGAAAATGTGGCCTTTGCGATGCACGTGATCGGGGCCACACAGAGCGAGATCAAAAAACGAGTCCCTTACATATTGAGCTTGTTGAACCTGCAGGATAAGCAAAAATGCCGTCCCAATGAACTCTCTGGCGGCGAACAGCAGCGTGTCGGCCTTGCAAGGGCCCTTGTGAACAATCCCAAGCTCATCATTGCGGACGAGCCAACGGGGAACATTGATCCGGCGCTCTCGTTTGAGATTGTCGATCTGCTCAGCGAAATCAATCGCCGTGGGACCACTATTCTGATGGTGACGCATGAACATACCTTAGTCAAGCACTTCCACAAGCGCGTAGTAGAAATCCATGACGGCCGTATTGTGGCCGATACAGCTTCAATGGAGGTGCAGCAGGATGAACAGGAATAAAACCGTACATACCTCCAAAAAGAAGACCGGGTCGCGGCTTTCCAGCCTGGGGTATCTGTTGAAGGAGGGCGTCAAGAATATCTGGAGCAACCGCACCATGAGTTTTGCCTCGGTTGGCGTGTTGGTGTCCTGCTTGCTGTTGACAGGGGCAGCGGTGCTTTTCTCAATGAATGTGGATGTGGCGATGAAGTCATTGGAGGGAAATAACTCCACAACCGTTTACCTACAGGAGGGCTTGCCCACACTGACCAGCCTCAAGGTGGGGCAGGAGATCAAGCAGCTGGACAACATCGAAGAATGCGAATTTGTCTCTAAGCAGGATGCTGTACAGAATATGTTGGACATGTTGGGCGATGATGGGACCGTTTTGGAAGGGCTTCTGGGAGATGAGAACTTTTTGCCGGATGCATTCCAAATCTCTATGAAGGACTTAAATTTGTACGATGAGACAGCGGCGCAGATCAAGGCGATCAACGGCGTGGATGAAATTATCGATTATTCCGACATAGCAGAACAGCTTACCGATCTGGACAATTTGGTGACTTCGGCGGGATTTTGGATTGTTCTCATCCTAAGCCTAGTATCTCTGTTTATTATCTCCAATACGATCCGTGTGACGATGTTTTCCAGGCGTTTGGAAATCAGCATTATGAAATCAGTCGGTGCGACAAATTGGTTTGTTCGTGTACCCTTTATTGTAGAGGGTGTGATTATTGGTTTGCTTTCCGGCGGAGTGGCCAGCGGGCTCTTAATCTTCTTGTATAATAAGTTGGTGGCCTCCATTGCATCCATTCCGCTGTTTTCGCCAGTGGACATCGGCCCGATGGCTTGGCGGATTACATTGATCTTTATGTTGGCGGGTTCCTTGTTTGGCGCATTGGGTGGCCTGATTTCTTTGGGCAAGTACCTCAAAAAAGAAGGAGGAGATTTGGGTGGTCTGTAAAAAAAGGGGACTGAAGGTCTTTTTGGCGCTGGTTCTGGCGTTTTCCATCTTCTGCGCACCGGCTCAGATGCAGTTGCATGTGGATGCGGCGTCGTCCGATCAGCTTTCCGATTTGCAGCAGAAGCAAAAGGATTTACAGCAGCAAAAGCAGGAATTGGCGAAACAGCAAGCACAGACCAACCAGAAATTGGCCAGCTTAAAGGCGGACAAGGAAAAACAGCTGGAATATAAAAATACATTGGACGAGCAGATGGAAAATTTGCAAAGCCAGATTGCCGTTTTAAACGAACAGATCGACACACTGGACCAGAATATCACAGAAAAGACGGCGCAAATCGCCGATAAACAGGCGGACATTGATTTCAACTATGAGCAGTTAAAAGAGCGCCTTTGTGCCTTGTATAAGACCGGCGAGGCAAGCAATTTGCAAATTTTATTAAATTCTGAAAACGTGATGGACTTAGCAAACAAGACGCATCTATTGAAAATTATTACCGAGCATGATACCGAGCTGATCAACACGCTTAAAGAAGAGATGCAGGCGATTGCAGACGAAAAAGCAGAGATCGAGCAGAACCGCCAGGAAGTCGCCGCGGCAAAGACCGAGTTGGACAACAAGCGCAATGAATTGGGCGAGTTGGAAAGCGAAGCGCAGCGTGTGTTGGATGAGTTGACTGCCAACGAACAGTCCATGCAGTCGGAGAGCAACAGTTTGGCGGCTCAGCAGAAGAAGATTGAGCAGGAGGAAGCACAGGCGGCTGCGGAGATTGACCAGTGGTGGGCAAATTATTATGCGTCCCAGAACGGAGGACAGAGCAGCAGCGGGAATACGACAACCCCGGAGAGTTACGTCGGCGGCCAGTTTACATGGCCGGTCCCGGGGTATACGCACATCTCATGCGGTTATAGCAGCAGCCACAAGGCGATTGACATCAATCGGACCAACGGCAAGAGCATTTCCGGCGCACCGATTGTAGCGGCGAATGGTGGCAAAGTCGTGGTAGCAGGCTGGCACTACAGCTATGGGAACTATGTGATGATCGATCATGGCGGCGGGTACTCGACGTTGTATGCCCATGCGAGCAGTCTAGCTGTAAGCAAGGGGCAGCAGGTCAGCCGGGGACAGACCATCGCCTATGTCGGCAGTACGGGCAATTCGACCGGGCCGCATCTTCATTTTGAGATTCGTGTCAACGGTGTGCGGAAGAACCCGTTTAATTGGTTCTCCTGATTGGTACGAGGTGGAATGAGACAGGCATGTCCTTTAGGGAAAGACCCCTAGCTTTGTGGAGGGGGCCCCATTGTTTCCTGTGAAGGGAATGGATGGAATTTCCAGTGGGGCATGCCTGTTTGAGACTTTTCGGAAGATATAAAGGGGACAGAGTTTGGTGTTGCTTTTGAGAAAAGTAGGGCAAAGGGATGGAGAACGATGCCCCTGATAGGCATGGGGATTCCTGCTGCGAAAGATGTGGTTTTACCCTATAGCCCTGCCATCGAGAACCCATTGGACGCCGGTTCTGTTGTATGCATTTTTCGCTGGAGCTTGCAATGGATGCTGTTTTTTGCCTATATTCGAATTTGTACCAGCTTGTGAAATCGCGTGAAAACGGGAACTTGTTATGGAAAAATTGAGATTATTTAGGGAGGAAATCCATGAATCAAGCGAAGAAGGCCCGGCGAATCGCCGCAGCCTTGGCAGTAGCAGTTTTGCTGAGTACCTCCATGGGGACGCTTTCGTGCGCCGATGCGGCGGTATCGGACGGAGAATTGGACGCGCTTCAACAGGAACAGCTGGAACTACAACAGCAGCGTGAAAAATTGGAGCATGACCAAGCCGAAAATAAAGCAAAACTGGATCAGTTGCGTGCGGACAAGACACAGCAAGAAACCTATAAAGCGGCGTTGGACAGCCAGATACAAAATGTGCAGCAACAGATCGATGTCCTGAACCAGCAGGTTACATCTCTGTCCGCCGGCATTGAGGAACAGACGAGCCAACTCTCCGACAAACAAAAGGAGATAGACACAACATTTGAGGAGTTAAAAAAACGCCTTTGTGCGCTCTATAAGACCGGAGAAGCGAGTACGCTGCAAATTCTTCTGAGTTCCCAAAATGTGATGGATTTGGCCAATAAAAGTTATCTGCTCCGGAGTATTACAGAGCACGATATGGCGTTAATCGACGGATTAAAAGAGGAGATGCAGGAGATTTCAGCGGAAAAAGCGAAGGTCGAGCAGGACCGTGCCGACCGATTGGAAGCGAAAAATACATTGGATCAAAAGCGTACCGAACTGGGAGTTCTTCAAAGTGAAGCGCAGAGCGTTCTGGATGGAATTGCCGGACAGGAGCAGGGCATCCTTGCGGAAGGCAGTGCGCTTTCCGCAGAAGAGCAGGAAATCCGGCGCAGAGAAAACGAAGCGGGCGACCGGATTGACCAATGGTGGGCGGACTATTATGCAGAACAAAAGCGCCAACAGGAGGAACTGAAACGGCAGCAGGAAGAAGAACAGCGCCGGCAGGAGGAGCAAGCCCAACAAAATCAGGGACAGACTCCGAGTGCAGAACCGGCCGAAGAACCAGAGCAGCAGCCTGCGGTGCCGTCAGATGAGAGCAATGCTCCAGTGGACTATGTAGGCGGACAATTTGCCTGGCCGGTTCCGGGGTATACACATATCTCCTGTGGATATAGCAGTGACCACAAAGCGATTGACATCAACCGGACGAACGGCAAAAGCATTGATGGCGCGCCAATTGTAGCGGCGAATAGCGGAAAGGTTGTCAAAGCGGGCTGGGATAACAGCTATGGAAACTATGTGATGATCGACCATGGCGGCGGATATTCGACCTTGTATGCCCACGCCAGCAGCTTGGCGGTGAGTACCGGACAGCAGGTGGATCGGGGACAGACCATCGCCTATGTGGGGAGTACAGGCGACTCCACAGGGCCGCATCTGCACTTGGAAGTGCGGGTCAATGGTGTCCGTCAGAATCCCATGAACTGGTTCTCCGCGGGGTGACATCCTTTAAAATATAGGGTTCCAAAGGCTTTCCTATGGAAGAAGTACCTATGATCCACGTGTGTGAAAGTGGGCAAAAGGAGTGCGGAAGGAGCCGAAATTCCGCAGAGGAGTTTTTTTCGAGTATGAAACCCTATTTTGGGATATGCTTGTAAAAGAAGAAGGAACACAGGACCTTTCACGGAGGAAATGGCGTAAAATTTACATTTAGCGGTATAAATAGGAATAGAAATCCGGTATGATAAGAAAAGGATGCTGCACATTGGCGAAATTTGCCATGGCAAGCCTCGGTTTCTTTTGGATTAAAAAATGTAGATCCAGACTGAAAGATGGGAAAAACCTGCATAGTAAGGAATGATCGGTGATGGGTAAAAAAATATCTCTGGGAGCAGCAGTCGCCGTTGCTGGAATTACAGCAGCGGTAACCGTATCCCTGACTTATGTATACGCAATGAACAGCTTCAACGACAAGGTAGCAGACGTCAATGAGCGGCAAGCTATGTACACCAAGCTCAGCGAAATCGACCAGAAGGCGCGCCAGGATTATATCGGCCAGATCGATGAAACAAAGCTGACCGATGGAATCTGTGCGGGCTATGTTGCAGGCTTGGGGGATCTACAGGCGCAGTATATGTCGGCTGAAAAGTATAAGACCTACCAATCGGGAACAGCGGGAAAAGATGTCGGTGTTGGCATCAAGACCATTATGGATGAGGATGGCAACATGGAGGTGATCCAGGTGATCCCCAACTCGCCGGCGGAAAAAAGTGGGATTCGCAAGGGCGATACCATTGTTTCCATGGATGGGAGGGAGATTGTCCGGATCACATATGGAGATGCACTGAACCGGCTCGATGGAACAGCGGGAACCACGGTGACCTTTGGCATTTATCGGGAAGCTGCCCCATTGGAAACGGATACAGAAGATACATCTGCCAGCAGTGCGACTTCTTCGGGGGCAGAACAGCAGGGGGAAACCCTGGAGATTACCGTCACCCGGGCGGAGTATACCAAACAGAGCATTACCTCTACAGTCATCAATGGCAATGTGGGATACATCAAGATCTCTGAATTTAACGATAGCAGTATCGAGCAGTTCAATTCAGCGCTTTCGGCCTTAAACAAACAACAGGTGGCAGGGCTGGTGATCGATCTGCGCAACAATTCCGGCGGAAGCATTGAAGCGATGGCGTCCATGTTGGATACGCTGCTGCCAGCCGGAAATTTGGTGACGACACAGGATAAAACAGGCAAAACGACCGTTGAATATACCTCTAAGCCCAATGAGATTGCACTGCCAATCAGTGTGATTGCGAACGAAACAACCTTTGGAGCCGCGGAAATTTTTGCCGCGGATATTAAGGAATTCAAGAAGGGCTTGGTTGTAGGGCAGACTACGGCGGGCTATGGAACAAAAGATGAGGTGATTCCTCTGTCCGACGGCTCTGCGATTGTATTGTCTGTGGCAAATTATCTGACTCCAGGGGGTTCTGCGTTCAACGGAACCGGAATTGCGGCAGATATTTCTGCGAAATTGACCGAAGAACAGATGGAATTGTTGGCGCGCGACCAGTTAGAAAACACTGAGGATGCACAGCTACAGGCTGCTGTAAGCGCTCTGGTGCGTCAAGGAGCGGCGGTTGCAGAAATTCCAGGGACACAGAATGCGCAGGGAACCGATGCGATTCCGGAGGAAGGTGCTACACAGGATACCTCGTCTACATCTGCGGCCTCTGCTCCTGTTCCGCAAGAGGAAGCAAGCAGTTCCCCCAGCAGCACAGCGGGATAAGTTTTTGTGCCGAAATAAAGGGCGAGAGACTTTTGGAAAGGCCTCTTTGGATAGGTTTTTGCAGAGGACGAGGCATTTGGAAAGGGTTACACCCTTACAGATGAGGGGGTTACCCATCGCTCGATTCATTTGAAATTCAAAATCCTCTCCACAGAATTTTCTGTGGAGAGGATTTTTTGATTGTAAATATCGACTTGTCAATTGTCCATGGGATAGTGATTTTGCCGTGGGATGAAGCTGCGATTATGCTTACGGCATTTGCTCTGCTGGAAGGACTTCAATCCCTGCGGAAGATCCACTGGCAACAATGACCGGATATGCAGTATCCAAAACCTTGCAGCCGTCTACTTCGGCGTAGTCCTCCAAGTGTCCAGCGAAATTCCCTGCATATTCTTCTTTTCCCTCGTCTGGGACAATTGCCCCTTGGTTGGAGCATCCGGAGATCGAAAGCGAGACATAAGAGCCAGTATTGATGGAACTACCTAAAACACCGCCGAGGTATCCCCAGCCTTTGATTGTGCCATAATTGTGGCAGTTGGTGATTTCGTTTGAGGAAACACCTGTTGCGCCCACGATCCCGCCAGCGCCGCCGGACGGGCCTATGACCTTTTGTACTGTGGCATAGTTCTTGCAATTTTCGACTGTGCCACCGTATACATATCCAGCGATTCCGCCGACATTGCTGTAACCGGTAATGGTTGCGTCGTTTACGGTCAGGTTCTTGACGGTCGCCCCACGAATATAGTTGAATACACCCGCGTAATTCCCAGTGGTTGAATCTGGGCGGTTGATTGTAAAATTCTTAATGGAATACCCTTGGCCGTCATACGTTCCGCCGAAATAATAATTGATGTCTGCACCAATCCCAGGAAATTCATGGCCGCCCAGGTCAATATCTGCGACTTGAATCAACTCTTTATTTGAAAAGTGTTCCCGGTCCTGCCAAGAGTCATGCTGGGTATTTACCTGCTGTGCAACCCATGCCAACTGCGAGCCGGTTGCAATCTTATAGACGTTTCCCTCCGGGATAACAGGCTCAACACTTTCTCCGTCCCAAACTTCTTCGGAAGGTTCCTCTGCAGAGACGGTGTCGGGCTGTACAGCCGATACAACCATTTCTCCATGGAAGTGCTTTGCCTGATATTCATTGCCAACCGTTTCCCCCGGTAACCATGCAGCTACGACGTAGTCCGTGCTGGCGCCGGCTGCCAGCGTTTCGGGAAGCAGATATGTAACAGCCTGTCCATCCTTCCATACAACAGCCTGCGTGCCGTCGGAACAGTTGACCGGAACAAGTGCGCCCTCCGCATCCTGCTGATAGAGCAACAACTGAAGAACGTCTGCCAAACTGTTGTCGCAGGCAGCCTGCTTTCCTTCATTCTTTACCCCGCCAGAACCGTTTTCCACAATCTGCGGCAGATTCGTCTCACTACAGGGACCCGAGCTTTCTACAGAGAGAGACACCCGCATGGGAAGACTACCTGCGTTTTCAATGTGGATTTTGTGAAAATATAGAGGCAGGTTATCTGCAAGATATCCATCCGCTACGTCTTCAAGGTTTCCTACCGGAGTTCCATTCTGGAAGCTTGCTTCAAGCTGCGCCAAGGTGAGAGGGCGCAGGTTGGTGTAATCGATGGCTCCTTCTTCATTTGGGTTTTCCGGGGTCAGAATCGCATCCAATACGCCTGCGGAGAAATTCGCTCCCGTCTTTTCTGTGTCGGTGAACCATGCAAACGATGCCCCAACCAGCAGACAGAACACCAGGAGAACCGAAACGCCGGACAACACAATTCGTCTTTTCATTTACACATACCTCCTACTAATTGGTTTGTTATAGCGGCAGTCGTTCGGCTGAAGGCATCTATCCATATAGGGAAACATCCGAGGTCCGCCGTGTTCCTTTCATTCTAACGTATGTTGTTTATAAATACAATGTTTTTTTCAAAGAACAGATTTCTTTTTAGTGCAATATATATATATATATATATATCGAGAATATTATTTGTCGAATAATCTAAAAATTAATAAAAATAGAATCCTTTCTATGAAAAATGGTTTATCCTTGTCAAGGGCCTTACCTATATTTTATAGGCCACCGGGGTTAATCAATATGGCAGTTGGCTGGATTTGCCGATTAGGGAAACAAGGCAGATCCCTTTGACCATTCGCTTTACTTGCGCATGTGCGGTATAGGTAACCCCGGCACGCCATCTTGATTACTTCCTTTGCTTGTCTGCATTCAGCACAGGTAAATGCGGCAAACCATTTTGATAATTAGCTGGGCATTAGTCTATACGTGACATAGGCTAATCTGGCACATTATCTTGATAATTTGCCTATGGAGGCCAGTAAGGCAGATTATCAAGACCATTATGACATGCATTTGCATATATCCGATCGGCAAATCAGTCTAACCAATATGGTGGTTAACCATATGGCCCATTAGGCAAACAAGGGCAGATGATCTTGCATAGCTCAAATCGAAGTAGGGGACCCATCGGAAGAAAAAGCGAAAATCCGCCTTGCAAGCTAGCGGATACAATGTTAAACTATAAGAATACGAAAAGGATGGGATTTGCGTGGAAAGACTGAAAAAAATCGTACGGTTTTTGACTACACCGGAAATGCTTCTATACATATTTTTCGGGGTTTTAACCACGGTGGTCAATATCCTGTCCTTTGGGTTGCTGCGGGATGTCCTGCGATGGCAGCTGTTGACGGCCAATACACTTGCGTGGGTACTTTCGGTCGCGTTTGCCTTTCTGACAAACAAGGTGTTTGTCTTTCGAAGCAAAAGTTTTGCCGCGAAACAGGTTTTGCGGGAATTAACTTCCTTTGTGGGTGCGCGATTGTTTTCCCTCGCGGTGGATACCGCGGGCATGTGGCTGCTGGTAGACGTTCTCACCTGGAACGACTGGCTAGCAAAGATCCTTATGAACGTTATCGTCGTTGTAATCAATTACGTGTTCAGCAAGCTGTTTATCTTTAGACGACCGCAGTAGATTGCATTTCCCAAAAAGAATCAACGGAGCGCAGCCAGCGCCCCGGACAATGGAGGATTTTACATGTTAGCAACGGAAAAGACCATGGAAAAAATCGTGGCACTCTGCAAAAGCCGCGGCTTTGTTTACCCGGGCTCTGAGATTTACGGTGGCCTCTCCAACTCTTGGGATTATGGTCCGCTCGGCGTGGAGTTCAAAAATAACGTCAAGCGGGCATGGTGGAAAAAATTTGTCCAGGAGAGCCCCACCAATGTCGGGTTGGATGCAGCCATTCTGATGAATCCTGAGGTTTGGGTAGCTTCCGGCCATGTAGGAGGGTTTTCGGACCCACTGATGGATTGCCGCGATTGCAAGACACGCCATCGTGCGGATAAATTGATTGAAGATTATACCGGCCAACCAGCGGATGGGTGGAGCAATCAGCAGATGATGGACTTCATCAAGGAGCACGACATCAAGTGCCCCAACTGTGGTTCTGCCAACTTTACGGATATTCGCCAGTTTAACTTGATGTTTAAGACTTTCCAGGGTGTGACAGAGGATGCAAAGAATGAGTTGTATCTCCGCCCGGAGACGGCGCAGGGAATCTTTGTGAACTTTAACAGCATCCAGCGCACTACGCGGAAAAAAGTACCCTTTGGCGTCTGTCAAGTCGGCAAGAGCTTCCGCAATGAGATCACCCCTGGCAACTTCATCTTCCGCATCCGTGAATTTGAGCAGATGGAGTGTGAGTTTTTCTGCAAACCCGGCACCGATCTGGAATGGTTCGAATATTGGCGTGGATTCTGCCGCGATTGGCTCCTCTCTCTCGGCATGACAGAAGAGAATATGCGCCTGCGCGACCATGAAAAGGAAGAGCTTTCTTTCTATTCCAAGGCGACGACGGACATCGAGTATTTGTTCCCATTTGGATGGGGAGAGCTGTGGGGAATTGCAGACCGCACGGACTATGACCTCAAACAGCATCAGGAACACTCCGGCAAGAGTCTGGAGTATTTCGATCAGGAGGCCAATGAGCGTTACATTCCCTATGTGGTGGAGCCGTCCCTCGGTGCAGACCGTGTGGCGCTGGCCTTCCTTTGCGATGCTTATGACGAAGAAGTGGTGGATGCGGAGAAGAAAGATACCCGTGTCGTGATGCATTTGCATCCGGCGCTTGCACCGTTCAAGGCGGCTGTGCTGCCTCTTTCCAAGAAGCTGAATGACAAGGCGCAGGAGGTTTATTCAAAACTGACCAAGCACTTTATGGTGGATTACGACGACGCGGGGTCCATCGGCAAGCGGTACCGCAGGCAGGATGAAATCGGTACGCCGTTCTGCATTACCTATGACTTCGATAGTGAGACCGACGGTTGCGTAACGGTGCGCGACCGCGACAGCATGCAGCAGGAACGTGTAAAGGTTGACGATTTGGTCCATTACATTTTGAAAAAAATTCAATTCTAAGAAGGAAGCTGAGTACGTGTCCAATGGATGGTTATCCTCTTAGAGCTACAAGAGGAGGATGCCCCCAAACTACGAATCTTTGGATTCATAGGAAAGGGGCATCCTCTTTCTGTTTGGAAAAACATCTGCGTTTCTAAAAAAAGAGGGTATCCTTCCGTCATGTCATGACTTTTGGGACACCCTCTTTGTAGTTATGGTATTTATAAAAGATTTCTTTAATAGGCGAATGCGGAAGAATGTTTAACCATTATCAGTCCTTGATCGTGTAAATCCGCAGAATGTCATCCGGCCCATAAGCAACCAGATGATTGGCATCATCCGGCGCGAGCGCAAGAAAGTCGGTCAAAGTCATAAAAGCGCCCCCGTTTGCGTAGGTGATCGGATATTCCTGACTGTCGATGATACAGACTTGATTTTTTACCGTGGCCTCCATTCCACAAAGACGCGCAGTTTCTGGCATTGGGAGCAATACGGCGGTATTCCCTTCAGAGCCAAGCATCATATTCCGGCCGAGTTCCGTATCCTGACCATTCGCCCGGATGGTTCGGCGCGCTGACATAGAATGTAAAGCGACCGTTGTATCTGGCAAGGAAACCAATGGAATCGGGACGCGCACAATTCCAACCGCATAGGGCAATACATCGTATGGCTGGAAGTAGACGACCAGGTTCTCACCTTCCAGATAGTAGGAATAATCCCCGTTCAGCGCTTGAATTGCTTGGGACGCGGAAGGATAGAGCGATTGATCGGCATCGTCCGGAAGAATCCCCTTTAAATAAGAGAGGATTTTTTCAGTAACTTCCGGGATCGCTTCTTCGGGATTCCGAAAGAGATCGCGGAAGGCATAGAATTCGCCCGTCTCCGGGTTCAAATTGTAAGAGCAAACCCAGTTCATCCCATGTGCGCCGCCGGTGTAATTCTCATTGGTCAACCAGACTGACAGGAGACCGTTTTCCTGATAGTCGAATACGCTTTGATAGAACAGAGAAGAGGTAGCGCCGGTTTCCGCGCCACTGTTCGCAATGGAGCGGAGCTCCGCGATACTTTCCTGTTGTTCCTGTTCGATTTTGGCATTGAGCTCGTCCGCTCCAGAAAAACCGGAGAAGTGCGGAGAGGCAATTTTGACCTGAATATTTCCTTCGGTCTGATTTTGGATGGATATGGCCGGCGCAGGAATGGTGGCCTGAACTTCTGGAAGCGGAGCTTGTGAAGAGCCGACAATATCGGGCTGAGAGTCAGAAACGATGGAAGAACTCTGGGAAGAGGATGTTGAGCTGGAGGATTCCTCTCCATTTGGGGAACAACCGCTTGCAGACAAGCAAAGACAGACCGCAAGCATCGCTGTACAGGCACGCAAAAAAGCGATATATTTCATAAAGATTCTCCCTTTGAGACCGCCATAAAAACGGAGTTTGTCCAAATTAAGCTGTATTTATTATAAGGGATTTTTGACAAATCGCAATAGAAATGACATAATTGTAAGCTTAGGTTACAAAGCCTTGCAGTGTCCCGGCCAACAACACGCAGATCGATGTCGATCACTATTTTAAGCGTCCGTATTCGAATCCACATCCTCTGTATGGAGGATGACGGTTGACAAGGTTGTTTCGGATTGTCGATAGGAATCTAAACAGTTCAGATCCGTTGATATACCCAAAAGGAAAAACCATAATTCACATGGCCTTTCCCTATGGGGAAGTGTGTGATTCAGAACCGTATAGCTTGGTCAAGATACCTTCATCCAAACGATTTGTAAAAGCAATGACATGCGGAGGCGTTCCCACAGGCCTAACGCAAAACGTATTTCAATCCACACCGCTATGAAACGGTGACAGCAATCATCATTTTAACCGCATCGATGATATAATTTATTTCAACCCTCGCGCTCTTATGAACGGCGACTGGCAGAAGACTATCGCTACAGGAAATGAAAAGGGAAGTTCCTTTGCCCGTGCTTAAACAACAGCGATTTACAAAGCTAGGCCACTCGCTCTTTCTAAAGCCGTATGGCCGCGAGACGACTCTTTGGCAGGGACCATCCATCCTCCCGGACAGGCTTCCTTTCCTTTGGCCTTAGATAATCATACCTCCATTGACGCCTAAGACTTGGCCGGTGATAAAGGAAGCGCGGCTGGAAACAAGAAAACGCACAGCGTCGGCGATATGGGCAGGTGTTCCCAGAATTTCCAAAGGGGTTTCCTCTCGCAGGCATTCCAGCGTTTCTACCCCCAACAGGGCATTCATGTCCGTCTCGATCACTCCGGGGGCAATGCAATTGACACGAATATGGGAAGGCCCCAGCTCTTTTGCAAGCGATTTTGTCAGCCCGATTACCGCTGCTTTTGCAGCGGAGTAATGGACTTCGCAGGAAGCGCCGACCTGCCCCCACATGGAGGATATGTTCACAATAACGCCATCCTTCTGGCGGATCATGTGCGGAAGCGCCAACTGGCAGCAGTGGAAAACACCCTTCACGTCGACTGCGAACATGTGGTCCCAGTCCTCTTCTGTCAAATCGGTGAATAGTTTTTGTTGGGCAATTCCCGCATTGTTGACCAAAACATCCACATTTCCCACAGCAGCAAACATCGCTTCCGCCTGAGAACGATCGGAGACGTCGGCACGTACGGCCAAATGGGGCAGATTTGTCAACTGTTGTAACTCCTGACAAAGCGTCTCTGCGGCCGTTTGATTGGTATGATAGTTGATGGCTACCCGATAACCATCTGAAGCCAATCCCCGTGCAATTGCGGCCCCAATTCCACGGGAAGCTCCTGTTACAAGTGCCGTCTGCATGGTCACTCCATTCCTTTCCTACAGGTTATCAGTGGCGAGCATGACAGCTGCCAGCGCTGCGATGGGGGCTGTTTCTGTGCGCAGAATCCGCGGCCCAAGGGTTGCGACAGATACACCTTGTTCTTTTGCAAACTGAACCTCCGAGCTGGCGAAGCCGCCCTCCGGCCCTATGAATAACGAGAGTTCCCGTATTTCCGAATCGACCAGAGACGAAATGTGTTCACCGCCCCCTTCATAAAAAAACAGAGCTTTTCCGGTCTCAATCGCTTCTTGAATAGCAGAACGGAAAGAAAGCGGCATAGAAACTTGAGGAATCACACCTCGACCGCTTTGTTTGGCCGCTTCTTCGGAGATTTTTTGCCAGCGGTCAATCTTCTTCTTAACCGCTTTTTCGTCCGGCCGGGAAACACATCGTTCAGAAAGCATGGGGACAATCCGTGTAACCCCAAGTTCTACGGCCTTTTGAACAACGGAGTCCATCTTGTCTGCTTTTGGAAATGCTTGATAGAGTGTGACATGAACCGTAGGTTCGCTGACGCTTTGGCAGAAATGAAGCACCTTTACGGTCACAGTATCGCCTTCAACCCGCTCAATTTCACAGTGATAGTCCGTGCCAATGCTGTCACAGAGAATCAACGATTCCCCTGGCCGCATTCGCAGGGATTTGGCAATATGATGGCCATCGGTTCCCGTGAGGACAGCGCGTTCCTCCGGAATATAATCAATAAAGAATCTTGGCATGACGATTCCCCTTTATGATCTTATTATCTCATTCATAATTATAACATTTTTATACCCCAAGACTCAACCTGTAGGAGTCTTTATCGCCCTTTTTCCAGGGGCCTGATGGTAGAAATTTAGAAAACCTTTGGGATAGGGGGTTGACAAATGGGGTGTTTTGCATATACTAATATTTAGTAATACTAAATAATTGAGAACAGGAGAAAAGAAATGGATGTGCGATATGAGCGGCAGCTCAAGCGCGGACTGCTGGAGATTATTGTCCTTAAGCTTTTGAGCCAGGGACGCGCTTATGGCTACCAACTCCTGCAACGCCTTGATCAAGAGAGTGGAGGCCTGTTCCGCATCAAGGAAGGAACGCTCTATCCCATCTTGTACCGTTTGGAAGACGACGGCCTGATCGTGTCGGAATGGAGTGTCCCAGAGGACAAGAGCGTAGCCAAGAAGTATTACCGTTGTACACCCGAAGGGAACATTGCTTTGAAAGAGCTATTGGGATTATGGCGCAGATTTGACGGTGTAGCCAATCATTTTTTACAAGGGGAGGACGAATAAAGATGACAAAAGAAACCTATGTCCGCGCAATTGTGCGGAATTTGCGCTTACCTCATAAGACTAAAAGGCGGATAAAAAACGATTTGTTGAACGACTTTATCGTCCGCATGGAGGCGGGAGAATCCCAAGAACAAATTATTGCAGATATGGGGGCTCCCGAGAAGGTAGCAGCAGAATTCCATGAGAATTTTTCCGACCAGTTGCTTCCCCATCGTACAGCGTTGGATTGGATACTCTTCATCGGTGGAATTTTTTTTGGCGTATTGGCGCTTTGGCAGGTAATTGACAGTTTTCTTTTCCCAGCACTGCTTCATGCAATAATGGGGAATTTCGATATGCATTCTGCTCCTTCCGGGGATATCGCAATAATCGGCGGTGCGGACGGCCCGACCTCCATCTTTGTGGCAGGTTCCTTCAATCTGGTTGCTCTATTGGTGCCGTTACTCCTGTGTGGAATATGCATAGCATTTTATCTGTGGCATCGAAAAAGAGAAAGATCCTCCCGTGGATAAATGGCCTCTTACAGCGAGGATATACGGGAATGGACTTTACAAAAAACATATAAAACAAAATGATGCGCCCTGAATCACAGTCATCAAACAATGTGATTTAGGGCGTTACCTTATGTGCTTTTTTATGAAATCCTGCATGGAAGCCTCTCCTTGGTTCCCGTATTTTACCGCTTGACAGAAAAAAGGAAATATGCCATACTTAAACTGTACTATTCAAAATAATACAGATATTACATATGTTAAATAGGTGGTGTATCAATGTTTTTGGGTGTGTTGATGGTAGGAGTGCCCTTTTCATTGCTTCTGGGGGGATTTCTCTATTTGCCTTATTATTTGTGGCATCGAAAGGAGCGCCGTCCCGTTTGGCGGCACTTGACGGTGTATGCATGGTTGTGCTTTACGATTCTGGTCTTGGATGCGACTCTTCTCATTGGGGGCATTGATTTTGCGCCAACATACCATTTTCTGAATCTGGCGCCTTTCGAATGGATACGGCATCCTTACGAGATGGGGATCAGGGATATGGTCAGCCAGCTGGTGCTGAATGTTTTCATGTTTATCCCCTTTGGAGTATTATTGCCCATGGTATTCCAAAGGCTTCGCGCCCTTTGGAAAACGGTTTTAGGAGCGTTTGGCATAACTGTGATGATTGAGACATTGCAGTATTTCACAGGACGGTCTGCAGATATTGACGATGTCATCATGAATGTGTTGGGAGGCGTTCTTGGTTACGGCGTCTTTGTTCTGTTAAACCATTGTCTGAGTGAGAAGCGATGGTGGCATGCTATGCTCGGAATGGCCTCTTCCAATGACAAAACCATGAATCCGAAATGAGCAATAAAAATGTAGAATTTGATAGGCATAATAGGTGGCTTCGCATAGAAAAACAATGAACCCCCGCTGCATGGGTTGCAGCGGGGGTTTTTAGATATATGAACAAATGTGGGAAACTTATACAATATGGATGTACTGGAGCACGTAGCGGATCAAGAAGAGAATCGAAATCGCGTACATAACCGGATGGACCTCTTTGGCTTTGCCACGGACCAGTTTGATGATTGTATAGCTGATGCAACCAAAGGCAATGCCTTCGGAAATGCTGTAGGCAAACGGCATCATGGCAATGGTGAGGAAGCACGGAATGGCGATCTCCATGTCGTTCCAGTCGATATCACGGACGCCGCCCATCATCATAACGCCAACCAGTACCAGCACGGGGTATGTCGCAGCGCCCGGAACAAATCCGAGGAAAGGCGCGAGGAATATCGCCAAAACAAAACAGATAGCCGTCGTGACGCTGGTCAAACCGGTTCGGCCGCCTTCAGAAATACCGGAACTGGATTCTACATAGGTGGTGACTGTCGAAGTGCCCAGGACAGCGCCAACCGAAGTTGCAATAGCGTCTGCCATCAGAGCCTTGTTGGCGCCCGGCAGCTTGCCGTCCTTTGTCAGGAATCCAGCTTTGCTCGCAGTACCATACAGTGTACCAACGGTGTCGAACATGTCGACCATGGTCAAAGAAATCAAAACGGAAATCAGGGAGAAAATGGCAACGCCGATTCCCTGGTCCAACTTGAGCAACTCACCAAAGCCGCCGAGGAACTGGCCAAAGGTTGGGGCCAGAGAATTGCCGACAGACAGGCCCTTTGCAATCCCCACATTTGCGCCAAATCCAAACTGCATGATTGCGCCGACAACGGTTGTGATCAGGATGCTGATAAACAGGCCGCCTTTGACATGCCATACCACAAGGACCGTGGTGATTACGATTCCAATTACAGCAAGCAGTACCTTTGGATCGCTGAAATTTCCGAGAGTAATCAAAGTAGAGTCACTGTTTGCAACAATCCCCGCATTAATCAAAGCGACAATTGCAATGAACAGGCCAATGCCACCGCTGATCGCTTTTTTAATGGGCAGCGGAATTGCATTTACAATCGCTTCTCTGCCACCGGTAGCGGTCAGAAGGATAAAGATCAAACCGGAGATAAAAACAGCGGCCAAACCAGCCTGCCAGGAGTACCCGTATGTGCCGCAGATAGTGAATGCAAAGAACGCATTCAAGCCCATACCAGGTGCCTGCGCCAACGGATAGTTGGATAAGAGGCCCATCAACAGGGTGCCAATGGCAGCCGAGATACAGGTTGCCAGCATAATTGCGCCTGTGTCCATGCCGGTGGTACCCAGGATGGAGGGGTTGACGAAGATGATGTACGCCATCGTAAAGAAGGTGGTCAGGCCGGCCACAATCTCTGTGCGTACCGTGGTCTTGTTCTCCTTCAACTTGAAGAAGTCTTTCCGGGATACAGTGGATTCCTTTGCCATGGGGTCACACTCCTCAAACGTTTTTCTTCCTTATTCGACAGGATGGCCGAGAAATACCGCAACATGGATTGCTCAAAACAAATTTCTCCATGAAAAGCCATTTTTCGCAGAAGAGATGGGAAGCGGCCGCTATCTTTTTCTGTATAGAGGACAGCAGGAGAATTTGCAGAACATGAATCACAAGGGCGCCCCGCCAAAGAAGGAAATAGATACTTCTATTATATAGATTCTGTACACGTGAATCAATAGCAAAAATCAGAATCAAACGGGAAGGAAATGTGGGAAGAGAAAAGATGGATGGCTAGCAAAGGAGATGGTCGTTTCTTTTAAGAAGTTGAAAGAAAATCAAAAGAATCGGAAACAGTTGTCGGGTCATGTGCAATTGTAGAAAAACAGGATTGCAATTTCGTATGGAATGTGATATGAATAAAAACAAAAGATGGATTAGCTGAGGTTTCTGAAAAAGGGATAGAGCATGCCCCAAGGGCATCCATGCTTTGCCTATCCTTCGAGAAACAGTTGTTGGCAAGAACAAAGAGACTTTTTTAGAAAACAAGTGGGTAACTGGGGGTGAAGGTATCGCGTTTCATCATTGAGATATAAACATTGATTTTTAGTTCCTATTTTTGGGATTATGAAAAGGTCGTTGTTCGCAAGAACGCGAGGATTGAAATACAACACCCCATATGCCCAGGCCAGCCCCCAGAGCCGTCACTCTTGGAAAGAATCTTACAAAAAGGTTTTTTCAGAAATGAATAGACCTTTTTAATGCAGGTTTTCCAAGGGTGATGTGGATGGAAAGAGAAAAACTCTGTGGTGGAACCACCGGGTAAACAGTCGCCTTCCATGGGGAGGTGTGGATTGAAATGCGTGTCTGGTGTTCACTCTGACAGCACCGCTCTACTTCTATGAGACTTAGAGGGCGGTAAAGAGTGGGAACAAAGGCTTTGAGAAAGCTTTTGTTCCTCCTGGAGTTTCCTGTCGTTGGTTGAGCGAATACGAGGGTAGAAAAGTGGAACAGGTGAATGAGCAATTTGTGATTGCTGGACACAATCGGTAAGGACGGTGAGACGGTCAATCACAATCATGGTATTTGTTTTTTATCGGGATAGGATTAAAAGACAATACACACAATAGCCATCGATCATAAGGCCGCGATGGGAACGAACGATCGAAATATCCCACAACGGTCCCAGAAGGCAGACAGCAGGCACGGTTGTCTGTATTGGAAGAGCCGCCGCCCTTATGGGCGGCGGCTCTTCCAATGTCCAGATTTCGTGAATGATTTGATAAGGAATCCTTTCAGGTGCAACCAAAAGAAAACAAAAATAAATGGCGTACAGATTGTATTTCTGTACGATTCCTAAAAATTGTGTAAAATTGTTAAAACATGAGAGATTCCCTTGAAAAGAAAGATAAAACGTGATATTCTCTAAATACAGACGAAATAGGCAAAAATTCGGCTGAAATGAATCAAAGGAGGGAAAATCGGTGGACCTTTGTGGACGAAGTACGGCACAGGACAAAGACGTTTCTTGGCGTAGAACAGCGGTTGGGCCATCGGTTTTTCCGAGGTGTTTCTGCTGAAAGTTTGCGAAGAGATGTTGCCATAAGGGGATGTGCACAATCCCCTTATGTTTTGTTCCTTTGGCGGCTTCCTCCCTGTAAAATAAAGACAGGAGGAGAACCCAATGGAGAGAATGGATCGTTTGAATGCCTTTCAAAACCTTTTGGAGCAAAAAGAGTATCTTACGCTGCGGGCAGCCATGACAAGAGAAAATGAGGTGGATATCGCCGAATTTATCGAAGGTTTGTCAAAGGAAAATGCGGTTATCGCTTTTCGCACGTTGCCCAAGGAACTGGCAGCCGAGGTGTTTTCGAATCTGTCTCCGGATATGCAGCAGGTCATGGTGGACTCGTTCACCGACACAGAGCTCTCGGAGATGGTTGAAGAACTGTTCGTAGACGATGTGGTGGACATGCTGGAAGAGATGCCTGCCAATGTGGTCAAGCGTGTTTTGAGGAGTGCCCGACCGGAAACACGTAAGCAGATCAATACCTTTTTGAACTACCCGGAAAATTCGGTTGGAAGCATCATGACAGCAGAGTTTATCGACTTGCGCAAGGATATGACTGTCAGGGATGCCATTCAACGCATTCGCCGCACAGGTGCAGATTGCGAATCCATCTATACAGCTTATGTCATCGATGAGCAGCGCTTTTTGCAGGGGGTTATCACGGTAAAGGAGCTGCTTTTGGCCGATGATGATGTTACCGTCGAAACGATTATGGAACCGGATGTAATTACCGCAACAACCTTGGAGGATCGGGAAAAGGCTGTTCAACGGATGATGCGGTACGATTTCCTTTCCATGCCTGTAGTGGACCATGAAAACCGTCTGGTTGGTATGGTGACTTTCGACGATGGCATGGATGTATTGGAAGAAGAGGCTACAGAGGATTTTGAAAAGATGGCTGCAATGCGGCCCTCGGAGAAGCCATACCTCAAGACCAATGTTTTTATACTCGCAAAGAATCGCATTGTATGGTTGTTGGTACTGATGGTTTCCGGGATGATTACCGGTGGAATTCTTGGAAAATTTGAAGCGGCCTTTGCTGCCATGCCCTTATTGGTCACTTTTATTCCGATGTTGACCGATACAGGTGGAAATGCGGGGAGTCAGAGCAGCACTTTGATTATCCGTGGTATGGCGGTGGGAGAGATTGCCTTCCACGACTTTTTTCGTGTGCTCTGGAAAGAACTACGGGTCAGCCTGTTGGTGGGGATCGTTTTGAGTGCGGTGAATTTTGTACGTCTGGCGATCTTCTACCCCGGACAGGAGGGAATTGCCTTGACCGTGGCGATTGCACTCTTGGCGACCGTGATGATGGCCAAAACCATCGGAGGCGTTCTTCCCATGCTGGCGAAGGTATTGCATGCCGATCCTGCTATTATGGCAGCTCCGCTGATTACGACGATTGTCGATGCATGCTCGCTTGTAATTTACTTTTCTGTCGCACAGGCATTGTTGGGGTTATAAAATGATGAAGCCCCCTGAAATGGTAAAAAACCGTTTCAGGGGGCTTTTGTTTGGAAAGAAGATGCGGGACCTTCTATCCTTCACAGAGCGGTTTACCGTTTAATCGGTATCTCTAGCACCATAGGATTGACATGAATCATACAATGCTTTACTGTGGGGAAATACGCTTCTACAGCGTCATGGGTCCTCTGCGCAATGGCGTGTGCTTCGGTCAGTGTTTTGTTTCCATCTGCCCGAATTTCGATGTCTACATATATTCGGTCACCAAACAGGCGCGTTTTCAAATCGTCAATGCCAAGAACACCCTCCTGCTTTAGGATGAGCTCCTGTAGCTTTGCGACTGTTACATCGTCACAGGAATGGTCAGTCATTTTGCCGATCGCATCACGAAAAATATCCCAGGCGGCCTTTAGAATGAACAGACAAATCCCAACGCTTGCAAGCGGGTCTAAAATAGGGAGTCCTAAGCGCGCGCCAAGAATTCCGGCAAAACTTCCGATGGAGGAAAGTGCATCCGACCGATGATGCCATGCGTCCGCCATCAATGCGCTGGAATGGATACGTTTTGCTGCGAAATATGTATACCAGAACATGGCTTCTTTGGTCAGAATGGAAATTCCGGCAGCAGCCAAGGCCAGAAGTCCCGGGGCGGGTGGAAGATACCTGCCGGAAAAAATTTGCGAGATTCCGGTCGCACCAATTCCAAAGCCAGTAGCTGCCAATAATACTGCCAATAACATAGCGGCGACACATTCCATCCGCTCATGTCCATAAGGGTGGCTTTTGTCTGCCGCCCGGTGTGCAACTTTTATTCCAACCATAACCACAACTGTGCTGAACACATCGGAGGCCGAATGGACAGCATCGGAGATTAGGGCACTAGACCTTGCGGCAAAACCTGCAAAAAGTTTAAAGCCCGAAAGCAGAATGTTGCCCACAATACTGACAGAGGAAACCCGGAGAGCCGTTTGTTCGGGCGTATGCGCTTTCAATTTGGAGCCCCCTTTTTTCTTTTCGTCCATTTTATGCAACGGATCAAAGAAGTGTTCTTGAAAGAAGGCTTTTTGCCGGTTATTCTTAAGATAGGTTCATACGTAAAAAGGATTTACAACAGAGGGAGAATCGGCTTTACTCTTTATCATATATGGTATATTCTCCGGTGATATGTTGTACTGTGGCACTTGGGTCGATGGACAGTGTTCCATTACAGTCCAGATGCTCGATCTGACATTTTGGGCCAATGACCACTCGGCTGCCATTGACGGTCTGTGCGGTAACACCCTTCAATTCTACATAAGTGGCTTCAATCAGTTCGATCTTGGAACCGCCTTTTGTAAAAAGCTTTCCCCATGTTCCCAGGTAGGATTGAATGATAATGCGATCTCCCACAATTTCTCGTGCGCGAATCAATCCGTCTGCCTGAACAGTATCCGCACAGATCTGTCCATCCATGCTGATGCTTCCGTCACAGAGGACTTCGTCTGCTTCCAATTTAGAGCCGTTCGTCATTGCTAGAAGTCCATCCACAGAAAGACGTCCAGCCTGGATGTCTTTGTCGAAGCGCGCAGTGCCGTCGCAATTTAGCTCTTTTACTGTAACCGCCCCACGGCATTTGAGCAACCCATCCACTTTGAGCGTATCCGCTTCCAAATCTCCAATACATTCGCCGACGCCATCGATCACAAGCCGGCCAAAGCTTCCCCCTGGAATTTTTCCAATCCCATCAATTCGTATATCCTGCATATCCGATTCCTCCTAACAATTTCGTATGTTTTGATACCGAAGTTTCATCTGATTGGAGAGTTCTCCCAAGGGACGTACATCTAAGACCTGGATTTCACAGTCAAATTGGATTGGTACGGTACCTTTTGAAAAGGCAAGATGATACATGCCATGTGAAATAAATACTGTACAAGTCCAGTCCAATCCCTTGAGGGTGGAGAGTATCGATGAGCCTCTGCGAAGGAGATCCTCCATGTGTTCCCGAGAAATGTCTTGATTCCACGCAGTTTCAGAAAGGGCTGCGAAAAGTGTAATCTCGGCGAGGCTATAGGCTTCTTTGGGACAGGATGCAATGATTGCAGGTAGAAGGCTCCCGCTGATTTCCTCCATTTGTTCCAATGCATCCGCAGGGTAAAGTTCTGAGGAGTCCTCAGGAGAAAGGATTTTTGCCAGTTCTTCCAGCGAATACTGGTCCTTTGCATCGAGTATCGCTTGAATACGCCGCAGGACTTGTTCCCGGGGAAAGAAGGTTTCCTGCCCAGTAAAGGCAGATTGCTTCAAAAACCACTCCTCCGGGATCAGACGTGCCCGTTTCCAACGATAGAGCTGCCCGTAGGAGATGCCAGTTTGTGCCAAAAGTTCCTTTTTTGAAATAAGGTCCAAAAGATAATCACCTTCTAACGTAACAATGTTTTGTTTCACAAACGTAGTATAACAAAACATTGTTACGCTGTCAAGAAAAAAGATTTCTATTTTCAATAGTGCGGCTTTTATTGGTTAGCTCCATTTGCCTATAAAATGTAGGGAAGTTCTGTAACAATTATCAAGATGGTTTGCCGCATTTGCCTATGTTGAATATAGACAAGCAAGGGAAAATGATCAAGATGGCGTGCTGGGTTTACCTATACCGCATATGGGCAAGTAAAGCAGATTATCAAGATCATCTGCCCTTGTTTGCCTAACCGACCATCCGGTTAACCACCGTAAAGGTTTACAACAAAAAAGGAGACCGGCTGCATGCCTATCTCCTTTGTGAATCGTATTCGTCTAACACGTTTTTTATAGCAATATTCACCAGTTTATAAATGCTTACGCCATATTTTGCCTTGAGGTCCTCTAACCCGGCGAGATTGCTTTCACGGATGAGCAACGTATGTGTGACAGAAAAATCGTTTGCTGCTTTTTTGTAGAGAGAAATTTGTTCACTCTCAATTAAGTGTTCTAGGGACGCATTTACAAGGTCGGTGACGGTTGCATCGTAAATGGTAGAGAGCTGTTCCAAACGCACATAAAGACTGTCGTCAATCTCGTAGTTTCGTCGGTACTTCTTTTCGCGTTTGTGAAATTTCTGATCAAAATATCCCATATTCCCACACTCTCATCGCTCAACACGTTTTATTCATATTTTATAGGTATATAAAGCATTGTTTAAGTGTATATATAACTATATTAATATGGTATAATAGTCTTGATAAAAGAGGAAAGAATATGTATAATGGAATTGAAAAAAATTAGGAGCCGGCTTGATTGGATTCAAAGAACGACTTCAAACCAGCAAAGGCCCTGTTTATGGATTCGATTTTTTACAGAAACACTTCAATCATACGACCTTGTGTTGGAAATAAAAAGGGCCATGCGTGTATTGTTATGAAACATGGGGCGCGAATAAGGGTACATACTGGCCAAAAAAGAGCACGTCGCGAAAAGTAGTTTCGCAACGTGCTCTTTTCTTTATCCATAGAACTGCCTTAGGAACATACCCGTGAAAAGCCACCACGCCTATCTCGATTGTAGAAACCAGCAGATTGTCTCTCAAATGTATTTTAGGGAAAAAAGATCCACAATCCGGTTGCAGATCGGTGTGCCAGTCGCATTTCAACCCACCTCTCCCTGTGAAGTGTGGTAGGAGAATGTCTGGATATATTACAAATATATCCAATTCCCATTCACACGCTCCGTGTGAAGGAGGACACGTGTTTGCTGGTATTCCGGCCCCGCCGTTGATAATTTCGATCGACACTTCTCCACATGGAAGAGGACTTTACTGTTTCAGTAGCGCTTTATCATTGTATTGCTTTCAACTTGTACTCTACGTGTGAAAAGGGACGTTCTGATAGGCGTATTTTACACTAAAGTTCGTAGGATCTCAACCTATCCCCTTGACATGAAGGGTGACACACGAGAGACAAGATCGGTTAAATGCTCAATCGGATTTCAATCCATACCCTCCGCATAGAAGGGAACTTACGCTGTTGTGAGGCGATGTAGAAAATACGGATTTCAATCCGCGCGCTTCGCAAGAAGGACGACGTTCAAAAGCTCCTCTATAGCCCAAAGAGAAAACGGATTATTCTGTGTCCTCTTTTATAATCCAATCATCAAAGCCATGGGAGGCGATTCGCTCCATCCTTTACCATAAAAAATCGCAATATCTCCGTAGTCTAGATGGATAGAACACATGCCTCCTAAAAATCGAATCGTTCGAATCCTGGAGTCCTTCAAAATGAAATATTTTCTGTATAAGCCCCCGTAGCTCTGTTGGATAGAGCGCATACCTCCTAAGGAGGCCACCGCCTCAAAGCAGAAGCGCTTCGACAATCATCGAACTTTCATCCATTGATTCGGTAGTTGAACGGTCTTTTATCGGAAAAGAGGCAGCGCCAGAAATGGCATGATTTGGCCTCCCCGGATGCGTTTGGCCACCGGCAAAGAAAGGAGTACTATAAGCCATGATAGTTCAATCCACACATGATTGCGAACCACATTGCGGACTGCGGCAGTTAAAATGGTTTACCGCATTTGTCTGCGCTGAATACAGACAAGCAAAGGAAATGATCAAGATGGCGTGCCGGGTTTACCTACACGGCATATGAGCAAATAAAGCAGATTATCAACAACGTCGTTATCTGAAGTGATTTGTTTATATGGAATTATTTTTTAGTTCCAGAATACAAGGTTGTTTTTACACCTCTTGCGGCAAAAACTTCAGGTTTTCGATTGAATTCATGAAAATGATACGAATGACTCAACAAAAGGTTCCGATCCGTCACAAGCACCGAAAAAAGAGGTGTTAAAGGGCTCTCAATTGGGTAACCAGCAAGTGAAATGTGGGCAACGGAAAAGGGATTACCGGCTTTGGTTGGCTACCCTTTGTTATTTTAGGATAAAAGGTGAGACTTGCATGCAATGGTTCCCATAAGGCTTATTGTGTAAAGCATTCGGATTCCACAGCGGCACAAAGATAGTGGTACATTGCCAAGTGATATTCCTGTATACGAAACGTCCGCGTCTCCGGCGCGGTAAGAGCGCAATCTGCCAGTGAAGCCAATTTTCCACCGCTTTGGCCGGTCAATGCGAGAACCTTTGCCCCACATACATGTGCACACATCGCTGCAGCACAAACATTTTTGGAATTGCCTGAAGTGCTGATTCCTAGAAGGATATCCCCAGGATTTGCATATCCGAGTACCTGCTGTGCAAAGGCCAGGCTGGGATCGACATCGTTAGAGAAGGCGGTGCTTAATGCCGTATGTGTGGATAGAGAAATAGCAGGCAGCGCCTCCTGCAAGACTTCCGCGATCTGCTTGCCATCCTCGCCAAACAGATTTGTGAACAGGTCCTTTTTATCCGATGAAAGTGGGCGCTTGAGCAAAAATCCTTTCATGAGCTCCCCAACAATGTGTTCACTGTCAGCGCTGCTGCCTCCATTTCCGCAGATCAGGAGTTTCCCGCCAGAGCGAAAGGTATCCAAAAGTAGCCGGAGCGCTTTTGACAATTCGGCTTCGAGGAATGTCAAATCCGGATGGAGTGTATAAAATTCCTGCATAATTTGCTGTGTACGCATGTTCATATGTGGTTCTCCTTTTCTTGATAGTAGAGTGCGACGGTAAGCGCTGCGATGTCTCCAACGGATTCTGAAAGAGCGCAGGGGACGACAGAACAGGCGGCGCGTGCAGCAGGAAGCGTCTCTTCTGCAATCACACGTTCAGCAGCTGGCCAGAGCTGTTCCTGGCAACGGGCAAAGATGCTTCCGATTACAATTCGTTCTGGATTTAGTAAATCAATCACAATCGAAAGCCCTTTGCCAAGCTGTTCACCGGCTGCTTGTAGAATACGCAATGCCAAAGGATCACCGGCCTGTGCGGCCCGGCCTACGTCCGCGGTGGTGATCGTATCCAGCTGTTCGACATGCGGGCAGAGATCTGGCTTTTTACCCCTTTGTAGCTCCTGCAACAAAAACATACGGGCCAATTGTGCGATTCCGCCGCCGCTACAAAAGCCTTCAAACGACCCCATTTTTCCATAGCCAACGGGCCCTGATTCTGAGAGACGGATATGTCCCAATTCTCCTGCCATGTCACTAGCCCCAGTATAGAGATGCCCATCCAGAATGACCCCTGCCCCCAAACCGGTTCCAAAGGTCAGAAATAGCATGCTGGAACAACCGCGTCCTGCGCCGAAACGCCATTCTGCCAGGGCACAGGCGTTGGCATCGTTGCAGAGCCAGGCGGGAAGCCCTGTTGGTGCTTGAAGTCGTTCCACAATTGGAATATCATCCCAGCCGGGGAGATTGGGTGGGGATAGGATGCGGCCTGTCCGGCTATCCAATGGGCCGCCACAGCTGATGCCAATTCCGACCGGCCGGTCGGGGGCATGGGCCATACAGTCGCGTACATCCTCGGATAACCGGTGAATCATCTCCTCCGGGGAAAATGAAGCGGTTGGGTGTGGTGTACATTTATAAAGAATTTCTACGGAATCCTCGGACATCTGGCCCAAGCATACAGCACATTTTGTACCTCCAATGTCCACTCCAATGGCAAACATAAAATCCCTCCTATGGTGATGAGAGCAAAAGGCGGCCTCCGTCTTCGGAAGCCGCCTTTTCAAGAAAGTTAAAAAGAGGATTAGAGAAGAAGATATTATAGATTAGAGAAGAGAGAATTAGATGGAATCTTTGTCAATGACGGAAACACCGGTATCAACGAATTCTTCGCCGATGTCCTCGCCTTCCAGGGCCTTGACTGCTGTCTGGATGCCCTCATAACCCATAACGTCCGGGTTCTGTGCCATAGTGCAGAGAATATAACCATTCTTGATCAGGTTGAGGATCGTATCGGACTTGTCAAAACCAACGCCGATGACGGTCTGGCCAGCTTCCTGAATAGCGTTGCCGGTACCGACGGTGGAGCCTTCATTTGCGCCGAAGATGCCAACACAGCCCTGGGTGATGTAGTTCGCAGCGATGTCCTTGGACTTTGCTGCATCGCCATCGCCGTACTGGGTTTCCAGGAGTTCAAAATTGGTTCCTTCAAATGCTGCACGGAAGCCTTCTTCACGGGCAACCGTGGAAGCAGTTGCTGCATTGACGTTGACGATACCGATCTTACCCTCGGTGATCCCCTGTGCCTCAAGAGCCTTAATCATCTCTTCGCCAGCGATGGTGCCAGCTGCCTTATTGTCCGTTGCGAGGGTCTGTACACCCGGGAAATCTGCTGCGGAATCAACGTAGACAATCTTGACGCCAGCGGCATCCGCTTCTTCCAGAGCAGCGGTTACAGCGTCCGGACCATTGGCTGCCAAAAGAATGGCTTCTGCGCCACCGGCAACCGCGTTATTTACACATTCAATCTGCTTCGCGTCGTCTTTGACATCCGGAGCCAGCCAAGTGTAGTCGACATTGCCGAGCTCCTCGACTGCCTTCTTACAACCTGCATCCACATTGACCCAGTGCTGGTCCATCTGGTCCATTGTAATCAGGTAAATTTTGTGATTACCACCTGCGTTGGTATCGTCGCCGGTATTGGTATCGGATACTTGGCCGTCTGTGGTGGATTCGGGGGCGTTGCTGGTTCCTGTGTCACCGCTGCAGCCAGCCATCATACCGGCCATCAGTGCACAAGACAGGAAAATGGATACGAGCTTCTTGAATTTCATGATTCTTTCCTCCTGATATTGTTTTTGATATTGTTTAAAGCGTCTACATGAAAAACGTCACGCCTTAACTCCTACATTTTTGGATTTTGCCTCGGAAGAGGACTTTTCCTTTTTTCTTCTCGGCTTGCCACTGCGGACGACGACATCCAACAAGACAGAGATTACAACAATGATGCCGATCACGATGTTGCGGATTGCGACCGGTGCGCCCGCAAACTGTAGGCCATTCTGAAGCACACCCCAGATGGAAGCGCCGATCACGGTGCCGAGCAGGATACCCTGGCCGCCGAGGGTGGATACACCGCCGATAACAGAAGCGGCTACTGCATACATTTCATACATGTTACCTGCGTCCATAGTACCCATACCACTGGTAGCGCAGATAATGAGGCCGACTACGCAGGCACAGACGGAGCTGACTACATAGGCCTTTGTTGTGCTGGCGACCACGTTGACGCCGGACAGACGGGCGGCCTCCACATTGCTGCCAATGGCGTAGATATGACGGCCCGTGCGGGTTTTGCTCAACAGGAAGTTGAAGAGAATCCAAAGAACAACAGCAATCCAGATGGTGTTGTAAACGCCGAGGAACTTGCCATAGTAGAAAAAGTCGCGGAAAGCTTGCGCGCCGTCACCGATGGAATCGGTGTTATAGTTGTTGTTGACGATCTGTGCGATACCACGAGCGATGGTCATGGTGCCCAAGGTTGCGATGAAGGGCGGCAGCTTGCATTTTGCAACGAGCTGACCATTGAGAACACCCACCAGGATGCAGCAGATGAAGGTGATTCCAACAGCAATCCAAGGATTGATCCCCTTGGTCATCAAGGTGGCGGAGATCATACAACTCATACCCACCACAGAGCCGATGGAAAGGTCAATGTTTCCGGTAATCAATACATAGGACTGGCCAATACCGATCAGAAGAATCGGTGCGATCTGACGAAGAAGATTGGCGACATTTTGTCCAGAGAAGAAGATCGGATTTAACACACCGAATACGATGCACAGAATAATCAAGCCGCATGTGACCGTGATTACCTGGCCCATACCTCGAATCGCCAATAGCCTTTTAAACGGGTTTTGTTTTGCTTTGTTTTCCATATTTGTCTCTCCCCAATTCTGAATCTTGATGTTATCGGATACAGGTCCGGCCGTTAAGCGCCGGCCTTTTGAGAAATCTTGTTTTCAAACCGGGTGGCGCACTCCAGAATCTGATTCTGGGTAACCTCTCCGGAGAGAAATTCCCCTGTGATGCGGCCGTCGCACATGACTAGGATTCGGTCGCTGATGCCGAGAATTTCCGGCATTTCCGAAGATACGAACATGACGCCGATGCCCTGTTGCTTGAGTTGGTTCATCAGGTTGTAGATTTCAACCTTTGCAGCGACGTCGATGCCCCGGGTCGGTTCATCAAAGATCACCACGCGGGAGTTTCGCGCCAGCCATTTCGCAACAACGATTTTCTGCTGGTTGCCGCCGGAAAGACTTCCAGCGTCCGATTCAGAGCTTGCCAGCTTAATGGTCAGTTCATGGACGGAACGTTCCACCATCTCCGTTTCTTTTTTGTGATTGACCACGCCGAATTTGTTGCACAAAATGTCCAGATTCGGCAACGCAATGTTGTCGCGGATACTCAACTTGGTACACAGGCCATCCTTTTTGCGGTCTTCCGGTGCGAGCACGATACCAGCCCGAATGGCGTCCATTGGTTTGCGGATATGGACCGCCTTACCGTCAAGAAGAATCTCTCCGCTTTCCTTGGGATCAATCCCGAAGATGGCCCGCGTGGTTTCCGTACGTCCTGCGCCCATCAGACCGGCAATTCCAACGATTTCGCCCGCGTAAAGATCCAGGTTGATATCGCGGACCAAACGCCCAGCGTTCAAATTTCGAATCTCCAAAATTTTCTTTCCGCGTGCACAGTTTACACGGGGGAATTTTTCCTTAATTTCACGCCCGACCATATAAGCGATGATCTCGGACATATTGGTATCCTGGAAATTCATGCTGGTGATGTACTTTCCATCGCGCATGATGGTGACGCGGTCGACAATGTGCTGCAATTCCTCCAAACGGTGGGATATGTAGACGATGCCGTGCCCGGCTTCACGCAGTTTACGGATGATTACAAACAGGTCGTCGATCTCTTTCGATGTCAGAGCGGACGTCGGTTCGTCCATGATTAAAATCTTGGCATTGGTGGAGAGCGCCTTTGCGATTTCCACCATCTGTTGCTTGGATACTGGAAGGTCGCCGACAATGGTATCTGGGTCGATGTCGATGTTGAGGTTGCCAAGAATTTTTGCAGCCTCCTTGCGCATCTCGCGCTCGTTGAGGATGCCTGAATGCAACCTTTCACGGCCGAGGAAGATGTTCTCTGCCACGGTCAGGTGGCCACACATGTTCAACTCCTGATGAATGATCGCAACGCCAAGGGCCTGCGCTTTTTTGGGGGTGAGTTCGTCGATCTTCTCGCCAAAGAGCTTGATGTCCCCGCTATCACGCGTATACACGCCGCTGAGGATTTTCATCAGGGTCGATTTGCCTGCGCCGTTTTCACCCAGCAGAGCGAGGACCTCGCCAGCCTTTAGGTTAAAGGATACGTCGTCCAGCGCTTTTACGCCGGGGAAGGATTTGTTGATGTGCTCGAGTTCCACTATGTATTCTTGCATCAAATCCACCTATCTTTTTCCTGGAACGATCCGGTCTTGTGGAAATACCGTTTCGTTCTGTTAGTCAATTGTCTTTACGATGGCTTTATTATAGCATTCCCGCTTTGGAAACATAAGGGGGCTGTGTTTGGTCTTATGGGGGGTTCCTTTTGGAAATTTTGTGCGTTATGAATTCTTTTTTTCGAATAGTTTGGCAATATTTAGATAGATTATGATGAAGCAAGAAGGAGGAAAGGTTGCGCGAATATAGATAGAGGACACCCAGAGGTGTCCCCTTTTTCAAATGCGTTTCATTTTGATCGAAAAACCGTGGAAAAAATCGGTTAGTAGGAGTCTAGGGAAGAGGTATCTGTATTTGCCATTTCGCTTGAGAGATGAAGAAGCGACTGCCCGGGGGCAAACGCAAGATGATGAAATTCATCCCGCAGGTACTCTTTGCGAAGGTTTCCGTCTTCAAACATCAAAAGGCGGTCTGCAACAAAGAGGCTATCAGAGAGGCTGACGGCCAAAATGACAACGGTGATTTTTCGCTCTCGCAGCTTATTGATTAAATGAATCAAATGGTGGCGTAGATACATATCAGCCCCGGCGAAAGGCTGCATCAAAAAGACCACCTTGGGGTGGTACAGGTGAACCCGGTAATAGATCAGGCTATAGAGGGAATAGGGGGACAGATGGGTGATGTCCTGTGCGCGTATGTCCTTGCCGATCAACGGTTCGTATTCCAGAAGAATGCTTTTTTTAATACGCCGGCTCATCCACAGAGTAGGGCATCGCCAGTCCATCGCAAAACAGAGATTGTCAATATAGGACATTTCTCGGAACAACATGGTCTGGATGGGATTTTCCCGGATAAAGGAGACCTTATGCTTGAGTTTCTCATGGTTGGAACACCAGTCTCGGGCATCCAGAAGGATTCTTCCCGCTTGAGGGAATCGATCGCCAGTCATCAGATCGGCCAAGTCGTTCAGAACGAGGCTGTTGCTGTCCAACAGAACGACACATTCCCCTTCCTCAATGGTACAGTTCATGTCGTGGATATGGTCTGTAAAGAGATGACGCAACTTCAGCATTCCGTTGCGTTGTTCCGGTCGAACAGGCGGTGTCAATGGATGCCGGAAGTCCAGGGCATAGTGCAGGATGATTTCGTCTCGGAAATCTTCCCGGAACAAAAGCTTTCGTACACGGCCGTTTTCCATGAGAGCTACACGGTCACAGATTCGAAAGGTCTCCTCATGGTGATTACAGATATAGAGAAAGGAGAGGCCTTCTTTTGCATAATGGCGAAGCAATTTTAAAAAATGGATCAGATCGGCTGGTCCGAGAAAATTGCTGATGTCGCGAAGAACCACCAGCTTGGCCCCAGAAATAATGGCCTTCAAAAGCTCAGCGACACAGCGTTCAAAATGGGTGAGATTTCCGGCGAGCTCCCCGGCGTCGATCTGCACGTCAAGCTCCTGCGTAAACAGCGAGAGCTGTGCACGCAAAATCCGCGGGGCGATCAGATATTTTTTGAACCCCCGCCGCAAAACAAAGATATTGTCTGCAACGCTGAGCCCTTCTGCCATGTGGCTTTTTTCCTCAATCACGGCCACCCGGTTGGGCTCCATGGAACTGTGGCGATAGCTATTGACCAGCTGCTCTTCGAAGTAAATATATCCATAATGTATGGGAACATTTTGACAAAGGAGATTCACCAAAGCGTCCTGCCCATTGGAATTGAGACAGACAAGCCCCATGATTTCGCCCTCAAATATGTGCAGGTTTAAGTCATCCAGCAGCGTAACCTCGCCCTCCATCAGGGTGACACGGTCCAAACGCATAATTTCTTTTTTCATGGTGTATAATCCTTTGATTTGCCGGTGATCCGCGGGAGGGTGACCTCTACATCCGTGCCAACCCCTTCGGTACTGTAGATAGTGACGCCATATTGCTCCCCAAAGAGAAGGCGGATGCGGCTGTTGACATTGATGATAGCAATACCGCCGCGCTTTTCCCGATCGGGGGTGACAAAGTCCAAAAAGGGAGTCTCCAACTCACGGTTGAGCTTTTGCAGGCGCGCCTCATCCATACCGACGCCGTCATCCGATACCGTGATGATTAAGCGACTGGGGGTGGCCTCCAATTTAATACGGATATTGCCGCGCCCAATTTTACATTCAATGCCGTGGATGATGGCATTTTCGACAATTGGTTGAAGAGTCAGCTTGGGCATCCGGCACTTGCTGAGTTCGTCACGGTCATCCTCATCGTCGTACTCAATGCTCAGGTTGATGCGCTCGCCAAAGCGATAGCGTTGTATGACATAATAATTTTCAATATTGCGCAGTTCGTCCTCCAAGGAGACAAGATGTTCCACGTTGGAGATGGTGTAGCGGAAGAAGGTGGAGAGGGCCTCCGTCATCTTTGCGACGGTATCCAGCCCTGCGGCGAGCGCCTCTCCGCGAATCCCCTCCAAGGTGTTGTATAAGAAGTGGGGATTAATCTGGTTTTGCAGGGCCAAATATTGCGCCTGTTTTTTGCTGGCGTTGATGAGCTCTCTGGTGTTCAATAGACTGTGTAGCTTGTCCAGCGCGCGCTCCATGCCAGGGCTCATCGGATAACGAAGCTCATACGGGCTGTTCATGGAATACCCGTCAACAAATAGTTCGAGCATTTTTTCCGTTTCCCGGAAGGGAAGATACACCCATCGGTAACCAAAATAGAGTGCACCCCCCAGCAGAGCGGCGCCCCCCAGTACCGCCCAGGTGGCCCAGGGTTCCTCTGCGATATAGATCGCCAGAGCGACCAACAAAAGCACAGCCAAAACGGCTAAGGCAAGGATAAACAACATACAGCGGTCAAATAGATAGCGGGATTGTATCTTTTTCATTTGTAGTCCCCGTCCTTTATCACGAATAGAGCTTCCGGAACTCGTTTGGCTTTAATCCGGTTGCTTTTTTAAAGCTCTGTGTAAAGTGTTTCAGGTCGCTGTATCCGACTTGGCTACAAATATTTGCCACCGTAAAATTGGTCTGCTTGAGGAGCTCTTTTGCACGGTTCATCCGCACTTCGGAGAGATATTCCAAAAAGTTTTTACCACTCTCCTTTTTAAAGAGGGTACTGAAATAGGAGGCGTTGAAGCCAACAAAATCCGCGACCTCCTCCAAACTGATCGGCTGCATATAATGCTCCTGAATATATTGCTTTGCAGCGCGCACCGGCTTTTTTCGGCCTGCCGGCGATCTTGAAGAATGGAATCTAAAGATTCGCAGAGGATGCCATTGAGATGCCGAAAAAGCTCTTGCGAACTTCCACAGCCATCGCTTTTCTGAGAAAAGCGATGGTAAAGCTCATCCGCGTTTTCTACGTGGATTTGGTGTTTATGTAACACCATCAGATAAATCCGGCACGCCTTTAAGGACAGAGCCAGCAGGCGCTGTCCATTGATCCCCGGCGCTGCAAGCGCCTCCCTTTGAAATTTCTTTAAAGCCGCCGTCAGCGCCTCACGGTCCAGTACCTCCATTGCTGCTTCTACTTCGCAGGTGAGTGCCGAAAGAAGGCTATCTGTGTCAAATGGTTCCGTTGGAACGGCTGCCTCAATGACCTTTCCTGTGCCCTCTAATAGACGTTGTGCGACAGCAGACTCTGCGCTGTGCAAGGAGGCCTCCATCTGTTCGGCTTCCTCCACCGCCTTGCCCAGCCCGATGGTAAGCTGTGTGTTTTCAAACAGGCCGAGTTGGACCAGGAGCTCATCCATAGCAGAAAGAATGCGTTTGCGCACGGTACCACGGCGTTCCTCTGGGTAGTTCAAAACGCTGTAGGCGCGGCTTCCCGTAAAGCAGACCTCCATATCGCTGCATACAGGGCGCAGGGCGGTGCATAGCGTATGTAATATTTTTTCTTCCAAGACCTTGATGCTGTCCCGCGAAAGAGGGCAGTCCACCTTCACGATGAAAATTTGATACAGTCCGGGCGTGAACTGAAAATGGTAGTCCCGATTTGCCTGTTCCAGTGTGAGAGGACCATCTGGATCGGCGTTCAACAGATGTGTGAATAATCCGGAACGCAGCTTGTCGATGTCACTCTGTAACCGCATACGCAGACGCTCCTCGTTGCTGAGCTGTTCATTGCGCAGCTGATACCGCCGGCGCATCTTTTCCAGCGTGGCACAGAGTTCTTCTTTTTGAATGGGTTTGAGAAGATAATCGGAAACCCCGTATTTGATGGCGCTTTGCGCATATTCAAAATGACGGTACCCACTGATGATGACGAATTCAAGTGTGTCCGAAAGCTGCTTAGCTCTGGCGATCATTTCGAGGCCGTCACAGCCGGGCATGCGAATATCCGTTACCAACAGATCTGGGTGGTATTGCCTTACCATTTCCAGCGCTTCTTCTCCATTGTGAGCAACTGCAACGATTTCCATATCGAAGGCACTCCAATCGACCAAATTGCAGATCAATTGGCAAACTTTGACTTCGTCGTCCGCGACGACTACCTTTATCATCTTACAACTCCCTTTCCCCTTTGCCAGCTTGTGGCGACAAACGTTTCCGGACAATCCCCTCCCCATGGGGAGAATTCCTCCTACTTCACTGAGTTCTGCTCGAATAAACACCGTAAAAATATACAAAAATTTATTCATTCTACAAAAACATTTGATTTTTATTAAATTATTATATAATATGTATATTAGTAAAGTCAATATACCAGGGCGTAAGAAAGTGGCTGCGAAAGGGAGTATCCTCAGAAAACGATTCTAAGAATAACGCTCTGCGCGATATTTCCAAACCATGGGTACATAAAAAGGGGAAAACTGGTTTACTCCAAAGCGGAGGGATACGTTTGACAAAAAAAACGGGAATGAACAATCAAAATTTAAAATATCAAAATCGGGGACTGCTGTTGCGGTTGCTCTGCACACATGACGGCGTGTCGCGCATTCAACTTGCGCAGCGGACCGGGCTGACAAAAATGACGGTAAGTAATATCATTGCCGGTCTGATGGAACAGGATTATGTGGTGGAACGCGCACCGGAGCGCAACGCCGGCGTGGGACGGAATCCCATCATTCTGGATATTTCGCCGGGGGCACCGAAGGTGCTGGGCGTACAATTGGGGCGTGAAGGCGTGACAGCCGTATTGTTCGACCTAAAACTCCGGATTCTGAAGAAGGAAGAGGAACCTTTTGCACAAGAGAACACAGATTCTATATTGCAAAAGCTTTTCCGCGCTGTAGACCGAATTCGCATACAGGAAAGCAATATCTTGGGGTGCGGTGTGTCCGTGGTGGGACCCTTGGATGTGGGCAGCGGCGTTGTGCTGAACCCGCCCAACTTCTTCGGAGTGTCCAATTTGCCCTTGCGGCGTCTGTTGAGCAACCACATGGGACTGCCAGTGGAGCTGAACAACGATATGAACTGCGCTGCGTTGGGGGAAAAGCTTTTTGGGGCGGGGCGTGAATTTCATAATTTCCTCTATGTCGGCCTATCCACCGGAATTGGATCGGGGATCATCGAGAACGACGGGCTCTATCAAAACAGCAGCGGCTTTGCCGGAGAGCTGGGGCATACCAGCATTGACTGCAATGGTCCGGAGTGCGGTTGTGGAAACCGGGGATGTCTGGAGGAATATGTCGGGATGCCAGTCATCGAGGCACGCTTGCGGGAGGCGACCGGACAAGCGGGTGATTTTGCCAGCTTTTGTGCGCAGACAGAAGACCCACACGTTGATGTGGTTTTATCGGATGTAATCGAGAAGATTACAAGGGCGCTTGTCAACGCGGTAAACCTTCTCAATCCCCAAGCCATCCTGGTAGGACATAATGGGACGCATTTACCAGCGCGATACCTGGAACAAATGGAGCGGGAACTAAACCGAAGAAAGTTTTCGCAAGACTATTTGAAAATCCGAGTAAAAAAATCTCGCTTTGGCATGGATTCTTCCCTTTATGGAAGCGGTTGCCTCGCGTTACGCCAACTTTTTGAATATGGACGAATAGAAGGTTATGAAGAGGAGGGAACTTCGCCTTTCCCTCCCTCTTGAAGAACGAACGGGTTGCTTTATCGTCACACCCGGCTAGTGTTAAAAACATAAAAGGTTTTGGGAATTTCCTTGTAGGTAACAGTAGCGCCCATATTTAAATGATTTGAACAAAGAGTAAGGTTTGTGAATTTGTATTCTTTTCAAGACAGAGGTATTCTGAAAGGAACGTCCCATTTAATGTTTTTTACTTATTCAAAGAATTATTAAAAGAATATCGATAAATTTGCCTACACAATGGTTTATAAATAGATTAAAGAATTAAAAAAGAGGATATTTAAGAAAATATCATTAGATTTTAAAATAGTTTAATAAAAATCCAAAAAAGCGCCGCCTTTTTCTAAAGAATCCCCCTTTGACCTTTACAAGAAAGGTTGCTAGAATGTAGCTGAATTACTTATATTTGCGCTGTGAGTTTATTTTTATTGTTTAATTTGTTTGATAAACTGGCAGGCAGGAACATGAAAAAGGAGGGGAAGGAAGCTCATTTGGCAATCTGGTCGTATAGACACGAGAAAAGGAGGAAAACAATGAAAAGGTTCCAGAAAATCATAGCGATGGCTCTGGCAGCCACCTTAGCGGTTCCAGGGTCGGTGCTCTCGACCTTTGCCTCGGCGCGCGTTGAGGAGGGAAAAAGCTTCTTTACGTCGTTTGAAAATGACGAGGAATGGTCGGATAATTTCAAGGCCAACACATTGGAAGTCGTGGATGGCAAGGGAAAGGCTCAAAACGTGTCCTCCACTACAGCGGATCGCTTGGTAGGCGACATTACCAGCTTGGTGGAGCTGAGTAGCATTCAAGGTTCGGAAAACCATAACAATAATGAAACAAAAGAGAAACTCTTCGACAACAATTCCGGGACGAAATTCCTTGCAAAGCAAAGTGCTTCGGTAGAGAACCCGGTGTGGGTATCGTTCCAGATCCAGGAGCCCAAAGCGGTCAAGGCATATTCGATTGTTTCAGCAAACGATGCGGAAGCGCGTGACCCGGTGGATTGGACCTTCTCTGGCTCCAATGATGGAACAACCTGGACAGAACTCGACAGCCAAACCGGCGTCCGGTTCAACAGCCGCTATGAAAGCAAGACATTCACCTTTGAAAACGATACCGCCTATGCCTACTATAAGATCAACATCACCAAGAACAACGGCGACAGTGGGATGGTCCAGTTTGCCGACCTGAATATTGCGACGCTTGATGAGACGGACGACGATATCAATTTAACGGTCATGGGGACCACCATTGAGAGCGGACCGGCTTCTGTGCACGATGCAGCTTCCAATAAGGGCTGGACAGGAGATAAGGCACTGAAGGTCACTGGTTATCACAAGGGAGAAGGCGAAGCGTATGCGTATAACGTCATTTACGACGGCCTGAATATCCCGGTAACGGAAAATACGCAGTTGAGCTATACGATCTTCCCGGAGTGGACGACCGGCTCGTATGACTTTGAGTACACCTCTACTTATATCGCAGTGGATCTCGGATTCAGTGATGGTACCTATCTGAGCGACTTGAATGCCGTGGATCAAAATGGAAATGTCGTCTCGCCAATGGAGCAGGGACTCTCCAAGACCCTGACGACCAAGCAGTGGAATAAGATCTCCACCTACATTGCTTCAGGTGAGGACACGATCGGTAAGACTATTACGAAGGTGTTGGTCGGTTACCACAAGCCTTCTAATCCCACCGGTGCGGATGATGCCTTTACCGCGGACATCGACGACATCCGTATTGAAGAAGTCCCGCAGGTCGAACATGAACATCTTTCCGACTATGTGTATACCCTGCGCGGCACCAACGATGGCACGAGCTATTCCCGCGGCTTGGTCTGCCCCGGCACCACGATGCCGCACGGCTTTAATTTCTGGGCGCCTGTGACTCGCGCCGGCGACAATAAGATGTACAACTATCAGCTGAGCCGCGATGGTAACACGCTGAAACATCTGACAATCAGCCACCAGGCTTCCTATTGGACCGGCGAGCGCGGCACCTATGAGTTCATGGCAAACAGCAGCTTTGACCCGGCTACGGTTACCAGTATTGGAACCGGCGTGCGTGGCGCTGCATTTACCCATGAAAATGAAATCGCAAAGGCGCATCACTACAGCGTGACCTTCAATGAAGACGACGAGAAGGCGGGCGGCGTGACCATGGAAGTCACCCCAACCGAACATGCGGCGGTTCTTCGCTTCACCTTCCCGGAGAACGCTCCGTACTGCAACATTCTGCTCGATAGCGACCGCGCCAGTGGATCGACCACCTTTGGCGAGGATGGAAAGAGCTTTACTGCATATTCTGACCACAACAGCAATGGTATGCAGCGTATGTATGTTTATGGCGAGTTCAGCCAGCCGTTTACGACGGGACGTTCCATCGGAAAGGGCGGCATTGCCAGCTTTGAGAAGGCCTCTTCCGGCGAAACAGTGATCGAGATGAAGGTCGCCACTTCCTTTATTAGCATCGAACAGGCCAAAAAGAACCTCCAGCAAGAGATTGCAGAGGATGAAGGCTTCGATGAGATCTTTGCCAAGGCTCAAAAGACTTGGGACGACCAGCTCGGGATCATCGAAATTGAAGGCGCGACCCCGGATCAGATGACCAGCTTCTATTCCGGTATGTACCGCCTGTTCATGTATCCGAACATGCTCTCCGAACAGACCGGCGAAGGCTCTGAAGATGGTTGGCAGTACCGCAGCCCGTATGGCTCGCATGAGGTCAAGGACGGCGTGATGTACTACAACAACGGCTTCTGGGATACCTATCGTACCACTTGGGCGGCCTATTCGCTGTTTACTCCGTCGAAGGACATTGAGATGCTCAACGGGCTTGTCGAGCACTATAATGACCAGGGTTGGGTACCGCGTTGGATCGCTCCGGGCGGCACCAACAGCATGGTCGGCACAAGTTCCGACGTAATCTTCGGAGATGCAGCAAAGAAGGGTCTGGACTTTGAGGTGGAGAATGCCTTCTGGTCCTCCATTAAGAACGCCTCTGTGGTCTCCAACAACCTGACCAACGGCGGACGCAATGATCTGACCCGCTCTATTTTCAATGGCTATACCAGCCTGGACATCGGTGAAGGATTCTCTTGGTCGATGGAAGGCTATATCAATGACTTTGGCATCTACCAGATGGCTAAGGCGCTGGGATATGCCGATGAGGAACAGTATTATCTCAACCGCGCACAGAATTATGTCAATCTGTTTAACGACGAGATCGGCTGGTTCATGGGCCGCGATGTCAACGGCGCTTTCCGTACCAGCAGCGATGACTTCAACCCCGGTATCTGGTGGGGCGATTACACAGAAACGAATGCCTTCAACATGGCGTTCACGGTGCCGCAGGATGGCCAGGGTTTGGCAAACCTCTACGGCGGCCGTGAAAAATTGGCAGAGCGTTTGGACGGATTGTTCAATGCCTCCCGGATTTGGTTCAGGACGGCACCATCCATGAGATGGTGGAGGCCCGCGACCTGAAGATGGGCCTGTATGGACATAGCAACCAGCCGTCGCACCATATTCCGTATATGTACAACTATGCGGGCCGTCCGGACCGCACACAGGAAGTTGTCCGTGAAGTGCTGGCGCGCGCCTATGTGGGCAGCGATTTTGGCCAGGGCTATATCGGCGACGAGGACAACGGCGAGATGTCCGCATGGTACATTCTGAGCGCCCTGGGTATTTATCCGGTGAACATGGGCAGCGGCGAATACGCCATCGGTTCTCCGCTCTTCACCAAGGCCACCATACATCTGGAGTGCGGCGAAGACCTTGTCATCAATGCGCCGAACAACAGCAGAGAGAACATCTATGTACAGGGTGTTAAGCTCAACGGGGAAGAATACAATAAGACTTATTTCAACTACAGCGACCTGATTCATGGCGCAGTCATCGATTTTGATATGGGTGACACGCCGTCCGATTGGGGAACTTCTGAGGATGCCCTGCCGACCTCCATCACAGAGGGTGACCAGGTGGCAGAGCCGAGCCAGGATATGACCGTCACTTCTCCGGTTGTTGGAGAGGAGATCCCCTCCGGCGATGTGATACAAGATACGGTCTACAGTGCGGCGACGGACCGTGTAGAGAATTTGTTTGACAATACCTCGGACACGACAGCCAGCTTGAATGGGAACACCGCATCGGTTTACTATGGATTTGCGACTCCAGCCTATGTGGATATGGTCACATTGACTTCCACTTCCGATCCGGAAAAGGCGCCGGTCAGCTTTGAACTGTTTGGTTCAAACGATGGGAAGACCTGGACCTCTTTGGAGAAGCGTGATGAACTGTCCTTTGAATGGGCAAAGTATACCCGTCCATTTGCAGTCAATGCGGAAGAAAAATACGCGAACTATCGCATCGATTTCACAGGTTCTGCGGATTCCATCGAATTGGCAGAGGTTGAATTGATGGGCAACATCAAAAACTCCATTGACCGTAGCACGCTGGAAAAACTTGTCGAGGCAGCTGAGGCGAAAGATCTAACAGGCTATCCGACGGCAAAGGTGGAAGAATTCCAGAAGGTTCTGGAGGAGGCCAAGGCTGTATTGGATAATGAAGAGGCTACCCAGGACGAGATCCGTGAAGCGGTCGAAAACCTGCAAAAGGCGTCCAGTAAATTGGGCGCGATCCGCAATCCGTATGTGCGTCTGGAGGCAGAGGATTATGACGCTGGCGACGTTGTGAAGGATGTCGACAGTAATCGCAGCGGCGGCGGTAACATCGGCGGTGGCAAGAATGGCTGCTATGCCATGTACAACAACGTAAACTTCGGCGACAACGGCGCTGTACATGTGGTTATGAGCTATTCTAGCCAAGGCCGCGACGCGACCAATGACGGCCGTATCCAGTTCTTCCTGGATTCTATGGAAGGCGAGCCGGTGGCCGAGTTGAAAACGCATAACACCGCAGAAGATAACTGGAGCACCTATGTGCTCACGGAAACCGACATTGAGCCGCCGATCACAGGCTCACATGACTTGTATATCAAGTTGGTCGGCACCGAAGACAAGGCGTATGTTGCAAACATCGACTACTTCGACTTTACAGAGGGCCAGGGCGGCGTCAGCGGCACCTATGACCTTACCGTTGCGTACAGCGGGCGCGATGCCAGCCTGAGTGTAAATGGTGAAGAGCAGAGCATTGCAGACCTTATCAACCAGTACAGCAAAGAATTGGAAACAGGTACAGAAGTAGAGTTGACCTTTGTTCCCCAGGTGGAAGGCAGAAGCTTTGCAGGTGTCACCCTGAACGGAGAAGCACTTGAACTGACCGTTCCGGATTCCTTTACATACCGTTATACCATGGGTACAGCGGATGAAACGCTGAAATTCGAATTCACAGTGGTCAACAAGTCGGTATTGCAGTCGATTATTAAGGCTGCTGAAGCGCTTCTGGGCAGCGAAGAACTCGAAACTGTGTTGCCATCCATCAAAGAGCGCTTTGACAAGGCCCTTGAAACAGCCAACGAAGTCAATGGTCGTTTGGAAGCAACCCAAAAAGAAATTGATGCAGCTTGGAGCGAACTGTTGGATGTCATGCATCTGCTGAGCTTTGAGTTAGGCGATACAACGACTTTGGAAGCATTGTTGGCAGTCGCAGATGAGCTTTCTGAAGAAGGCTTCACAACCAGCACATGGGCGGCGCTTGTAGAAGCAGTGGAAGCAGCAAAAGTCGTTGCCGATCAAGAGGAACCGCTGAAAGCGGACGTGGAAAAAGTTACAGAAGATTTGATCAATGCACTTTATGGTTTGGAAGAAGTTGCGGACTTTAGCCAGTTACAGCTCTTGATTGAAAAAGCAGAGGAAATCGACCTTGTATTAGAAGAAGACTATGTGCAGGACGAAGAGGCGATCTCCGCATTCCATAAGGCGCTTGAATATGCAAAGACATTGACAAAGGATTCCGCACAGGAAGACGTCGATGAAGCGGCAAAAGCGCTGACCAAAGCAATGGCCGATCTTCGCAAGAAGGCAGATAAGAGCGAACTGGAAGAACTTCTGGAGGAGCTCAAAGAGCTTGATCCCGCGGACTACACAGCGCAGAGCTATGCGTTGGTTGCGACAGCGATCAAGAACATGGAAGTGATTTTGGCGGACGAAACCTTGGACGAAAGCCAGCAGGCGGTTGTAGATAATGCAGTCAATAATGCCCGTGTTGCAAAGGCAAAGCTGGTTAAAGTAAATGATCCAAAACCGGATCGTCCATCCAAGAATAATTCCAGCAACAAAACAGCCGTTCCGAATCATTCTTATGGAAACAATGGTATTGTTGTCGCAGGCCAAAAGGTTGCCACGGCAAGCGCGTATGTGCGCAGTGATACAACGGTCAACTTCATATTGAAGCATGGCCAGGCCTATTGTTTCAAGATGTCTGTGGTCAATGGGAACAATCTGGCGCCGAACTTCACAGTCGGCAATGGTGAGGTCCTCAAAACGCAGTTTGTGGCACAGGTTGGCAATGATTACTACTACAGAGTCTATGCAATCGGCGCATCCGGACAGAGCACAGGTGTTTATACCTCCCTGCCGGGCCAGAATGTTGTAAAGCATTGCACGGTCACTATTGCATAAACGTCTCTTTCATAGGGGCAAACATCGTTCATTTTGATTGCGACGCCTCTTTTTAAGGAGAGAACGCTTTCTCATCAACCGTAAAAAAGAAAGAAGCCAGCCGGTCGCATGACATGGAAGTGCGTGTGGCCGGCTGGCTTTCCAGCCAGAAAAAGCCTTGCTTCTTTCAATACGATGATTCGCTCCCGGCATAGCCGCGGAAAAGCATCCTATGTTCGCGGCGTACTGGAAACAGTCCGCCGCGACGATGCGTTCAGGACAAAAGATCAATCCAACAGGGGGAATCCAAGATGCTCGGCAATATAAATAGCGAAACGATGCGAGCGACCAATTTGCAGGTGATCTTCGACTATATTCGGCGCAATGAACCGGCCTCCCGGCGTGACATCGCAGAGTTCGGTGGTTTAACAGTGGCGGCAGTTTCCAATATCACTTCCAAACTTTTGGCGAATGGATTGGTTGTGGAAGTAGGTGCCGGAGAGTCTGTAGGTGGCCGGCGTCCAACGCTATTGGGGATCAATGCGGACTGTCGCTATGCAGTGGGGATCGATTTGACCACCAAACAGATCAAACTGGTCATCACCAATTTTAAAGCACAGATCATTCAGGAATGCGCCTGTGAGACCCCACTCGACTGTGGTCCAGAGCATGTTCTGGACAGCATGGCTCGGATGGTCAAAGAATCCGTAAAGAGCGCCGGGATTGATCCCCAGAAGGTGATCGGGATAGGAATCGTATCCGCAGGCCCTTGCGACCCAGAGCGGGGAATCATGCAAAGCCCGCCAAATTTCCCGGATTGGGGAAATGTTCCCATTCGCGATTATATACAGGAGCATACGGGGTACCCTGCGATTTTCGATAAGGACTCCGTGGGGGCCGCGATGGCGGAGTATTGGTTTGGTAAGGTGGGAGGATGTGGAAGCGCCTTTGGATTCCTGATTAATCGGGCGGGTGTAGGCGGCGCCCTTCTGGTAGACGGAGAAGTATTCCGTGGGTTTAATGGAGGAGCCGGCGAAGTCGGTCATACAATTGTGGATGTACATGGCGCGAAATGCTCCTGCGGAAATTATGGGTGCCTGGAAACGTTGGTGAATGAACAGCGATTGGTTCGAGAGGTAGCCACAGGGTTAAAAATGGGACGGGAGTCGGTACTGGACGGTATCGAGGACTATGACTCCATTACTCTGAAGCAAATTATGCAGGCGGCAGAAGACGGGGACATCCTCTGCCGGAACGCTTTGGATCGCATGGCGGATTATCTTGCCATTGGGATTCGCAATATTGCGACGCTCTTTTCACCGGAGATGATTGTGCTTTCGGGCGGGATGATCTCCCGATATGCTTATTTTACCCAGACGGTCTTGAAAAAGGCCAAGCAGAGACAGCGCGAAAAATTTGTCAAATGCATGAACGTTGTGGAGTGCAGTTTCCGTGAAAACCAATGTGCGCTTGGCGCCGTTGCGCTGGTTCTGGAAAAATTTTATAGAAGTATCCAATTGGACTGAGGAGAATGTATATGAAACAATATCCAATGCGGCTCCATCCAGCGTTCAAGGATAATCTCTGGGGTGGAGACCGCTTAAAAAAGACTATCATAAACAGACGGAATTAACCCCGTTGGCAGAAAGCTGGGAGTTGAGTTGCCATAAGGACGGCTGTTCTACCATTGAAAACGGCCCGTATGCGGGAAAGTCCCTGGCAGATTATCTCCGCGAATTTCCAGATGCGGCCGGAATCCGCGGCCAGGAATTCCCCGCGTTTCCCATTCTGTTTAAGTTGATCGATGCTAAGGACAATTTGTCCATTCAAGTTCATCCGGATGATGCGTATGCCATGCGCGTTGAAGGGGAATATGGAAAGACAGAGATGTGGGTGGTATTGGATTGCCAACCCGGGTCCAAGTTGGTATATGGCTTTAAAGAACCGGTCACAAAGGAGATCTTCCAGGCCCACATTGAACAAAATACTCTGATGGACCTTGTGAATGAGGTGGAAGTTCATAAGGGGGACGTGTTCTTTATCGCGTCCGGAACGCTTCACGCGATCGGAAAAGGGATTGTCATTGCAGAAATCCAACAGAGTTCCAACACTACCTATCGTGTTTATGATTATGGAAGAAAGGATGCCAATGGGAACCCACGCGCCTTACATATTGAGAAAGCGCTCGATGTGACCAATCTGGAACCATATCACCCCCAAAAAAATCATGATCCTGTGCGCCAGGAAGGTGGCGCAAAGGTCGAAACACTGGCAGATTGCCGTTATTTTCACACGGACCGGATTCACCTTTCTGGGGAAACGCGGCGTACAGTGGATGAAGAGTCCTTTGAAGGGATTTTCTGTGCAGAGGGAACGGCCGTACTGTGTGCAGAGGGAACGGCCGTACTGTGTGCAGAGGGAACGGCCGTACTGTGTGCAGATGAAACGGCGTTGACCTTGCAAAAGGGAGACACCGTTTTCCTTCCGGCCGGAATGGGAACCTATACGCTCCGTGGAGAGGCCATGTGCCTTTCAATGCACGTATAGGACAGAAGTACGATTAGAAAAGAGGCGAGCGTATGAAGTATTATGCAGGAATTGATCTTGGAGGAACCAACATTGTAGCAGGCATTGTAGATGAAAACTTTGTGATCGTCGCTTCCGCAAAACGCAAGACTGCTTTGCCACGCCCTTGCGACGCCATTGTGGAGGATATGGCAACTACTGTAAAAGAGGCGGTTGCGCAGGCAGGTATTTCCTTGCACGATCTCGAGTATGTCGGCTTGGGATGTCCGGGGATGATCGATTATCAAAATGGCGTGGTGGTTTATTCCAACAATTTGGAGTTCTACCATGAACCGTTGGGAGAAAAACTCTCAAAACATCTGGGCCTTCCCATTCTGATGGCAAATGACGCAGACGCTGCAGCATTTGGAGAATTTAAGGCAGGCGCGGGCCGTGGAAGTGAAAACATGATTGCCATCACGCTGGGAACAGGTGTTGGTTCTGGAATCATCATCCGTTCCAAGTTGTATACAGGGTTTGCTTATGGAGGGGCGGAAGTCGGCCACAGCCTCTTGGTAAAGGACGGGGAACTCTGTACCTGTGGGCGCCATGGATGCTTGGAGGCGTATGCCTCTGCAACCGGTCTAATCCGTATGACCAAAAAGCACATGGAAGAGCATCGAGAGAGCCTGATGTGGACATTTGTCGACGGAGACCTCAGTCGAGTAAACGGGCGGACCGCCTTTGATGCCATGCGTCAGGGCGACGCAGAGGGAACTCGTGTGGTTGAAAAATATACGGAGTATCTGGCGGAGGGGATTGTCAACATCGTGAACATTTTCCAACCAGAAATCATCTGTATTGGCGGTGGAATCTCCAAAGAGGGGGAGACGTTGCTAAAGCCTATTAACCGGTATATCGGGCAATATGCATTTTCCCGTTTTGCAGACAAAAACACCGTCGTCCGCATTGCAGAGCTTGGCAACGATGCGGGTGTGATTGGCGCAGCGTTCCTCAAGGACGCGTTCCATTGCAGGTAGTAAAAATACGAATAGAACAAAAATCCCATCTTTCTAAAAGATGGGATTTTTATACATATTTTTATAATTGCAAATTTTTACGAATGTTTTTGTTAAATTTTATAAGAAAATAAAATTATTATATGTCTATTTTTCAAATATTTATGCGTTGTTAATAAATAAGAAATGATAAAGGAGTGATTCCGATGCAGGAATAGATGATAGTCGCCATATGAGAAGATAATAAGGAGTGAAATTTATGAAAAAGGGAGCCTTTGAAAAATTTTTGTCATTTGTATTATGCCTCTTATGCATTGCAGGTATGACTGGCACGGCGGTTGCAGAACCGATCTCAGATACTACCCAAGATTCGACTAAAGGTATTGAGGGATGTACGGTAGAGGACATTCAATGGGAAGAAGGCCCTGTTGATGAGGTATCTTTATTGGATATACAGGATGATACCCTCCCAACAGAAGGAATTATGGATCAACCGTCTGCTCTGTTTCATATTCAACCGTTGAAAGATGATATAGCTATAAATACAGCTCGTGCGACAATGCCTGATTTAACATTTGGAACTGTTACTATGGATCATAGCCAACCATTCCCCAGTAATACCAATATTAAATATAATGTCCAAATTAAAAATACTGGCTCAGCTTCAGCAACAAATATGACTGTTTCAATGTATCTTGAAGATACCTTTCAAGGAATGTATATGATTGAAGGGACGCTTGGAGCAGGACAAAGCGGTATCTTTTATTTCAATGTAAATATGTTCGGCGGTATGCATACGATAAAACTAGTCCTGAATGAGAACCATGCCATTACAGAGTCCAATTATGATAATAATGTTATCTTATCCGTTGGCACCTGGCAGAGCTGCATTGCATGATTGATCGACACATTTGACGCAGAAAATGGAACCTATGAGGTACACTCGATGACTCCAAAAAAATTTGAATTTAAAGTGACCAATAGGGGAAATGTCGCTGTTGAGGAAGGATACATCATGTGCAAAGTAGATGGCTCCCCCGTCAATTTGACTACATTCAATTTAGGGGCGCGAAGGCAATTGATTGGAACGATACCGTTTACTTTTAAGAAGGCAGGAACTTATAAACTGGAAGTTAGCGTGGGACCTGGAACTTCTCAGACGGACATAACGCCAGATGACAATGTAAAGACACGCTCTTGCAATGTTACTTATGATATTGAATTATGGGCGGGGCGTTGGTCGAATCCGCAAAACCTTGATATTCAGGTATATAGTGGTGTATTCGACTATATCTCACAAAAAGATTTGAAGAATGCTATTAATCAATGGAATGGAATTGACTCAAAAGTATCCTTTAATACGAGTCAAATGCTTTCGGTAGATGAAGACAAGGGAAAGAAGGTCACCTTTGCAACCTATATCGATGAAAATACATCTGTATTAGGAGTTACGAACGTTTTTAAAAATGATGAAAAAACATGGGATCAATGGGTTGATTCTCCTGAAGATGAAGTATGTGTTTATAAAAAGGCAAATATTGGTTTTAATTTAAATGGTGACTTTCCCAATCTAAACACAGGATTTAAGAAGGCTACAGCCACACATGAGTGTGGGCATTTATTAGGTTTAAAACATACATCATGTAATGATATGGCAATTATGGTTGATGGTATTCATTCTCCACTCTTTGCTACTACAATACAAGAGCATGATCGCTATAACCTGAAGATGAAATATTGAGATGATAAGGTTGAAGCATCAGGAATAAACCGGAAATAAGGCAAAAACGAAAAAAGCGTACAAAAAACAAGCCCAGTATCTGGACCGCTTTTGCACGCTATTCCGTCTCGGTTGAAGAATAGGCCAAGGCATTTGCCACAACACCTGCATGTCAGGCGCAAAATTGACGGTAAATCCTACGCCAAACACCGGGAGGTCACTATTTTAAAATAAATTATATCGTGCTGTGTCACATAGGTCAAGTGGGTTTCATATCCCTTTGGTGCCTTGTAGCGCAGCGGAAAGGAATGGTCATAGAAATGAAAAAAGGGATCAAAATCTTATGCTGTGTACTTCTTCTATGTAGTTTCTTAATAGGGTCAGGAATGACATGCTTCCGTGGGACTGAAAACGAGTTTGACAATAAACAGGGCATGGAGACAGAGGAGTACCCTGTAAAAACAATGAAAGTAGAATCTTTATTGTCGGTCAATCCGGACAATTTAGAAGATTTAGAAACATATTCCGATTATGTTGTCAAGGGCATCGTTTTAGACGGATCTGAATCCATGCCTATTTATGCAGAGGGATCGGACGACCTCCTCATGTCGTTTACCACAGTAACCCCGTTACAAATTACGCAAACTTACAAGGGCGATTTTAAAGAGGGGGAATGCATCGATATATGCGAAAAATATATGAAAATAGACAGCGGTAATAACACGGGAATCTTACATTTTGGAAACTATATGCCGTCAACCGTTGGAGAGGAATATATCTTCTTTTTGAGAGATTGCCCAAAGGATACAGTGTGGGAAGGCAAATATTCGGTTTCCTATTTTGAAAGATCAAGGTATCCAGTTCTTCCACAGCCGTATGGAGCCATGTCCATTGATAAAATGAGCAATGAAGAATTGGATTTGGATGATGAGGATGCGACCATATACAAAAATCTTCTAAAAGAGGTAATGGAGAAATACGGCTGAGATCTTAGATAAGGAGAAATGTGTACGAAAAAGATTGTGCAAAGTTTAACAGTGATACTCCTGCTTGTATTAGCAGGTTGTAGGGGTACTTCTCAAAACCATCCTATGGATTTAAGCAGATCTCTTGATACAGACCGTCCATCCTTGCAGGCCGGTCAACAGGAACAGCTGTCACAGATGAAAACCAACCAGGCGGACTGCCTGCTCCTCTATTATCCAGATACACTGCAAGGGTTGGAAGAACATTGTACGTATATTGTGCGGGGAACGGTACTCGATGGTTCGGAGCAAAAGACCATTCAGGAGGACCCGCAGGATTTTCCCTACATCTATACAGAGACGCCGCTCCAAATCAATGAGGTATATCAGGGAGGTCTGTCCGAAGGAAGTATAGTCCCTATCTGTGAGAAGTATTATGTGAAGCAAACCGAAGGGGAAGATGTGCTCGTCCATTACGGCAATTATATGCCCTGTGAAGTGGGAAAGGAATACATCTTTTTCTTAGTGGATGGTGTCAATCGAAGCGATTCGGAAGAACCGAGCTATTCTTTAACATTTTTAGACCGCTCGCGTTATCCGGTCTTACCAGAAGAAAGCGGCTTATCCACCCAAAACTTCCAGGCGGCAGAGGCGGATGAGGCTGCCTACCAAAAGCTGTATCAAGAAGTTGCTGCAAAATATCTGGATTTACAGATAGAATAGGGTCCATAGAACCGTCCCTGTTCCGTTGGCCGGAATGGCTTTAGAGAGTATCTTGGCTGCAAATAAAAAAGGTCCTCTTCCTGGAGAAAGCCAGGGAGAGGACCTGCTGTTTTATAAAAAGGAACGGGCAGTACTTCCTTCTAGCGAACTTATGCATCAGCGGTGATCCAACCGCAACTGCGCAGTGTTTGCCTGCGCTCTGGCCCGATGGACGCACAGCGCCTTTCGCGTCCCTACGAAAGCAGACTGCAAAGAGTTTGCTTTCCGTTCCACAGGGGAAGCCCTACAAGAACAAGCAGAAACCTTCATACAGGCAGACATCACAAACCTGCCACATGCAAAAAATAGATGGATAAAACATAGAAGGACCTAATCCTGGGAATCCCCAGGATTAGGTCCTTTGTTTATCAGGAAGAAACCTTCCCTCTTATTTCGATGTCCAGTCCATGATTACACAATCGTCACTGCACAATGCTTTACTGGAACATTGCCCGGCGGCATTATGCCGGTACTCGTGCTTCAAACCGATGGACGCACAGCGCGTTTTTCGTACCTACAGTGTTTCCTGCGCAGGCTCTCTGATCAACTGTTACTTGATCGGATGACTTATGTTCCTTACAAGTGTCCAGTATTTAACCAATGGCCACTGTGCAGTGTTTCACTGCGTTCTGCCCCGGCAGTGTCGTGTAAACGCCCGTGCTCTGGCCCGGTGTGCCGGTTGCATAGACTCTGTAGTAGTAATCGTTTCCAACCTTCGCTACAAACTGCGTCTTGAGAACGCTGCCGTTGCCCACCGTAAAGCTCGGCGCCTGGTTGTTTCCATTTACCACCGTCATCTTGAAGCAATAGGCCTGCCCGCGTTTCAGGGTAAAGTTCACCGTCGTATCGCTGCGGACATAGGCGCCAACTGCCGCTACATTCTGACCTGCGGATACCACACCGCCGGCCCCATAGGAATTGTTCGCGTTTGCAGAAGAACTGCCAGAACTGCTGCCCTTGGACGGCTTATTGGTATCAACCTTCACCAGATTGTTCTGTGCCTCGCGTGCCTGCGCCACAGCTGCATCGATCTTCTTCTGGCCTTCCTCCGCGTCCAGGCTGTCATCCGCCATCAACGCGTTCAAAACCTCTTTGACCTCTGCTACTGCTGCATAGCTTGCCGCTGTATATTCCGACGGATCGAGCGCATTGATTTCCTTCAGCAACTCTTCCAGTTCCGTCTTGTCCGCCTTCTTGCGCAGGGCCGACATCGCCTGCAACAGATCCTTCGCGGCCTGGTCCACTTCTGCCTGTGGGGAATCCTTGTCCAGCTTCTTGGCAGCTTCCAATGCCTCCAAGAACGCTTCCTGTCCGTCCGGCAGGTATTTGCCCGCTTCGATGTCCGTTTTGATTTCTTCCGCCTTTTCAATGGCGGTATTCAAATTGCTGACGTCCGATGCGCGAATCAGTTGCTTGGACGCAGATGTCAGGTCTTCATATGCCTTTGTGATGTCACCCTCCAACGGTTCTGGGTCTTCGACCACTTCTTTTGCCTGCTCCATCGCTTTTTCAAACAAGGTCCAGCTGCTGCTTGTGAAGTCATCCTCCACAAGGTCGCTCAGGATATTGTACAGCTCTTCCAGGGCGCTCTTATCGCCCGGCTGGAAGTTCAGATAATGCAGTACGTTCAGCAGGTCGCTCCAAGCCTGGTCAATCTCCGTCTGCGTCGCCGCTGTATTGTTCAGCACAGCTTCCGCTGCGTCATATGCCTCCAGGAAGGCCTCTTTCGCCTCGGTGACCAACGAATCGACCGTCCCATCATCCACATAGGGCTTTGCATACTGATAGGTTTGCTCCAGAATCCGCTTGTCCGTCACCTCGAATATGAAGTCCAAGTCGACGCCTTCGCCCGTCATCTCTACTGTGTAGGTGTACGAATCGCCGCTGATGAGTTCCTCCTGGCCGTTGACCGCCACCGAGCGGAAGTTCTTGCCTGCCACGCGTGGTTCAAAGGTCAGCTCTACGCTCGTTCCCTCTGCCACGTCTTCCAGCGTAAACTCGCCCGTCAGGTCTGCGATCTTCTGCGGCTCGCCGTCCACCTTCAACGTTACGTCCTTGTTGTTATACTGCAAGAAGATGGTATTGGCTTCTACCGGCTCCTCAGAAACCGTTACTTCCGCGGATGCCTTGAGATCCATCAGGTTCATTACACCGTCAGCCAACGTAATGGTGCCTTCGAGTTTATAGACTCCTGCTGTATCGCCGTCATAGTCTCCTTCCGACCAAGTAACCGGCAAATCCTTCTCCGTACCGTCAACCAAAGTTACCTTCACCGTATCCGGCAACTTCAGATCTGCAAAAGCAGTGCCCGTGCTCGCACGCAAGGTCACAGGAGCCACCTCTGCGATGCAAGTGTCTGTACTTACAGCAAATGGTATGATTTCACCCTCGCCTTCTGCGTTTGCATAATAGGTGAAGTCCTCAATGCGAATGTCCACGCCATTGTTATTGTTAGCGCCATTGCCGGTATAGACGCCAATCCTAATATTATCCGAACCGGATACCTGCGGACATTCAAGCTCTGCAATCTTGGTCCACTCTACGCCGTCATAGCTGTAATAACCGGTGAAAATCTGCCCCTTCTTCTCCAACTTCAGATAGGCGTCGTCGCTTGCCTGTGTATCCTTTGCAGTCTGCTCGTTGTAACCGCCTTCAAAGCGCATCAACTCAAAGCAATTACCGCCAAAGCTCGTATGGTACCTTCTCATGACGGAGACGGCCTTGCTGCTGTCGACAAACGCCGTCAATGCCACAGTCTGGAACGCTGTGGTCAAATCTCCACTTACCTTTACAGTCGCTGCAAAATTTTCTTCCTGCAGCGGGAAAAGGACCATGTTCTGCGGCCACTTGCTGGAGTCCTGGTTGCCGTCTACGTCGCCAGACAGTGAAACCTGCTGGATGGACGTAGCTGTCGGATAGGAGATGTACTGGCTATTCTCGCGCTCAATTGTCCAAAAATCGCGATCCAAGGTGTATTTTTCCATCTCGACCGTGACGGTGCAGGAATCTGATACAGAGTCGTCAACCGGCGACGTCGCGGTAATCACTGCCGTTCCCGGACGGATGCCAGTAACCTTTCCGCTGCTGTCCACCGTCGCGACCGTCGGATCGCTGGATTCCCAAATCAGGCTGGAAATCAAAGGCTTCTCCGGTGTGATCGTGACATCGATGGTGGTATTTGCATTGCGCTCTAAGGTCATTTCGTCCTGTGCAAACTCGATGGTTTCAGCCGCAGAGGGTTTCTCTTTTGTAAAGATCACCGCACAGCCTCCGCCGTCCTTCATCGGCACTTTAAGGGTGTCGCCCTTGGTGACCTTCTGGATTTCTAGCTTCAAGCCGCGGTTATCCGTCCCATCGTCCGCATAGATCATCGCATAGTACTGTCCGTCATCCAGGAAATCGAGCGGGAATTCCGCATCGCGCGCATCTGTGGTGATGGCGCAACCGTACCATTTATCGCCGCTGCGGCGGGCCAAAGTGGTGTATTCGCCTGGATAGCCGTCAATAAAATGCGAATCATCCCAAACGGATGGAAAATCCTTATAGAAGGATAGCGCCGGGCTACCCTGATAGTCCTCTACGCTGCTGGCCAGGCAATGCATGCCGCTGGTAATCAGGACGGACAACGCAACCTGGAAGCCCGTGGTCGTAGAACTTCCTCTGGGATAGAGGGTTTCCGTCACATCTGCCGGTCCAACTGCATTGCGGGTGAATGGCAGGATGGTGTACTGTACCGGACTCAGGTCGCCCATTTCCTGGCCATAAATGCCCTCACGGGTCAGGATGCCAGGATGTGTGCGGACCTCGCCGGTCGGCTTATTGGCGCCGTGGACGTTTGCCACCAGGTGCAGTCTCTCACAGTCTGCATAGACGTCTTCCATCAGCTGCACGCGCTCGTCGGTTTCACGGTCAAAGAAGTCCACTTTGATCCCTTTGATCCCGAGCTCTGCCCAGCGATCCAGACGCTGTGCACGTTTTTCCGGCGTATTGAGATCATCGACGTGTACCCATGCAATCAGGCCGACCCCTTTTTCATTTGCATACTCTACCACGTCATCAATCCAATCGTATTCGCCATAGTAGCGAGTGCCGTCGCCCTGCTGAGAACGCGGCTGCCAGCCTTCGTCCATAATGAAATACTTCCATCCCATTTCGGAAGCAAAGTCGATGTACTTTTTGATCTGTTCCGGATCGGATTGCATGCTTGCACCGCCGACCAACCAAGTCCAGGAGCAAACGCCCGTCTCAGCCCAGGAGTAATCCCCCTCTGCTGGATCAGGACTCAGGTTTTCCGTCATTGTATTTTCGTTGATGTCCCCCAACGTGCCAACAACGGCAAACCGCCACGGGAATGCAAAGGTTCCCTCAACAACGGGATCTTCACTTTGAAGAGGCGTTGCGGAGATCTTTAACGTTCCATTCTGCGCTTTGACCATCGATCCCATATACCCTGTGAGCTGAGCTTCGGAAATCATTCCAAAGGTGCCGTCCGGCGTCTCGAACAACAGCGGGATGGACTGATCGCCGCTAATCGTCTCTGCGGTATATTTATAGAACGTGGATTCATAGGAATAACTGCCGCTGCCATAGCCCATTGCCCAAACATTGGACTTCGCCGGAAGCTGGAAGGATGTCGCTTCGTCCTGTACCTGGATCTCTGTGCCATCCTCCGCATGGATGACGTACCGGAAGGCAAGGCCATCATCATAGGCGCGTACAACCACATCAAACTGCACGCCGTCCTTTTGGAATGAAATCGTGCGTTCTGTATAATAATTGCGATACTCGTCTTTTTTGCGCGAGTTGACGGTATAGGTCTCATCTACTGTCGTCGCCTCGGAAACGGACAGGAATTCCAGCCCTTCAGTGAAGTCCCCTAGATTCGTGCTCATGCCCATTGCGCCAAAGTTGAGCACAGACTTTTCATCGCGCTGGACGCTATAGGAAAGACTTCCGTTGTCGTTCAACATGAAAATTCCGCCAACCGCGTCGCTTGGTGAGGCGATGGACCACACCTTTCCTTCCACTTCGTCGCCGACAATCAGATCAATGGAAGTACTCTTGGTGATGTCGCCCAACGTCACGTTGCACTGGATTGTCACAAGGCCGTTGGCTAAAGCGGTCACCACGCCCTGGTTGTCCACAGTCGCAGTCTGCTCATCGCTGCTGGTATATGTAATTGTTGCGCTCGAGAGGTCTGCATCGGTATCGTCTACTAACGTACCTGACACGGTGAGGTTCGCCGTCTCTCCGACTGCCAGGATAGTCTGATCTGCAGAAACAGCTACTTTATAAAGATTCTTCTGCACAGAAGAATCCAAAACGAGCTTCGCATCCGCCCAAACGCTGTGGTCGGAGTTGTTTCCGTCTCCGCCGTCCGTTGTGATTAGGGTCAGCTGTTTGGCCCCCTCCGGAATCTCGACGTTAACAAATTCCTGCGCTTCGGATTCCGACATCTTATCCACGCGGAACAATTCCTGATCGTCCGCTTTGACAATAAAGCCGCAAGTTCCTTGCTTAGAGTAGTTCACACCTATATATGCCTGGAAGCCTTTCACGCCGCGCCCCTCAATATCATAAACCAATTCCGAGGCGGCATGTGCACAGATACCCTTTTCATAAGTTTGGGTTCCGCCGTCCTCTGTGCGCAACTTCAACGGCAAGTTTTCCAGCCCCTGGTCGAGCATCAAGCTGCCCCAACCGACCGTGGCCTTTGTTGGGTCCATATCGCTGAGATAACGGACCACTACATCCCCTTCGCCGTCATTTTGCAGCGATACAGAAACAGGACGGCTGGGTTCCAAAGCGACAGCATTTGTCTGAGCCATCGCTGTCACACCGCTTGCGACGGTCATCTGAACAGCAATTAACAGTGCAATTGCAGATCGTAACGTCTTTTTTTTCATGAGTCTCCTCCTTATTTCAAACAACTGCTTCCCAAAATGTAAAATATCGGTTATTTCGATTTCTCGCCCTTTTGGCGCTCTATGCAAATTTCCTCCTCTCTGCTTCTTAATCGAAACAAGCGATTGAATTCGGGAATATTATAGCACTCTGACATAATCTTTTCCAGTATTTATGAAAAATTTTTGTGAAAAAATTTATATTCCTCTTTGGTACGAAAGTATTTATCATATAAAACAAAAGAAAAGTTGATTTTCTAAGAGGATATGCTATAGTAGACATTGGACGGAACAACAGCGCTAACCGTGTGATGCATACATGGCTGGACGGCGAGTCGCCCTCCAGAAAGATGACTTTGGAAAAAGAGGCATGCGGCCTTCGCCGTGTCAAGATACACAAGGTGTATTCCCACACGGCTATGCCCGCATCCCTTCAGGAACGATTTGTGTTGTTCCGTCCTTTTTATCAACCATACAAACAGGAGGGGCAGAGGATGATTCAAACATTGGAGGAGTTTTGCGAATGGCTCGATCCAAGTGTCTCTCCCCGTATCTTACAGAAAAAAGTCTACTGGTTGCGTTCTTTGCGCTCTGCGAAAAAGAAGCGCAAAGAATACTGCCTTTTCTGGTTGGCAAAACGAGGGGGAGGGTACCGCCCAGTAGCTTCTCCTTCCCCGGGTCTGAGACAGGTTCAAAGGGGAATCCTCTCGCTCTTGGCCTATGGCGAAATCGCGCCCCCAGCTACAGCGTATCGCCCAGGCAGGAATTTACTGGACAATGCCGCCGCACATGTCGGACAACCAATACTTGTCAAACTGGATATACTTCATTTTTTTGGCAGTATTCATTTTCCGTCGGTCTTTTGTGCGATTGACCGTACATTGTCCCAAAACCCGGAAATTGCTCCTTACTCCAAAGAGTCCAACGGAAAGAATGCAGGGAGTACACGCGCAGATTCCTTTAACGCTCTTTTGAGTTTTTTCTTTACAACCTTCTGTACGCTGGACGGTATACTTCCACAGGGTTCCCCCGCCAGTCCCATGCTGTCTAATTTGGTCTTTTTTCCGTTAGATCAGCAGATTGCGGCCTTTTGCGGCCAACGCCACATTCACTATACCCGCTATAGCGACGATCTGACTTTTTCAGGGGATTTCTCTCCGGAACCGCTCATCCGCTTTGTGTACCAACTTCTGCGCGAAAACGGATTTTTGTTGAATCCTGCTAAGACCATCATCGCCCGGCAAGGCAGACGGCAACAGGTAACTGGCATTCTGGTCAATGACCATCCACAGGTAGGGCGGGATTATCGCAGGCGTATTCGGCAAGAAGTCCACTATTTGCGGCGTTTTGGCGTGGCCTCCCATCTGTTGCACGAAGGTCAAACCGGCTGGGCCCTTCATCCGGCTCCCTATCTGCAAAGCTTGCTTGGACGCATTCAGTTTGTCTTACAGATCTGTCCCTACGATCGGGAATTTCTAGAGTATCGGGCGTACGTCCTGCGTCTGCTAAAGAGTTCCTTATGAGAAAAATCGTTCAATAGAGGAGATGGCTGCTGGCCATCTCCTTTTTATTTCCTTCTTTGGGTTCCGCTCCGTTTACTGGTTGCCGAGTCGAGGATATGGTTTCCCTTTCAAATATGAACAGAAACACCGCACCAGACCAATTTTTGGAGGTTTTCTTTCCTGATATCTGAACCGTGGAAAACTGGCTCTCTACTTGACATAATTCCGGAATTCTCCTATAATCAAAAGCATTCAAATCGTGCAAAATTCGTCGGATTTTGTACGCCATTTTGTGTCGGTATGCGGCCCGGCCAACCAGAATAAAAGGAGGATATGCGATTGAAGAAAATTTGTAAAACCATGGCAAGAAAGCGAACAGGAATACGAACCGTTATTCTGGCTGCGTATTTCGACGACGCGGCCGCTTTAAAGGAGGAGCCTAATTGAAGAAACTACTCGCTTTACTTTTGGCGTTTTGCCTCACCTTTTGCGGGGAACATCTGCATTTGCAGACGTGGCATCCACTGTCGCAGTTGCATCCACCGGAACCTTTCAGATCGATAACACTTCGATTGCTATAAAAATCGGAGAAAGCGCGGTCCTTACCGCCTATGAAAACGGTTCTCCAACGATGAACGCCACCTGGACCGTCAGCAATCCGAGCATTGCCACAGTCAGCAATGGCCTGGTTACAGGGCATCAGCTCGGTACCACTGCGGTAACCGCCACCAATAGTGCCGGAGAGAGTGTCACTTGTTATGTTCATGTCATTTTGAAAGGTATCGATGTCTCCTCCTGGCAGGGCAACATCGACTGGGGTACGGTCAAAAATCAGGGGATTGATTTTGCTATTATCCGCACCGGTTATGGCAAGACGGCCCCAGAAGTGCAGACGGACGCCTATTTTGAACAGAACTACAGCGGCGCGACAGCAAATGGCATCAAAGTTGGCGCATACCATTACAGTTATGCGGAAAACGTCCAGGATGCTTTGCAGGAGGCGGATTTTTGCCTGAGTATTCTGAATGGAAGAAAATTGGATTATCCGGTTTTCTATGATATTGAGGACACGATCCACCGCACGATGGACGCCGATCTGATGGCAGATATCGTGGAAGCTTTCTGCGGAAAAATGGAAGCTGCCGGGTATCGCACAGGCGTATACAGTTCGGTCAATATCTTTAATTCCAATCTTTCCAGCCCACGCTTGGACAAATACGACCGCTGGGTGGCCAGCTGGGGAAAGGATGTCCCCAACTTTAACAAGGCATATACCATTTGGCAGTATGCCTATGGTACCCTTTCCGGTGTAAACGGAAATGTAGACCTCAATTACTCGTTTAAAGACTATTCTCAGGCGGGTACGCCGGTGAACCCTTCCACCCCTTCTACGCCAACCCTAACCTGTGACACGTCTTCCTATACCTTTGGTTCGAACGATGTATATTATTATAAGGTCTTTACATCCAGCGCCACGCAGCCAACCGCGACTTCTTCCAATCCATCCGCTGTCTCGGTGACCTTTGGCAAAAAAGTGAGCGACGGGTACATTTTCCAGATCAACAATGTCGGTGCTGGTACGGCTACTATTACGACTACCACAGCCGAAGGCGCATCTGTCAGTTTCCAAGCGACCGGGAATCGATCAGCAACAGGTTCTAAATTGACCTGTGACACTTCTTCTTATACATTTAGTAATAATTCTGCTTATTATTACAAAGTATTTACGGACAGTATTGTTCAGCCGACCGCGACTTCTTCCAATCCGTCGGTCGTTTCTGTGACCTTTGGCAAGAAGGTATCCGATGGATATATCTTCCAGATCAACAATGTTGGTACTGGTACGGCGGTCATTACCACTACTACTGTGGATGGTGCATCTGTCAGCTTCCAAGCCACTGGAAATAAGTCCATTGTTTCCAAACCTCCCCTGGCTTGCGACACTACATCTCCGTATACGTTCGGTAGCAATTCGACATATTATTACAAAGTGTTTACAAATAGCGCCACGCGGCCAACAGCGACTTCCTCTAATCCGTCGGTTGTTTCTGTGACCTTTGGCAAGAAGGTATCCGATGGATACATCTTCCAGATCAACAACGTGGGTACCGGTACGGCAGTCATTACGACAACGGCAGCGGATGGTTCTTCCGTCAGTTTCCAGGCAACGGGGACTAAGTCCACTTCGACGAGTTCTCCTCTGAAATGTGACACTACTGCGCCGTATACCTTTGGAAGCAATTCCTCCTATTATTATAAGGTGTTTACGACCAGTGCTACACAGCCGACCGCTACCTCCTCCAATCCGTCCGCTGTTTCCGTAACCTTTGGCAAAAAAGTGAGTGACGGATACATTTTCCAGATCAACAATGTGGGGACCGGTACGGCAGTTATCACGACAACAACGGCGGACGGTTCCTCTGTCAGCTTCCAGGCAACGGGCACCAAAGCTTCGTCGGGGACCGCACCTTCCAGCGGGAGTTTGGTCTGCGATACCACTTATCCATTCACCATCAAGCGAGGGAATGTTTATACGTTCCTCTTTACTCCAAAAGGAACTGTCGGAACACCACAATTTACCACTGGAAACAGCAATGTTTTGATTACAGCCGGCCTCAAACTGCGAAATGGCTCCTATCTGCTTACAGTGAAAGGGGTCGGAACTGGAAGCACTGGCGTTTACGCCACCATTCCTGGCCAGGCACCGATCAATTATTGCACGGTAAATGTTCAATAAGGCTGGATTTGTCGCGTGTTTGAAGGTTCCATTTGAGAGGAACGATAAGGTTCACTATAATCTTGATACAGAAAATTCGATTATCCGCATAAATACAGCGTTTAAGGACTATTCATCTCATAAAAAAGCAACTATTTTACCATGATTGAATGAACCTTGATATGACAGAAAAAGAACAAGGGAGATTGCACAAAAATGTGTATCTCCCTTTTCTCATGGTTACAATTTTATTTCACTTTGGTGTACAAACAAAAAAGTAACTATTGTTCCATTTCATGAGGTATCAGTAGAACATGCTTACAAAGAGGGTGAGGGTAATAAAACTTTAGATTTTTGGAGAGAAGCTCATGAAAAATTCTTTACGGAGTGTTTGAATCAGGTTGGATTGAAATTTACTACTGACATGAAAGTCGTATGTGAAGAATTTTCAGTTGTATATAAATAGTATTTAACTTTTAGTATGAAGGAGGATTAAAATGGAATTTAGAGAAATTGATAAATACAACTATTGGGATTGTATAGAATTAACTATTGATGATAACCAAGAGGGGTTTGTTGCAGATAATAAACAGTCATTGGTAGAAGCTGCTTATGAGGACGGTCTATATACTTTAGGAATATATCTTGAAGAAACGATGATAGGTTTTATCTTATATAATTATGATGAAACTTTTCCTGGCTGGTCTATGAGTCGTTTTATGATTGGAAAACAGTTTCAAGGAAAAGGTTATGGAAAACAGGCATCAATAGAATTTTTGGAGTATTTTAAAAACAAACACAATACCGATAAGTTATATATTAGTGTTTCTTTAGAAAATATGCTTGCACGTAAAATGTATTCTTCGATTGGATTTACAGAAATCAAAGAGGTAGAATATGCATTTGGAGACAAGTATTATAAAGAAATTCAAATGGTAAAAGAATTGTAATGGCAAACAAATTGCGGCTTAACAACTTCATATTCATACACACAAAGCAGTTAGTCTTAGGATTGACTGCTTTTTAAAAGACACCATTTAAGTGTAATGATGTCTTTTGGGTGTTATTTTATAGTTCATATCAAGACTCATTCAATCGTGGTAAAATGAATGGTTTTCTATACTTCAAAATACTTGAAAGTATAGTGTTTATGCGGATAATCGAAAATTAGATATATAATTTAATTCAATTTATTAAAAACTATAAAAAGAACACCTTACTTTTCGGTTTTTCCGCCGATATAGGGTGCTCTTTTTTTTTGAATCGTCTTTTTCATTTTTGTAGAATGCGCTGGGGATTGCCCACCAACGTTTTTTGGATACCCGCTATGCATAGCATTTAGGTTTCATCATTTTGCAATGAAAAGCGAAAATTATAAAAGCGCTTACTTGTTTTTCGGCTGTTTCCGGCGTGATGTTCGTTTTCTCTCACACGCAGGTAACAGCTTGTTTTCCTTGCGGTGATGCGCTCGACAAGCCTCGCATTTTCCGTGCCGCTTACAGGATTTATACCGGCATGGGCAATCTTGCTTTTCCTCCATTGGACTTCCTCCCCGAATCAGATTTTTTAAACAGTTTCCCCTTTTTGAGCAGGGGTTAAACGGACGATTGGCAATTTTGTTTGTCCCTGGGAAAGGCAACATTCCCGCCCCGTGCTATCCTGTTCAGAAGTTTAAAATGTCTTTTACTCCCTCAGTACACCGAGCATATTCTATTTTCACAAGTAGCCGAGTGGCGGCCGTCACCGGTATAGTTAGGGCTGTTTATCCACAATTAACCAATTGACAATGTTTGTACAGATTCATCATTGAGCATCATATTCCCTAGGAATGATACAGTTGGATCTGTGAGATTGACAAAACAACAAAATCTTTTATTTACTCTTACGCATCGACTATGGCCGGGTAAAGGAGCATCTGGCTTCTTTGGAAAACGACGATGGGCCGCTTCCATAATCTTTGAATTTGAACGGCGCTTGCACGGCGGTTTTTCTGCATTGCTCTTTTTTCGCCTCCTTTTGCGCCTACAATTTTTTCTCGATTGCCCATTAACTTTTTATTTGCAGAGTTGTTGGAGACAAAGGGGCTGCTATGCAAAGCACATGCATAGCAGCCCTTTTTGACCTGTTTCTTAGTTAAGAGGATTCTCCCTGTATATTTGCGCGGGTATTATCCACGGGAACACCCTGTGTGGTTAGCCAATCTTCCCACTTTTGCAAATTTTCTTCATCTGCTAATAACGCATATCGCAGCATTGGTTCATCGAATGGTACACCACATACCTGTGCACGCAGTGCATATTGCTTGAGCAATGTCCAGATCACAGGGCAATGTTCCTTGACCAGCTGTTCTGTCTCTGCATCTGCAAACGAAGCCTCTTGAAATATAGGCAGATTCTGTAATCTCCGTGCTGTCTCCAGGTCAGGCAGATCACAGGGATATTGTCCCAGCTGGCTGGTCATCCAGCTTGCCAGCATGGTTTCTACATCCGCCACATCGTCCAACGCACGTTGCTCCGGATAGGAAGGATCGGCCTCCTCCCACAGGGGCAATAGTTCTTCCGACTGGAACCAGCGGTTGTATACTTCTCCAGCCTCTGCTCCTAAGAGGTCCGATAAGAGGGCCGCGCAGGAAAAGTCCGCATCCGGATCTGCCAAAATGGCGTGCAAAACCGCATCTTGCCGCCCAGATAATTCAGATGCACGATCTTCCACAAGTTTGACTACCAATGGCGCCTGTATGTAGTGTAGAAATTCCTTACGCCCTTCGGATTCTGAAATCAACGCCTCATCCATAGGAGCAAAGGAGAAGAGGGCCGGGTCCTTGATCCGGATGGTCAAGTACCGGTTAAATAGGGATTGAAATTGCCATTCCGGCCGGATGCCCAACTGCTCACGTTGTTTTTCTGGTAAAGCACTCATGGATGCATTCTCATAGTAGGTCGCCAAACCTTCATAAAACCAGAGGTTCGGCGCCGCGTGGAACGTTTGGGTTGGAATCCTGCTGTCGAAATAGGCATGGAACATCCGATGGCTGAGCAGTTCCCAGTCCCTTCGGCTTGTCTCGTCAAAGGTTGCACAAACACTATGTATCCCCGCTCCCCCGATGACTGCTTCTCCATCATCTGGAAGCAACAGAATCTGATATGGTTGTTCTTCCATTCCAAACCGCTGTGCATAATAAGCGCGCAACGCTGCGACACCGGAGGAAAGATCCTCAGAAAAGCGCGCCTCTTCTCCAGCGAGCCCATAGACCGCCGCGCCTCCGGTCTGTTCCGCGGAAAAATATTGCGTAAAGTTCCCCATGGCAAATGCATCGTTGCTCAAATTGTAGGCATCTGCCCAAGAAACCTCCCGAAGCTCCTCAAAGGGCAGAACCGCTGTCCAACCTTCCCGGGGATTCATAGATACTTGCAGCGATCGGACTACGGCCTCCTCCTGAGGGTACCCATCTTGGTAAAATTCCATGGGCAGAAGCAAAGCCTGCCCTCCATCAAATACACAATAATCTTCCCGCACGGATCCCCGCTGTCCATGTTTTCCGGAAGCCCCCAACGAGATCTGGTACACCAGTGAGACCTTTCCTCCCCGTTTCAAAGCAAAGCTGAGAGCATCATCGGTTTGTTGGGCGGGTACGCTTACCCCATCTGCACCCGTACAGGATTGGATGGCTATATTTTTATCTCCTATATAAAAAGAAACCGTTCTATCTTTGGAAAGTGGCGTGCTTTGTACATCGAGGACAATCTCTAATGTCCCTTCTTTTACCTGTGGAGCCGATACTGTGTAATGCAGATCATATTTTTGATCCAAAGTAAAGAAAAGAATGGCCGCTACGGTCAATGCAACGATCACACTGCTAAGGGCTATCCACCTGATCTTATGACGCATCGTTTCTCCCCCGAAATTCATCCTTTTTCAGACCTGGTTCCATGACATTTCTGTCAATGATATAGAATATTTTATTAATTTTTATCTACTTATTTCAAGTAAATTATTTATTTTCCCAAAGACACCCCCCTGTATTCAAAAAATGTTCCCCTACTTTTTCCAAGGAGAATACCTGTATAATATTGATAAGAGGAGTTTACCAATTCACTGGAAGGGATTTTATACACGTACATTTTCATCAATCTGCATAGATTTTTAACCCCGCAACTTTTTGGAGGTGTGATCTTTTATGAAAAAGAATCGATTGATCGGCGGATGTGCCGCTTTGTTGCTTGTGAGTCTGGCCTCGTTTGGTCTGTGGCATACGCAGGGGGATGCCTCTTACCATATGGACACCGATCTCGCACAATTTGGAATCGGTTACACGGTCGAGCCTACCGACATCGATGGAAAAATCCTAAGCGTATCGATTGAGTTAACCCCCGACCAGCTGTCGCCGGACCGTATGTTTTATCTGGATGTTGGTGAGGTTGAGGCGTCTGAGCCCACCTGCACCGAGGCAGACGGCATAGAGGTCGCCTTGAACGACCTGGGAAGTGCCTGGGAAATCGGGCCGGTGTCCGAGGACTGCGAATCGCTCGTTTTTCAATACGACGTCAAACTCGGTGAAGGCACCGACGTTGATTTTCAGGTGGAAGGGGATCTCTACAAGGATCTGTTGGCTTTCCAAGGCAAAAAGGTGCTGATGATGCCCTTGTTTGACGCCAACAATCTCCCGTATATGGAAAAGTATATCAGCAGCGTATCCTTCCAGCTGACGGGAGAAAACGATTGGAATTCCATTATCCCCTTCACTCCCGCCAATAGCACCGAGCACGCCTTTCAGTTGGAGCGCCCTACTTGGTATGACTTCTACGATCTGATTCAATCAAGCTACTGTTTTGGCAGCTTTGAGCCTCTGAATCTCTCTTCTGATGGAGAAACTGCGGTGTTCTATCTCGACAGCGCCATCCGAGAAAGCGCCGAATTGAGCGACCTGAGCGCTGTAATTTCTTTCTATAACTATTATGTGGATGTATTCGGCAGCAATCTGGAAAAACCCGTCGTCCTTCTGCGAACCAATGAAGACGGTGAAAGTTCCATCCTATCCGGCGTCGGAGGAGAAGGTGCGGCAATTTCTCTCTCCATGTACACCCCGGATGCCTGTCAAACGATGTCGCGCACCCTTTACCATGCGTTCTTTGACAGCAAGGTTCATGCGAGAAACTTGCATTATCAGCCAAATGAATGGTTGTATCGCGGCTTGGGGGACCGTTACATCAATGCCTCTGCGGATGCGCTTCCCCAAGAGTTGAAGGATCTCTATGGCATCGAGGTGCAGGATAATCTCAATACCCGCTATATGAAGTATTTATTTGTCTCGTTGAAGGACCCCACCATGGCTGCCCTCTCCTCTGACATGGAGGGATCGATGGCAGCTGGACAAGAAGATTTTTACTTCAACGTCAAGGTGCCTCTGATCTTGGAAACCATCGAAAGCTTCACCAGCCAAACACAGGGAAACGCCCTGCTGCACTATTTGATGGAATTACCCCAGCATCAGGATGTAAATATCTCCCGATTGATGCAGGATTTGTTGGGAGAAAACGAAGCCATGGTGCGCGCGTACTTCTCCGGGACCTCGTTCATTCCAAACTATTGGAACCTCTCTGCACAGAATTGGAGTCCGGAGTACACGGTCAATTTGCTGGCCAGCTATGAGGACAACCTCTCTGCTTTATTCGATCAGCAGTATGTCCTCTATCCTTACGATCCAGTCTTTTTGATTGAAACAGATCAACTAAAACAGGAAATTGAGGAACGCGGGCTGTCGTTTGCAACCCCGGAAGTAGAACAGTTGGTAAAGAACTATTCAGAGACACTTTACCTGCTCCTCATGCAGAATGCCCTGCGCGCCGACCTCTGCGGCATTGAGGATCCCGGCGCCGCGGGGGTAAAAACCGAACTCAATTCCCAGGAAAACGGGCAGATATGGGCTGACTATGTGACCTCTGTTGGAATAGAGGAATCCATCTAAGCTGACAAAACATCGGTTTTCGATGTTTGCAGATATTTACAAACTAAGCCTGCGCTGTCACGTAGGCACAACCCAAACGAATTGAAAGGAGCGTGTGTAATCTATCGGGAAATCACCCAGCGCTTTTTAAAAATTTGCGCCCCGCTTTGGGCGGACGTGCAAACAAAGAAGGAGAAACGTATGAAAAGGAAAAACTTTAAAAAGACAGTCTCGTTCATGCTTGCAGCAATCATGGCAGCATCGGCCATGACCCAGGCAATGGCTGTCCGGGAAGACCCACCTTCCAATGCCCAGATCGACAGCAGCTGGACCATGTATCTGGTTCCAAACGCTCATATTGACACAGCATGGCAGTGGCCATTTGAAGACACGGCGCGAGATGTCATCAGCGATACTTTTAATCGCGCAGTCACAAACCTGAAGAGCAATGAAAACTACAAGTTTACTATGTCCGCTTCCAAGCACTATGAATGGGCCAAGGAATACTATCCAGACATGTATGAAGATGTCAAAGAGCTCATCGCCAACGGCCAGTGGGACAACCCCGGCGGCCAGGTGGTCGAGCCGGACCTGAACCTCCCCAGCGGCGAGGCTTTGGTTCGTCAGAGCTTGGAGGGGCAGCGCTTCTTCGAACAGGAATTCAACCAGATGAGTACGGTCGGCTATGTGCCGGATACCTTTGGCTTTAACGGCCAGTTCCCTCAGATCCTGAAAAAATCCGGTATGGACAATTTCGTCACTACCAAGTTGAATTGGCAGCAACAGAACACGGAACGCGATTCCGACATCTTTAAGTGGAAGGCGATCGACGGCACCGAGGTTCTCTCCTATGCGCCAATGAAGGATTATGTCAACATCTACAGCGACAGCCAAATCGTCAACGCACTCAAGCGCAATGAACAGACCGGAAAAGAAACCGGCGTTAAAAAGGCGCTCGGTATGATGGGAAATGGCGACCACGGCGGCGGCCCGGACTCTGGACAATACGCTACTGTTCTGAAGCAAAACGGTTCGGACGGGGTACAAGGCGCCACGGTCGAAATGGCAACGATCACGGAATACTTCGACAGTGTGCGTGAAACAGAGGACCTGAGTAAAGTCCGGACGGTGGAAGGGGAAATGTACTTTGAAAACCACCGCGGCACCTATACTTCCTGGGCGCGTGTAAAAGAGTACAACCGTAAGAACGAGATCTTGGCCGAAAAAGCTGAGAAGGCTGGCACCCTGGGCAATTGGCTTGGCGTTCTTCCGAATGCAGGGAATGAAGAGATCAGCAAGGCGTGGGATAAGATCTTAATCAACCAGTTCCACGATGTTCTGCCGGGCTCCTCGATCCCGTATCAGTATGAAGTCACCTATAACAACCAGGAATTGGCCAAAAACCTGCTGAACAATGTCCAGAATGACGGCCTACAGGCCATCGCCTATAAGGCGGATACCAATGTCGACGGCACGCCGGTCCTGGTGTTCAACCCATTGTCTTGGGAACGCAGCGACATGGTGGAAACAACCGTAAGCTTTGCCGACGCTGTTCCGGAACAAATCGCCGTTTATGACGGGGATTCGTTGGTTCCATCCACCGTGACCTCCCGCGACGAAGAGAAAAAGACGGCTACCATTCGCTTCCAGGCAAACAATTTGCCGTCCGTCGGTTTTAAAGTCTTTAATGTGAAATCCGGCGATGGAACCGTTGAAACCAATCTCAGCGTTGAAGAAAATGAGAATCTCTTTGTCATGGAAAATGCGTTCTTAAAGGTCGAAATCGACAAGAACACGGGAAACATCGCTCAGGTTTACAACAAGAAAGACGGCAATCGTCCGGTCTTTGCCGACGGCTACCAGGGCAATGAGATCCATATTTATAAGGATACCGGCGGCAGTTCCTATCCTGCATGGGATCTGGTCATGGAGGAAATGAATGCCGATCCGATCGCTATTCTGGATGACACTCCCGAAGAGATTGAAATCATCGAGAATTCGCCCGAAAAGATTGTGGTGCGTGTCTCCAGAAGTTGGTCCGATTCCACCATGTACCAAGATATTACGATGTATCCGGACAGTGACCGCGTGGATGTCAAGATGCATGTCAATTGGAATGAAGATCAGCGCCTGATGAAGATTTCCTTCCCGTTTGCAGCTGAATCCGACCATGCCACCTATGAGATTGCCTATGGCGCCCTGGAACGTCCGACCACCCGCGACAACAGCATCGATAATGCAAAGTTTGAGGTTTCCGGTCATAAGTGGGCCGATGTCACCGACGATAGCGGTGAATTTGGCGCCAGCATCCTGAACGATTCCAAGTACGGTTGGGACGCCATTCAGCTGAAAGATGAAGATGGCAATGTGGAGGCCACCCGCCTGCGCTTGACCGCCCTGCGTTCCCCGATGGGCGCGGCCGTCCGTTGCAGCGGTTGGGACCCGGCGGCCTATTACATTGACAAGACCACCCATGATTTCACCTATTCCATCTATCCACATTCCGGCACCTGGCAGGAGGCCAACTCTGTCCAGAAGGCTGCCGAACTGAACTATAAGGCAGAAGCAGTCCAGTCCGAACGCCACGACGGAGACCTTGGATCTGCGTATTCCTTCGCGACCTCCAGTGCGGACAATGTGCCGATCAGCGTTATCAAAACGCCGGCCGACGATCCGGACGCAAGAGATAAGCTGATTGTGCGTGTCTATGAATCCGATGGCCAAGACAACACCGATGTCACCCTTACACTTCCTTCCAACGTGAAGTCCGCCAAAGAAGTCAACCTTTTGGAGGACGACGATGAGGATCTGAATAAAGAGATCACGATTGATGGCAATCAGATTCATTTCTCCATGGATAAATATGAGATCACAACCATCGCGCTCGAGGTGGAACCTTACGGCGGCGAAGAGGTCCAGTTGAAGTCTGCTCCAGTCGATCTCTTCGATTACTACAACGTTGATGCTGTCAGTTTCAATGAGGACCGCAAGGACGGCGACTATGACGGCGAGGGCAACACCATTCCCGCAGAACTTTGGAAAGATTCCATCACCTTTGAAGGGGTCGATTTCCAGCTTGGACCGACCAACGACGGTTATGACAACGTGGTGGAGGCCAGAGGCCAAACGATCGCGCTTCCCGAAGGCAATTACAAGTATGTCTACCTGCTGGGCGCCGCAGCCGGTTCCGGTGAAAAGAGCGGCGTGTTTACCGTCAACTATGCAAACGGTGAACAGACCAACAAAGAGATCAAGTTCGCAGATTGGGATTCGGAGCTCTCCGGTTGGGACCGCTTCAGCAATACGGACATCCGCCCCTATGTGCGCGACCAAGTCGGTTACTTCTTCACCCATTTCCACAATGGTACGAAGGACCGCATGACAGTCGACAATTATCAATTTGTCTATGCAATTCCGGTCGATCCAGAGAAGGGGCTGGAGTCCATCCAGTTACCGGATGCATCCGGTATTAAAATTACGGCCATTTCCGTTGCAGACAGCGACTATCTACGCGTTGCACAGGAACCCACTACACAGGAAACCATCACATTGCCTGCGATTGAAAATGTGCGTGCAGAACTTGTGACTGGCGAAGGTGCTTTGGGCGACAAGGCCACCGTCACCTGGGATGCAGCTGACAACATTTCCACTTATCGTATTTACCGCGGCACCAGCGAGGACTTTACCGTAGAAACCGGGACGCTGGCCGGAACAGTGGATGGCCGCAAGACCTCCTTCACCGATACACTCCCCGCTAATGGCGAGTATGTCTACAAGGTGGTTGCAACAGACAATGACAGCAATCTGACCGAGCTCTCCAAACCGTCCAATATTGTCAAGGGCGGGCTGGATAATGCCTTCCTCTCCGTTCCGAAGGATAAGATCACCGCTCCCGGCGGCTACACCAACGAGGAGCCCTATAAGGCCTGCGATGGAAACACTTCTACCAAGTGGTGTTACCGTCAGGACGACGTTTATCTACAGGTTGATCTCGGTGAAAATAACAGTTGGACCATCGATAAGTTCACGTTGGTCAATGCCGGGAATGAAAACCCCAACTACATCACCCGCGATTTCCGCATCCTTACCAGCGATGACGGCGTAGAGTGGACCGAACGCGCAAATGTCACCGGCAATACGGAGAATGTCGTGGAGCTGGTCATGGAAGAGCCGGTAAATGCCCGCTACTTTAAGCTGATTCCGGACTATGCAGGCCAAACCGATTCTGACGCGAACTGTCCGCGTATCTATGAGTTCCAGGCATGGGGCCGCTCGAATGAGGCCGTTGCTCCTTCTGCTGAGAACGTCAACATCAGCCTTTATAAGGACCCGGACGATGCTTCCAAGGTCACGATGGATGGCACGTATACCTATGTAAATGCAACCCTGTCCGGCAAAGAAGGCGAGTCCAAGTTCCAGTGGTATCAGAGCGAGGACGGCGAAACCTTCACTCCCATCGACGGCGCAACGGGCTTGAGCTATACAATGGATAAGGCAGACGCCCTATCGTTGGCCGCTATCAAGTTCGAAGTGATTCCGGTCGATAAGGACGGTGTGGAAGGCGAGCCTGTGAGCAAGTCGGTCGTCATAAACGATGATACCAACATCCTGGCTGGTAAATCGGTTGAAGCAGATAAGCAGTTCAACGCTTCTGAAGCTGGCTCTATGCTGACGGACGGAGACTTCCTGACCAAGTGGTGCGCAGACGGTGTCTCCGAAAGCGATCCACGTGTTGCAATCATTGACATGAACGGCGTGTACGACCTGAGCAAGCTTACCCTGCGTCATGCGACCGCTGCATACGACGAAAAAGTCCCGGGCGCAGACGAAAGAGACCGGTTCAAGGAGTACAATACACGCAAATACAATCTCTATGTCAGCAATGACGGAAAAGAATGGACCCAGATCACCGCAGCAGAAAACCCGGAGGGACTCGGTGTCACCGAACATACCTACAGCAGTGGTGAAGCGGTTGGCCGTTATCTCAAGGTGGAAATCACGCAGGGCGTTGCTCTGAACGACGACGGCAGCCCGTACGATGGCAACAGCTGTGTACGTCTTTATGAAGTCATTGGAGAAGGCACCCTCCTCGACTTTGCAGACAAAGAGACCGATGACGGCAACGATGATAGCGACATCACCGATGTGGTACCTGAGAACGTCAAAGTGGTCAATGCAACTGCAGACCGCGCACCGATGGTTGGCGATACACTTGAAGCATCCTTTGATGTGGACGAACAGTATGTCGATTATGCGCGTTTCCGTTGGTTGGTGGCAGATTCCAAGGACGGTCCGTTCTCTCCGATCACAGACTCCTACTCTTCCACATTGCCGGTGACCGAAGATCTGGCTGGCAAATGGATTCGCGTCTCTGTGCGTATCGATCAAGGTTTGACGATCTACAGCAGCCCGGTCGAGGTTTCCGAGGACGTACAGCCCACAGAGCAGACTCTCACCGTTAGCTTCCCAGCAGGCGATGTGGAGATCCACGCGGAAGATATTGACATTGGTTTTGCAAACCTCACTGGCGTTTTGGAGACAGAACTTCTGTCCGGTTCCCCAATTCAACTGACCTTCACACCGGTTGCAGAGGGAAGAGAATTTGCAGCTATCTCTGTGAATGGAGAACCTATTCCGTTTGATGAAGAAACCGATACCTATTCGTATACATATGACGGAACGATGGATCGCGCCGACACGGCGTTGGACTTCTCCTTCACCGTTGTGAACAAGCTTACCCTGCGTTCCACAATCGAAGTCGCTGAGGGGCTTGTCGGCAGCGATGAGTATCAGGACGCTGTTACAGCCGTTCAGAAGAAGTTTGACAATGCACTCGAAACAGCGCAAAATGTAGAAGCTGATAAGACAGCCGATCAGAATACGATCGACCGTGCATGGTCCGAGCTGCTGGATGCTATCCAAATGTTGAGCTTTAAAGAGGGCGATGTCTCCGCACTCCAGACGCTGGTCGAAATGCTCGCCGACCTGGATGAGAATGACTTCACTACGGACAGCTGGGCAAACTATTATGAAAAGTACCAGAATGCTGTGGATGTAATCAACGACAACAATCCGTTGGAAGTCGATGTCGAAAAGGCGACAAAAGAGTTGAACGAAGCGTTGAACAAACTTGTACGTGTAGCGAGCAAGGAGGACCTGAGCGTCGCTATTGCACAAGCAACCGTTATTTATAACGCACTCGATCAGTATGTTGAAGCTGGTAAGGCAGAATTCATAGAGGCGTTTGAAAATGCTCAGACCGTATTCAATAATCGCGATGCCAGCCAGAAAGCTGTAGACGATGCGGCAATTGCGCTGGTGGATGCAATGGCTGCTTTGCGCAAGATTCCGAACAAGGATGTTCTGAAGGAACGCCTCTATCAGGCGACCCATATCGACCGCAGCAAGTACACCCGTGCGAGCCTTGCAATCTTGGATGCGGCGATTGCCTTGGGCAACGATGCAATGGCGAACGACAACATCGGACAGGAAGAAGTCGACTCGGTTGCCGACACCATTAAGAAGGCCCAGGCCGGTCTTGTAACCGTATCGCACAACTCTTCCAATAGCGGTCATAAGGGTTCCAGTTCGTCCAATTCTTCCGGTAAGACCTCGGGAGAAGGCACCGCCGTGGCAGTTCCATCTGCAATCGTCACAGCGGCACAGGGCGTCTCTGCTCAACAGGCGTATGTCCGCAGCGACACCACGCTTCCGTTTACACTGAAACATGGTCAGGCCTATTGCTTCAAAATGACTGTCGTTGGTTCGGATGCTGTTCCAAGCTTTACAGTTGGCAATGGCAACGTGCTCAAGACACAGTTTGTCGCAAAGGCTGGCAACGATTACTATTACAGAGTATATGCGATTGGCACACCGGGCCAGAGTGCAGGCGTATACACGACACTGCCGGGTCAGAATGCGGTTAAGCAATGTTCTGTAACAATTGGCTAAATGTTTTCTAGTGGAAGCCAAAGGGATAAAAAGGGTTCGATCATCCAATCCAAGCAGAACCCTTTTTATGAAACACCAATGACGACACTCCCAAGCAATCTTTAATAAGGCACTGTGCTGGATTTTCTATCCAGCACAGTGCTTTTTCTAGTTCTTTTTTACGATTTCTTTGTATCCGTTTTTCCAGTTTTCTTCATCCATTTAAATAAAGAATAAAAAGCTTTCTTTGAGCAAAACAACTAAATTGTCTAAACGTTGGTTCTGTTTTAGATAGTTTCCCGTTGAAAATCTATATATTTTTTGCTTTTCTATTGATTTTGTAGTATTCATTCATAAAATAAACACTTTTATACTCGACTTAAAATACAAAAATAATACCAGTATTTCCAAAAAAATTACTAATGCTTTTATGAAAATCCATATAAAATGTAGAGGTAAAAATGTATTTTAAACCGTTTGCTTTTCAAGCGGCCTCGTACTACAGATAGGAGGAACGCCCTTTGCAAAATACAACGTTTAGTCGTATCTTTGTGGGATTGATGGCTATGCTTCTTTGCATCCATCCCCTTGTAGCATGCAATACAAGCCACGAACCCGATCCTTATCAAACCGTCGGCGAAATTGCTGGACAGCCGGTCGCCTTAGGAGAATTACAGCTGTTTGTAGACGATGTTCGCCAGCAGACCAACAGTTATTTCAAAAAGAACTATTCTCTTGATGCCATTACAGAGGAAGAATGGCGAAAAGATTTTTCTGGTGAATCACCGGTCGACTATGCCATTGGGCTGGCCATGGAGGAATTGGTTCCCTATAAGGTAGTCGAGCAAAAGCTTGTAGAGCTCGGTTCTTTCGAAGATTTCTCCTATCGCGCCTTTGTCAATCGCTGGCAAAAAGAAAATGAGGACCGACAACAAAAAGAGGCATCTGGAGAAGTGATCTACGGCCCTGTCCAATACACAGAACGGGTCTACTACGATTATCTGAATGAATCCTATCAAGAGGAATTGGCAGCCCAGTTTCGGGAGGAACCGACGGAGGAGGAACTCCAGGCCTTTTATGACGATAATCCGGATCTCTTCCAGGAATTTGGCAGCGTAACCTTACAATGTGTAGTTCTTCCGCAGGAGGACTTTTCTCAAGAACAGGGCGAAGAAGCGCGCAATATTCTCCTTCAGGCATTGGCTGCGGGGGCTACCTTCGCCGATGCATCCGTTCAAGCGGGAATTGACGAATATACACAGGAACGAACGTTTACAGCGGAGGACCTCAGTAGTCCGGATGTCCGTGCATTTCCAGATGTGGAAGACGCTGTTTATACCTTACAGCCGGGGGATACAACGGATTTGATACAAAACGGCGACCTAGAATGGCTTTTCTTTTACTGCGAAACGCGCCAGGAGGGTGGACGGACTCCTTTTGCAGAATGTAGAGATGCATTAGAGGAGATCTACGTCGAACAGGCTTTTGATATGAGTTTGGAGCAGGCACAATCGTCTGCCCAAATCATCATATATGACCAAGCGAGAGAGTTGATCGACTGACGGTTTCTGTTCTTGAAAGGAGGAGGGAAGAACCACAGAAACCTTGCTGAATGAAAAGAAAGGGAGGATTTTTATGCAGTTTAAAAAGGGAAGTGTATTCACAAAAGTGCTCTCCCTGACTCTGGCAATTATGGTATCTGCCAGCAGTCTTCTCGGAGGTACCGCTTTTGCTGCAGAGACGACGGAACTGGATTCCGGCCGTGCTGTAAATGGGCTTTCCTCCGCTGCCAACACGGAAGCGGAAAAGGATGATTTCACTACCGTTGAGAACTATGCTCTGAATGGAAGTATGGAAGAGGATACCAACGGTGCGCTGACCTACTGGACGCCAAACCTTATGGAGGGCAGCGACGACAACACCATTGCGAAGGCCACCAGTATTCGGTATGGTGATGTCAACATCGGCAAATACGACAATTATTTTGCCGCCATTCGACCGGGCAGTTCGTATGTTCCTTATGAAGCGGCTCTGGAGCAGTTGTTGCTGCTGCCAAACGGCACCTACACCCTCTCCGCTTATGTCTATTCCGTTACCACCGCGGAAGACAAAGAGAACGGCGCATATGCCAAGATGTATGTCTACGAGGATGACGGTCTGGAAGCCATTGAAATCGATCTGGACGAAACCAGCGAATGGACCCGGGTGGTTATCCCGGATATCACGATCACGAATGGAAAATGCCGCATCGGCTTTGGCCTGAAATCGGTAGGCGCCGGTGAAGAAGAGGCCCGTGCGTTGGCAATCGACGACGTTGTCCTGTCCATCCCGGCGGGCACTGTCAATGGCACGGTAACCAGTCCCGATGGCGACAAGGTTGCCAATGCTACAATTCAGATCAAAGATAGCACCGATACAGTCGCTTCCGTCACCACGGATAGCGAAGGTTCCTATGCAATCGATGTACCTGCTGGAGATGATTTTGTTGTAACCGCTTCCAAAGCGGGCTTCCGCTCGGTCACAGAGGAGGGTGTCTCCTTTGTGGAGGGAGAAGAAACGACCTTGGACTTCCAGTTTACGGAGATGGTGGAGGAAAATGCCTACTACGTAGACGCCGAATTCGGTGACGACGACAATGACGGCCTATCGCCAGAACGCGCATGGAAAACCATCGCCAAGGTGAATGAGACCGTTTTTGAACCGGGCGATTCCATCTTGTTCAAGGCCGGTTGTTCCTGGGAGGGAGAAACCTTAAAGCCCCAGGGCAATGGCGAGGAGGGAAACCCCATTCATGTTGGCAAGTATGGCGAGGATGATCTATATCCGGTCATTCACGCAAACTATGTGCCGGGAACCCCTCTCTCTGAAATGGAAACCAACAACAAAAACGCTTTGGAGATCACGGGCATCAGCCACTGGGAGTTCCGCGATCTGGAATTGACAAACTACGGCATCTACAATGACGACTCTACGGCCAATGAGCAGAAGGGCCGCCGCGCGGTTACGATTCGTTCCGACGGTGGAACCATGGAGGATGTCACTTTGGATGGATTATACATCCACGACATCAACGGCTGGAACCCGAAGGGCAACGAGGACAACGGTGCAGCCATTTCCTTTGGTGCAAATGGACAGACCTATATCGATGGATTGACCATTGAAAACTGCTTGATTAAGGATGTGACCCGTGACGGCATCACCGGCGGTGGCTATACTGGCACCCGCCCGTGGGGATGGAACTCTTGGGATAAGCAGGATGGCGTCCCGCTTCGCCATAAGAATGTTGTGATCCGCAACAACGTCCTTGATACCATTGCAGGCGATGGGATTGTGCCGGGAGGCACCTATGAAGTGCTGGTTGAACACAACTTGGTCAGCCATGCCAGCAACAACCCTACCCCCTATCCCAATATGAGCGGCAATGCAAAGTCCAACCTTTCTGCCGCCGTATGGCCGTTCGATGCGGACAACTCGATCTTCCAGTACAATGAAGTCTGCTATACGGGTGTTCCGAGAGGAACAGAGGTGGCAGACGGTGAAGCATTTGACTCCGACTATTACTGTGTAAACACCCTGTTCCAGTATAACTATAGCCATGATAACGAGGGTGGATTCCTGATGCTCTGCGGACCGGCATATGCCTATAACGACGGCACGGTTGTGCGCTATAACATCAGCGAAAACGACGGTTCCCTGTATGGCAAACGCACGATTTTTGAAATTGGCGGCGGCGGTGGCGTCGACCACAGCTACATCTACAACAACACCATCTATACGAGTGAGGATCACTCTGTGTTCTCCGTCATGCGTGGCGAACCGTGGGATGGAAAACCGAAGGGGACCAATTTTATCAATAACATCTTCGCAATCAATGGAAACGTGGCGCAGTTTGGCTTTGCCGGTGACCCGAGAGATAAGGGCAAGGAAGGTATTGTCACATACGACCACAACCTGTACACGGGCACGCTCTTCGAGGGTACACTGAAGGATATGCCGGAGGATAAGAATCCTGTATTTGGCGATCCAAAGTTTGTCGATCCCGGCAACGCTGGCGACGGGTATGAGAATGCGAAGGCTTATCAGATCCAAGAAGGCTCCGCTGCCATCGGCGCAGGAATGCAGATCGATCAAAGCTGGTTGGGTCAAAAACTGGATACTATGTCCTACACAGCTGGTGACGGTTCCACCGCAGAGAATAAAGCGGTCTATTTCCATGTAGATGGCGAAGAATTCCAGTGGCAGAATCCAAATGGCGGCATTGACTTCTTCGGCAATCCGCTGCCTACACGAAGCGCCCCTGACATCGGTGCCCACCAATTCTCGGTAGAACCGCCAATGCCGGAAGAACATACTCTGACGGTTCAGTTCGACCTTACAGCGCAGATGGTCGGCGAAGGCATGGATATTGAAATTGCCAACAAGGTGGGAAGCTATCAGACGCAGGTGATGGGCGGAGATCCAATTACCTTTACATTCGTTCCCACCGCAAAAGGACGTGAATTCCGCAGTATTACGGTGAATGACCAGCCCGTTATCTTTGACGAAGACACCGATACATACAGCTATACCTATGAGGGCACCATGGATAACCAGGATATGAATCTGGTCTTCCACTTTGAGGTCGTTACAAAGCAAGCTCTCGTTACTGCTATTGAAGAAGCTCAGGCTCTTGTCGGAGGAGACGAATATAATACGGTGATCCCCTCCATCCGCAAGTTGTTCGATGAAGCATTGGCAAGCGCTAAGGTTGTCCGTGATAACAAACAAGCAACGCAGGATGAGATTGATGCCGCTATAGAGCAGCTCTTAAAGATTATTCCGTTCCTAAGCTTTACTGCTGGCGATACCACTGCATTGGAAAGCTTATTGGCTGTTGTTGATAAACTGGATGAAGCAAATTATACTGCCTCCAGTTGGGCAACCCTTCAAGAAAAAGTTGCGCAAGCCACAACAATCGTCGAAAAAGAAGAGCCCCTCAAGGTCGAGGTCGACGAAGCTTATGAAGCACTCTACAATGCTTTGACCAGCCTAGAATACAAGGCCGACACCAGCACTTTGGAGGCAGTAGTAGCGCGTGCTCTGGAGATCGAAGCTGTATTGAAGACCGATTACCTGGAAGTTGGCCAAGCCGAATTTATAGCTGCTCTTCGTTTTGCACAACAAATTCTTCAAAAGCCTGAACCAACCCAGCAAGAGATCGCAGATGCAGCAGACGCGCTCAATTTAGCAATGGCAAATCTTCGTAAGATTCCGGACAAAACCGCTTTGGAAAGCCTGGTGAAAGAGCTCAGCGCTATTTCCGGAGATGGTTATACAGCTGAAAGCTTTGCTGCTCTGCGCGCTGCCTTAAACATCGCACAACAGGTCCTTGCTAATCCGGAGGCAACGCAGGAAGAGGTGGATTCTGCCCTCTCTACCTGCAAAGATGCAAAGGAGAAGCTCAATAAAGTACACAATTCCTCCAGTGGACACCATTCAAGCAACTCCGGCAATTCCAGTTCGTCCGGTAATATCTCTGGAAACGGTACTGCCGTTGCTGTGCCGTCCACCATCGTCGCAGCTGCACAAGGTGTATCTGCACAGCAGGCCTATGTCCGCAGTGATACGACGGTGAACTTTACTCTGAAACACGGGCAGGCCTATTGCTTCAAGATGACCGTGGTAAACGGAAACAACCAGATGCCGAGCTTTACCGTAGGGAACGGCAGCGTTCTCAAGACGCAGTTTGTGGCGAAGGTTGGAAACGATTATTACTACAGAGTGTATGCAACTGGCACACCGGGCCAGAGCACGGGTGTCTACACGACATTGCCGGGCCAGAATGCAGTCAAACACTGCACGGTGACCGTTGGTTGAATCTCGAACAACTTGTGAAGGGCATAAGCCATTCGATCAAGGAACCGCTGCTGGAAGAGAACCTGCGTAGGAACGCCATAGGCGCGAAAGACGCTGGGCGTCCATCGGGCTAGAGTACGGGTGTCTACACGACACTGCCTAGCCAGAATGCAGTCAAACACTATACAGTGACGGTGGCATAAGCGTTCGGGAAGAAAAAAGAATATGGAATGTCTCTGACGGACAGCTTTTCTACATGTACCTGTATATCCTAATCGCATGTGGATGATTTGCCCCTTATGGAAGCGAATACATAGGGAAGACAAAGTAGAGATATTCCACACGATATGACCCAGCAGGAGCGTTCGCAAAGGAGAATGCGCCCCTTGCTGGGTCAAACCTTTTATAGGTATTGGGATGCACTGTATGGTGACGAACTGTGCAGTAACAGTTGGACGGATGTGGGTCAGTTTTGGGGGACAGCATAAAAGTTGTTTCCATCGGAGAAATCCGGCAATAATCGATAAATACCGGAATCGTGTTGTACAAAGAGTGAAAGTAACTCGTATCCAATCAAGGCTTGGCAGTTAATAGCAGGGAACTTCCATAGACATCGGCCTTTCGATTAAACAACCGCTGTTGGAAGAGAACCAGTATAGAAAACGCCGTAGGTGTGAAAGGCACTGTGCGTCCATCGGATCAGAGTAAGACGTTTACACGACACTGTTTGGGCGGAACGTAGCAAACCCTGCATAGTGGCCATTGGCCAAATATCGGATACGCTTCGAAAGGTATGGAAGTATCCATATCCGAACCCGACCAAATATCTGACAGCCGACAGTGGGGAAGCTTGCGCAGAAACCGTGGCAGATGTGAAGGACACTGTGTGTCAGTTAACAGGAAGTTTTATTGTAACCCCCTGTGTAAAGTATAAAAGATATGTTATCACATGATTCAGTTCATGCAGGTGGTGGGACCTGTGGATAAATGTTTTCATGGATATAAGGAAATAAAAAATATTTCGCTAGCTTTCAGATTTTTCTGTATTTTTAAAAGGATTTCTCTTATGTATGGGTCCCCTAATTTCAGGGCATTCAATTGAATAGTACAGGTGAATCATGGAGGCATCCAGACGCATGTTTATAATGTGTCCGGCTGTTCTTGTTTCTTCTTAGTTAAAATCTGGGCGGTGAAGGGCCTATTTTTGGGGGAGAAAACGCGGGGATATAGATACAGAAATAGATTCACAGGTTTGCTTATAAAAGCTGCTCAATAAGGAGGGGATAAAAAGGAACCGCTTCTGTTGGAAGGGGAGGGAGTGGAAGATTTCCCATTACAGATTTGATACTGTTCAATTTGCGCAGAAGATGCTATAATAGCAAAGATATCAGTGGATTTTTTAGAACTATTTCTTATATTAGGTTAAAAAATAGACGATGTATTCCAAAATAATAGGGAATATGGATACAGAATCATCCCTTTATCGATCATGGGGTTGCTTGGAAAAGGAGGGCTGCGGATTGTCTCATAGATTGCGCATTTGGTGCACGGCGGTTGCCGTAGCTCTGGTTATTTCGACGCTGTTTTCAGGGTGCTCTCTATCGGCCTTGGACGCGCAGTCCTTAATGCGTCCGCCGCGTCCCACAGGGGAGCGTGCACAAATCCACGATGAATTGGAAAAATCGGCGGGCGGAAGCCTGACCCTCAAATATCCCAGTCGGGGGAATACCGTTCGGCCATTGTTATGCATAGCCTGGTAAGCGCGGGGCAAGAGGATGCTATTGCTTTTTACCAGAAAAAGGGCGATAGCGCTGGCATCAATGTCATGTTTATCCATAAGCAGGAGGACAGCTGGAAAGCGATTGGTGACTTTAATAATCCAGCTAGTACGGTGGATAAGATTTGCTTCGGCGATGTAAACGGCGATGGCCACGATGAGGCTGTGATCGGCTGGGGAAGCAACATCAACAACTCTACAACCATCTGTGTGTATTATTTTGATCGGGGGGAGATCCATGAACTCAAGTTGGAACAATCCTATACCGAAATGGTTGTGATGGACTTCGATGATGACCGGTGCGACGAGATTTTTACCGCGAGCGTTACGGTGGGCGACCAGCCGGCCATTGCGCGGCTTTTGCGCGTAAAAGACAATCAGCCGGAAATTGTCGGCTCTGCCAATTTGGATACCACGGTGACCAGTTATGCTTCTACAGCAGCTGGAATCATCAGCGAAACCGGGGAACTGAAAGGGGTTGTCCTCGACGGCCGCAAAAGCGCAGATACCCTGGTGACGGAAATGCTGTACTGGGATGAAGAGACTTCTACTCTGCAATCTCCGTTTTACGACAGCAACGCACAGACATCCAATTACACCACGCGCAAAACGCGCGCTGTATCGCAGTCCATCGGGGACAGCAAGATTATCGAGATTCCGATCGTAACCCCTATGCCAGGTTATACAGCGGACAATGCGCCCGATGAGACAAGCTATCTTACGAACTGGCACCGTTTTGATGAGCGGGAGGGAACGTTGGTGCGCAGTGTTTCCATGGTGATGGATTATACCGACGGGTATTCCTTTTTAGTGCCAGACATGTGGCGTGGAAAGGTCAGCACCCGGATGGATGCAGCCACGCGCACTCTGACGTTTTATGAATGGGTTGTTGCAGATGAAACGACGGGGTCAGGGGCGATGGGCGCGGCATTATTGCGTCTACAGGTGTTTACCAAGGATAAATGGGAAAAACAGGAGGGAACAGACGGCTATTATCAGTTGGTCGATAACAACAATCTGGTGTTTGCCGCGTCGATTCCCACACCGGATAACGCACTGTCCCTTACTATCAATGATATAAAAAGCGGATTTGAACTGATTCATCAGGAATAAACGTCGTCTTTGCACGCTGCCTTTATTCCAGGATAGTGATACAAAACCCATGGGGGAGAAGCCCCTGTTTTTCGATGGGGAAAAGCGGAACAGCCGCTGGAACGTTCAGGTGGAAAGGTTGTATTGTTATGAAAAAAGTACTGGTTGCGGAGGATGAACAGGCCATCCGCGAATTCGTTGTAATCAATTTGAAGCGCGCCGGTTATGAGGCATATGAGGCTTCAAACGGGGAAGAGGCGCTGGAGACTTATGAGCGGGAGGGCAAGGATTTTGATGTAGCCATTCTCGACATTATGATGCCCGGAAAATTCGATGGCCTTGCCGTTTGTAAGGAACTGCGAAAGCAGAGCGGCTCCATTGGTATCATTATGTTGACGGCGCGCACCCAAGAGATGGACAAAGTCAGTGGGCTGATGATGGGGGCGGATGACTATGTGACAAAGCCGTTCAGTCCTTCGGAGTTGGTCGCCCGTGTGGATGCCGTTTATCGCCGTGTTGCGCTTGCACAGATGCGCGACGAAAACAATTTTAAGGAGGAAATCCGCTCTGGCGAGTTCGCACTCAATTTGCGCAACCGCACATTGATGAAGCGTGGCACGCCGATCGAATTGACACAGGTAGAATTTCAAATCATGGAATACTTTTTTTCCAACCCTGGCACAGCCCTGGACCGTTCCGCCATATTAAAACATGTTTGGGGGGAAGCCTACTATGGGGAGGAAAAGATTGTCGATGTGAATATCCGCCGCCTTCGTATGAAAGTAGAGGATGAACCCAGCAACCCAAAGCACATTGTCACGGTTTGGGGCCTGGGCTATAAGTGGGAAGCGTAAGGCAAGGCGATTGCTTGAGAGAGGAGGGAAACCCGCATGGTGGTAAAAGGCATTACAAAACGCTGGCTTTTGAATAGCCTTGGTGTTATACTGATCTTAATCATTGCGCTGGTTTTCAGCCTTTCGTTTGCCATTCAGAATTATATTTATTACGGAATCCAGCAGGCAATCAACGGCCGTGCGGGAGAGATTACCAATGTCTTTTCCGATTACGGGCAGCGGTCCTCGCAGGATTTTATCACGGTTGCACGTAACTATGTAGAGAATTTCCCCAATAAAGAGAGCATGGAATTGATGGTCTTTAATGCAGAAGGCCACATCATCACGACATCCATCGGCTTTGCCCCCGATGAGAGCCAGCCAATGCCGGACTATCAGCAGGCTTTGGCAGATTCCAATGGCTATGGAACATGGACCGGGAATCTGACCAGCGGGGAGAAGGTGATGGCCGTCACACGGGTGATCCATAACAATGCCGGCAGTGTTGTGGGGGGCGTGCGGTATGTTGTCTCTTTGGAGGAGGCAGACAAACAGATCGGGATGCTGGTGTGCATCTTGATTTTAGCAGGTGCTATTATTTTGCTGTTTATCTCGGTTTCGAGCTACTATTTTATGAAGTCCATTCTCACGCCGATCAAAGAGATCGGCGCAACCGCGCGGCGCATCGCTCAAGGCGATTTTAAAGCGCGCATCGAGAAGTCAAACGACGACGAAATTGGGCAACTGTGTGATACCATCAATGACATGGCGGTAGAGCTGGGGGCGGCGGAAAAGATGAAAAATGATTTCATTTCCTCTGTATCCCATGAGCTGCGTACACCTTTGACAGCTATCAAGGGATGGGCGGAGACGATGCAGGGTGGCGGAATGGACGACGCCACGTTTGACAAAGGAATGAGTGTGATTATTCGGGAATCGGAGCGGCTTTCCGGTATTGTAGAGGAGCTGCTGGATTTTTCCCGCATGCAGAGCGGCCGTATGACCTTGACAATGGACAAAATCGACATCCTTGCCGAGTTGGGCGAAGCGGTCTATATGTTCAGCGAGCGCGCAAAATCCGAACACAAATACCTGCTGTACGAGGAACCGAGGATGCTTTCCCCGGTGCTGGGGGACATCAACCGGCTGCGTCAGGTATTTGTCAATATCTTGGACAATGCGTTAAAATATACAAACGAGGGCGGAACCATCAGTGTGGTTGCCTCCGAGGAAAACGGATTTATCCGCGTCGCAATCAGCGACAATGGGTGTGGAATTCCGCCGGAGCATCTCCCCAACGTGAAGAAAAAATTTTATAAGGCGAACCAGACCGTCCGTGGCTCTGGAATTGGTTTGGCACTCGCCGACGAGATCATGCGGCTGCATTCCGGCAGTCTGGAGATTGAGAGCCACGAAAATGTAGGAACAGTGGTCACTATTCGAATTCCTACATTCCGCGAAAGAACGCCGGACCCCGCGCAAGACAAAGAAAGGATACCCGAATAGAATGGCTAGAGAAACAACAAAACGCATCACCTCCATCGGCGGGCAAGCTTTGATCGAGGGCATTATGATGCGTGGACCGAAGCGTACAGAAATTTCTGTTCGCATGCCGGACGGCACGATTTCCTCCGAAACCTTGGAGACGGGCGGTTTGGCAAAAAAGTATAAGATTTTCCGCGTCCCGATTTTCCGGGGGATTGCAGCGTTTATCGATTCGCTTTCCACCGGATTTAAAGCGCTGAATATTTCAGCGGAAAAGTCCGGTATGGCGGAAGAAGAGGGGGAACCCTCAAAGTTTGACCAGTGGATGGAGCGCGTTTTTGGCGATAAGCTGATGAATGCGATCATGGCAGTAGGAACGGTTTTGGGTCTGCTGCTGGCAATTGTGCTGTTTTTCTTTTTGCCGACGTGGTTGTTTAATGTGTGTGAGCAGTACCTCTTTGGCGAAGGAATCGAAGGCTGGCGCTCCATTGTGGAAGGCGCCATGCGCATCGGAATTTTTGTTGCGTATATTGCAGTTGTTGCGCATATGCCGGAGATCAAGCGTGTGTTTCAGTATCACGGTGCAGAACATAAGACGATCTTCTGTTATGAAAACGAAGAGGAACTTACGGTGGAAAATGTGCGCCGGCACGGACGCTTCCATCCGCGCTGTGGCACCAGCTTCATGATTATTATGCTGTTGTTGGGCGTGATTATCGGCTTCTTCATTCCGTTTACCAATCCGATTTTGCGTACACTGGTCAAATTGTTGTGTATCCCGTTGGTGGTGGGCATTGGTTATGAGCTGATCCGTATTTGCGGCCGTTATGACAACCTTGCAACACGCATCATTTCGGCCCCTGGCCTTTGGATGCAGCGCCTGACAGTGAAGGAACCGGACGACAGCATGATCGAAGTGGCGATTGAGGCAATGAAAGCGGTGATTCCGGAGGATGGTACCGATCTGCAATGCCCATTTCAAGCCAAACAGCCGAAGGAGAAAACAGCATGACGCTGCGGCAAGTTTATCAAAAAGGAAAAGTGCTTTTGGAAAAGGCAGGGATTGAAACCCCTGCCTTTGATGCTGTTTGCCTTTTTCAGAAGGTCTTCGGACTGGATCGCCAGCAGTTGATTATCCACGGGACGGAAACAGCCGCCGATTCTAAGGCAGACGCTTATTGGATGCTCTGTGAAAAGCGTGCCAAAGGCCGCCCGCTTCAATATATCCTCGGAGAATGGCCATTCATGGACTTTACCCTCCGCGTGGGGGATGGCGTGTTAGTACCGCGCGAAGAAACAGAATTATTGGTGTATACCGTTGCAGAACACATAAAATCGGCTGGCCTCGCCCGAGCGGATTTGCAGGGGGCCGATCTTTGCGGCGGCAGCGGCGCGGTGGCGTTGGGATTGTCGTCCCTGTTACCAAGGCTGAAACTTTTCTGTGCAGAGTTTTACGAAGAGGCTTTTCACTATCTCGAAGAGAACGTCCGCCTTTTGGAAAATAAGGCGGTATGCCCCGTCCGGCTGGATGTTCTGTCTCCGGAGGCAGCGTTGCCCGTTTCGAGACTCGACCTGGTAGTGTCAAATCCCCCATACGTAGCGGCATCTGAAATTGCCGGACTGCAAAGAGAAGTGCAGCAAGAGCCGTATACAGCTTTGGACGGGGGAGGACGGCTTGCTGTTTTACCGAGCGATTGCCCGGCGGTGGATTCCCCAAGTACGTCCCGGAGGAATTGTAGCGGTGGAAATTGGAGAAGGACAGGCGCAGGCCGTGATGAAGTTGTTTCATGATGCAGGGGTTCGGGCACTGGAAGTGTATAAGGATTTCAATGGATTGGACCGGGTCGTCATAGGAACGGTTGAAAACGGTGTCTCATCGTCCGGCTAAACGGTCAACAAAAGGGAGAGGGTCCCAACAGTCATGAAGGGACTTGAGAATATCCTCTGAATACTCTCGCTTTTTCAAATCTAGATATTTTTCAGGTAGAAAGAGGATGCCCCTTTCCTATGGATTGAAAAATTCGTAGTTTTGGGACATCCTCTCTTTTTGGTTAGGCTCCCCGGCAAAGCTGGTGGAGGAACTCTGTAAAAAGCTTTCGTATCGGGCAAAGTGAGCGGATCACAACAATCTTTTGATGAAAGAAGGCTGCCGTTAGAAAGGCGATTGCCCGTTTACGGGGTGTGGGGCAAGTGATATAACCAGAATAAAGTTTATACGTCTTGAGATGTTTGCAGGAATAGGCCCTTATTAGGGGCTTATGCTTCCTTAGCCGGTGGATTTGGCTACCGGATATGGACAGCCCAATTTTTCAAAATACAAGGAATCATAGAGTCCTCAAAACCTATAAAGGCGAAGATGAGGAAAACCTGCCTTGCTTGCCTATAAAATGTAGGTAAAGTCTGCAACGGATGTCAAGACGATCTGCCCTGCTTGCCAATAGGCAAATCCGGCGAACTACCATAATGGTTCCCTTCATTTACCTAAAAATGTAGGGAAGGCCTGCAACGGATGTCAAGACGATCTGCCCTGCTTGCCAATAGGCAAATCTGGCGAACTACCATAATGGTTCCCTTCATTTACCTAAAAATGTAGGGAAGGTCTGCAACGGATGTCAAGACGATCTGCCCTGCTTGCCAATAGGCAAACTTGGCGAACTACCGTAATGGTTCACTCCATTTGCCTATAAAATGTAGGGAAGGCCTGCGACGATTGTCAAGACGATCTGCCCTGCTTGCCAATAGGCAAACTTGGCGAACTACCGTAATGGTTCACTCCATTTACCTATAAAATGTAGGGAAGGCCTGCGACGGATGTCAAGACGATCTGCCCTGCTTGCCAATAGGCAAATCTGGCAACTACCATAATGGTTCCCTTCATTTACCTAAAAATGTAGGTAAGGCCTGCAACGGATGTCAAGACGATCTGCCCTGCTTGCCAATAGGCAAACTTGGCGAACTACCGTAATGGTTCACTCCTTTTGCCTATAAAATGTAGGGAAGGCCCGCAGCGGATGTCAAGACGATCTGCCCTGCTTGCCAATAGGCAAACCTGGCAAACTACCGTAATGGTTCCCTTCATTTACCTAAAAATGTAGGTAAGGCCTGCGACGGATGTCAAGACAACCTGCCTTGTTTGCCTAATAGGCAAACCCGGATAACTGTCGTAATGGTTCCCTTCATTTATCTATAAAATGTAGGGAAGGCCTGCGACGATTGTCAAGGCAATCTGCTTTTTTACCTAATCGGCAAATCCAGTTATCTATCGTAATGGTTAGCCCCATTGGCTTATAAAAAATATAAGAAAGACCTACGACAATTATCAGGATCCTTTATACTGGAGTCAAAGGGAGCGGAGAGAAACAGTCGGGAAAATAGCGCTTTTCCATTCTGTATCGAACAAAAAAGGAATACAAAAAATGGGGAGAATATATTTTCACAGGATAAAACAGGTGAATCGGTGCCACCCAAAGAGCAAAACGAAGGGACATTATTGGGTAAAGAACCGATTGCTTGTGAACAACAAGTTTATATTCGCTATCGGTAACATTTTAAGATCTTTCTATGGTGGTTTTGACCGCAGGAGTTACATATACAGGTTTCCATCGTAAAAGAAAAAAGCTGGCTGATAGGCTTTTACACGAACGCCAATGATCCTAGAAGATGTCGTCAAACCGATACCGAATCATGATGCGTAGAAAACAACAGAGAGGATGAATCCAAACGGTCTGTTGGGCACTGAAACTTTATATGGATATAGACTAGGGGGACTCTCCTTTTGCATAGAACGCTTGAGATAGAAACCCGGGCAAATCTTTGTTCGAAATTGTTCGGAATCCATTGCTTTTCTTTGAAAAATACGATATAATAACCTCACACACGAAGCGGGAATCGACGATATCCGCTTCATAGAAGAACGATGGAATCCTTGATGAAAAACAAAGTCCGTTTTTCATCGGATTTGTGAAACAATCGTCCGTTTTGTGTTCGTCAATTTTATGTCATAAAAGCTGTCATTTTAAGACGCCGGAACGTTTTCCGGCGTTTTTCCAATCAAAAGACCGGAGGGAATCAAATGGCCATCGATAAAAGTCGCGGCGCAGCTGCGGGAAAAACCATGGATAAAAAGGCGGCGCTGGAGACAGCGCTTGCGCAGATTGAAAAGCAGTTTGGCAAGGGCGCGGTGATGCGTCTTGGCCAGAATGAGGCCATGCATGTAGAAGCGATTCCCACGGGTTCGCTTTCTTTGGATCTGGCGCTTGGCATCGGTGGGTTGCCGCGCGGCCGTATTGTCGAGATTTACGGGCCGGAGAGTTCCGGTAAAACCACCTTGGCCCTGCATTGTATCGCGGAGGGACAAAAGAACGGCGGGAATGCGGCATTTATCGACGTGGAGCATGCGCTTGATCCGGTGTATGCCCGTGCGCTCGGCGTGGATGTAGATGGATTGCTGGTGTCCCAGCCGGATACCGGTGAACAGGCGTTGGAGATTACAGAGGCACTGGTACGCTCCGGCGCGATCGACGTAATTGTTGTCGACTCCGTAGCAGCGTTGGTGCCGCGTGCGGAAATTGAAGGGGAGATGGGCGACAGCCATGTTGGGCTTCAAGCGCGCCTGATGAGCCAAGCACTGCGCAAGTTGGCGGGCGCGATCTCGAAATCGAACTGTGTGGCGATTTTTATCAACCAGCTGCGTGAGAAAGTAGGCGTGATGTATGGCAACCCGGAGGTTACCCCTGGCGGCCGTGCATTGAAGTTCTATTCCTCGGTGCGTATCGACATTCGCCGGGTCGAAACCCTCAAAAATGGCACGGAGCAGATCGGTTCGCGTACCCGCGCGCGCGTGGTGAAGAATAAGATTGCGCCGCCGTTCCGCGAGGCGGAGTTCGATGTCATGTACGGCCGCGGCATTTCGCGCGAGGGAGAACTGCTGGACCTTGCGGTTAAGCTCGACATTGTGCAGAAGAGCGGCGCTTGGTTCTCCTATAAACAGGAGCGTTTGGGACAGGGGCGCGACAATGTTAAAACCCTGTTTGCTACGAATAAAGAGCTTGCAGATGAAATTGAACAGCAGGTCCGTGATAATATCGGCGCTCTGTATGCGAAGTCGGCAGTTCCCATGCCAAATGCATCGCCTGCAAAGCCGTTGGAGGTTCCAGCTGCTTCTACGCCTGCGGCAGAGCCGGCCAAACCGGCGGCTTCCCGGGCTGGAAGTGCGAAGATCGACATAGAGGCTGACGACGTAGAATAAACATAAGCATAAAAGGATGGGGATCGTTTGCTGATTACTGCGATGGAACCGCGCCGGAAACGCTTGACAGCTCTGTTTTTAGATGGAGAGTTCGCCGTGAAACTGGATACGGAGACGCTCCTGCAATCCGGTTGGCGGGTGGGAATGGAGATGGACGACGAGGCGTTACACCAGCTCATCCAGCGCAGCGATACGCATCGGGCGCAGGAAAAGGCGCTCTATCTGTTGGAGCACCGCAGCCACTCCAAAAAGGAACTGACGGAGAAAATTTCCCGTACGGCAGGCCGGGATGCGGCAGAACATGCCGCGCAGCGGATGGAAGAGCTCGGCCTGATTGACGACGTGCAGTATGCACGGCGCTTTGCAGAAGAACTGTTACAACGGAAACGCTTTGCCGCCCGGCGGGCGGAATATGAACTTTTACAGAAGGGGATTGACCGGGAACTGGTGCGTACCATTGTGGATGAGTTGGCGCCGGAACCGGAGGAATCGCTCCGCCTGCTGATTGAACGGAAGTATCGAAGCGCTTTATCGGACGAAAAAGGCCGCCGCCGGGTATTTGCCGCATTGCAGCGGCTGGGCTATCGCACGGAGGATATCCGCAGTGTACTGCGAAACTATATCGACTACGAAAATGAGGATGGGATGAATGGCATCGGTTGGAATGATTAGCCTTGGCTGTGAAAAGAACCGCGTGGACGCAGAGATTATGATGGCGCGCCTGCAAAAAGCAGGATATACGTTGGTGGACGACGCTTCCTGTGCGGATGTGGCCATTGTCAATACCTGTGGTTTTATTGAGGCTGCAAAGAAAGAATCCATCGGGGAGATTTTGGAACTTGGAAGGCTCAAAAAGGCTGGCTGTATCAAAGCGCTTGTCGTCACGGGCTGTATGGCAGAACGCTACCAGCAGGAGATCCGGAAGGAATTGCCGGAAGCCGACGCGGTGTGCGGCATTGGAGCGGACGCCGATATAGTGGAAGTGGTAGACCGTACTCTGCGCGGGGAGCATCCGGAACTCTTTCCGGATAAAATGTTGTTGCCTCTATGCGGGGAACGCATCCAGTCAACGCCTCCCTATTCATCCTATTTGAAGATTGCAGAAGGCTGTGACAATCGCTGTTCCTACTGTGCCATTCCATTGATCCGCGGGCCGTACCGTTCCCGTCCGATGGAGAGCATCTTGGAAGAAGCGGAAACCTTGGCGAAGAATGGAACAAAAGAATTGATTGTCATTGCACAGGACACGACCCGTTATGGCTGTGATCTGTATAAAAAACGGATGTTGCCAGAACTCCTGCAAAAGCTTTGTAAAGTGGACGGGATTGTGTGGATTCGCGTTTTATACTGCTATCCGGATTTTATGACGGAAGAGTTGATGGACACCATTGCGCGCGAGCCGAAAATTGTCAAATATATAGACCTTCCTTTGCAGCATTGCAGCGGCACGGTATTGCGGGCGATGCGCCGTTTTGGCAATCGGGAAAAACTCACGGCATTGATTCAAAAGATGCGCGCGCGCATTCCAGGATTGATTCTGCGTACGACGATGATCGCAGGATTCCCGGGGGAAACAGAAGAGGATTTTGCGCAGTTGTGCGCGTTTATCAAGGAAATACGCTTTGAGCGTCTGGGATGTTTTGCTTATTCGCAGGAGGAGGATACTCCTGCGGCAGAGATGGAAAATCAGATTGAAGAAGAGGAAAAGCGCCGCCGGGCGGACCGGGTGATGGAGACCCAGATGGGCATCATGCAGGATTGGGGCGAGGCGCAGGTTGGCAAAGTATTGGATGTGTTGACCGAAGGCTTTGAGGAAGAGACCGCCTGTTGGTTTGGGCGCAGTTATGCCGACGCGCCGGAGATTGACGGCAGAATTTACTTTACCGCCGGGGAGGCGCCGGCGCCCGGACAGTTTGTGCGGGTACGTATCACGGCTTGCATGGACTGCGACCTGATGGGTGAAGCGGAATAATCCGCGCCCGGTTGGAGGAATGAAAATGAATTTGCCCAATAAATTGACGGTGCTGCGGATGGCAATGGTACCATTCTTTGTAGGAGCGCTACTATGGCAGGGGTTGCCGCACCGGTATCTGGTCGCGCTGCTGCTGTTTGTTGCGGCGTCCTATACAGATCATTTGGATGGAAAAATTGCTAGAAGCCGCAATCTGATTACGAACTTTGGAAAGTTTATGGACCCCTTGGCAGACAAGATCCTTGTGATTTCGGCCTTGATTTGCTTTGTGAGCCTGGATTTGATCAATCCGTGGTGGGTATTGGTGATTGTGGCACGCGAATTTCTTGTTACATCCCTGCGATTGGTTGCTGCGGATGAAGGGGTTGTAATCGCCGCGAACAAGTGGGGAAAGGCAAAAACGGTAAGCCAGATTGTTGCAATCGCATTGATTTTGGTGATGCAGTATGTGCAGGAATTGGTGGCCATGGGCGTGCTTTCCGCTTTTACAATGGGCGGGTTGCCAAGCTCGGCAATTTTCCTTTGGGCCGGCGACGGGTTGATGGCAATTACGGTGTTTTTCACCGTGCTTTCCGGAGGAATCTACTTAAAGCAGAATTGGAAGGTCATAGGGAACTCCAAGTAAATACAGAAAGGCCACGGAAAGCGTTGGGACGCTCCGTGGCCTTTTACTTTTTTGGTAAGTTTTTCCTCTGTTTTCTTCGTACCTTTTTAAATCGTAAAAAGGCGACATATTCCCGAACTTCTCTTTTCTCTGAATCCTCAAATTCCGCGGGCAATACGATACAATTCTTTGTCCTCAGGAACGAATACGGTTCATCCACCAAACCAAGCAGGTAGTCAAGCGATATATCAAATAGTTTAGCAATTTCCATTTTCGTTTTGTCGTCTGGAGCGCTGCGGTTTCGCTCATACGAGGAAATAGTGTGAATGGATACGTTGAGTTTATCCGCTAAATCCTGCTGGGAAAGGCCATGATCCTTCCGAAGTTCCTGGAGCCTTTCACCTAACATGGGTTTCCCCCTTCGTATATTCGTTTCTTTCGTTTATCACTATCATTATAAAATTTCTACGAATTTATACAATTAAATGAAAGAAAACTTATGGGTTTTTCTTGACACCCATATGAAACTACTGTATCATTTAAATAATCCGGAAGAAACTTATGGGTGACCGCGCCCCCATAATCCCAAAAAGGAGGAAAAACATGAAAACAAACAAAAAGAGGATTGTTTTGTCGGCTCTTTCCTTGGTCCTGGTGTTTTGCCTGATGGCTGGCGGGACCATGGCTTGGTTTACCGACACAGAGAAGGTGGCTGGAAATTTCTCTGCCGGCGTATTGGATATTGAGGTGAATCCAGACGAAGATGGTTTTACAACCAAAGAACCCATGGAATTCAAAAATCTCCGTCCGATGCTCCTGAAGAACTTTGATAAGGAATTGGTAGAATCCGGCGACGTAAACAATCTGGAGAACAATGGACAGGACCCGGACAACTATCCGCAGGACAACCTGCCGATCTATTTCCGGCCCGTTCGTGTAGAGAACAAAGGCACACTGCCGATCTACATTCATCTGGGCATGGAGCCAACCGGAAGTGACGATAAGGAGCCGGTCCTCTATGGTGACGACGAGTTCAATATCAATCAGGACTCGTATGGGGTCAAGGATTGTGAAAACACGCTTGAGACGGCGCTCAAAATTTTTGTCTATAAGCAGGTGAAAAATTCAGAGGACCCAAGTCAATACACATGGGAACGCGTCAGAGGTGTAAACCTCAACGAAACTTCAAATTGGACAGGGGAGAGAAAGTGCTACGACCCAACCGAGGTAATTGGCGCTGGTGAAGAGGTTACATACATCATTGGCGGCTATCTGCCCTCTCAGACAGGCAATGAATATCAGGGCATGCATTACCATGGGAACCTGGTGGTTTACGCACAGCAGGCGGATCAAGGCCCCTTCAAGCATGGCGATGGCAGTGAAGAGCCGGAAAATATCACAGTAAATGTCCCGGCAAAGATTCTTGACCAAAGTGATGTATCGAATCCAAAATTCCTCGAAGACGTGGAAATTCCGATGACTTTTGACCTTGGAACAGAGGTAGCAGATTCGGAGGAAATCGTTGCGTATCTGAAGGATTACCTGGAGACCTATGAGCACGAGGGACAGAGGTACAAATATTTTGGGAATATGCCAGAAAAGTTTAAAATTGTCTATAATAGGGAGACTGGTAAGTACGAAGCCGATTTTGACGGTGCAGAATACTTGGCAATTGGCGTATTGCCAATAGAGTAAGTTGTTATGAAATGACTGAAAGATTGGACGGACGTTTTATTTGATAATTCTATGATACAGGAAATATATCGTGGAGCTTATTTATGAATAGAACGAGCAATCTGGAATGATGAGGGCGCAATATTGCTGCATAAGTTTTGAAAGCCTCTTTTCTTTGCAAAGAAAGCCGTTTTAAAGTTTCCTTTCCTGTTCTCTTTACATTTTCCGGTGGGCAGCATATAATAAAGTATACAGAGTATATTTTGAAATGCAGTGAGCGGAAAAAGTACCTCCGGTTAATCCTACAACAGAGAGAAAGCGTCGTTGGCTGAAAGCGTTTTCATGTGGGCCCCGAAGGAAATTGCGTCCGTGATGCCGGGGAAGAGACCGGCAGTGCAGGCGAGGGGAAAGGGATCGTATCTTCGCACGGAAGCCGCCGTTACCGGCAGCAACGAGAGATAAAACGGAGTGGAACCGCGGTTAACGACCGCCTCCGTCCCTTAGGGGACGGGGGTGGTCGTTTTATTTTTGGAAAGCAGGTGACGAAGGAAGCAATGTTTGACCAGTTAAAGGCAGAGCTGGACTCGATTATGGAGCGCGACCCGGCGGCCCGAAGCCGTTGGGAGGTTTATTTTCTCTATTCGGGTTTTAAGGCAGTGCGCTCCTATCGCAAAGCACACTGGTTCTATCAGCATGGGCACAAGTTTATTGCACGTTGGATCAGCCAGCGTGCCCGGCATAAGACGGGGATTGAGATTCATCCCGGCGCGACGATTGGGAAGGGGTTGTTCATCGACCATGGCATGGGCGTTGTGATCGGTGAGACGACTGAGATCGGAGATAACTGTACTTTGTACCAGAATGTCACGTTGGGGGGAACCGGGAAAGAACACGGAAAGCGCCATCCAACCCTGGGGAACAATGTGATGGTGGGGTCCGGGGCAAAAGTATTGGGCCCCTTCAAAGTGGGGGATAACGCCCGCGTAGCCGCTGGGGCAGTTGTATTGGATGAGGTCCCGCCCAATGCGACGGCAGTTGGCGTGCCCGCCCGCGTGGTACGAATCAACGGTGTAAAGCCGGACAGTCTGGATCAGGTCCATGTGACAGACCCGGTTTCGCAGGAGCTGTGCCGCATGCAGGCAAAGTGTACCCATCTGCAAAGACGGTTGGAGATATTGGAGAAAGAGGTGGATATTTCTCCAAAACTGCCGGAGGAAGAATAAAGCAAGTTCGGATGGCATGTGCAATCCCCTGAAGCCCATTCGATGGAAATGACAGGTTGCGTCTTGTATTTTTCCGGAAAATCCCATATAATAACGGGTACTGGAACTTGGAGCGCACAGAATAACAAAGCTGGGAGGAACAAGGACAATGAAAATCTATAATACCCTGACGCGCCAAAAGGAAGAGTTTGTACCGATTACAGCAGGCGAAGTAAAAATTTATGCCTGTGGTCCCACCGTGTACAATTATATCCATATTGGCAATGCGCGGCCGATCTGTGTGTTCGATGTGTTGCGCCGCTATATGGAGTACCGTGGTCTAAAGGTCACGTATGTACAGAACTTCACCGATGTGGATGACAAGATCATCCGGAAGGCAAACGAGGAGAACAGCGATTATCTCACCGTTTCCCAGCGCTATATTGAGGAATACAAAACCGATGCGGAAGGATTAAACGTCCGTCCTGCCACCATTCATCCCTTGGCGACGGAAAACATCGAAGAGATTATCAACATGGTTGCAACGTTGATTGACAAAGGGTATGCTTACGCGTCGAACAATGGAGACGTTTATTTCCGGACCAACAAGGATAGCAGCTATGGAAAGCTCTCCCATCAGCCGTTGGAAGATTTGGAGGCTGGAGCGCGCATCGCGGTTGGAGAGGAAAAAGAGGACGCAATGGATTTCGCTCTTTGGAAAGCAGCGAAAGAAGGGGAACCGAGTTGGGTTTCCCCTTGGGGAAATGGGCGTCCGGGATGGCATATTGAGTGCTCTGCAATGGCAAAGCACTATCTGGGAGAAACCATTGACATCCATTGCGGAGGCCAGGACCTCATTTTCCCGCACCATGAGAATGAGATTGCACAGAGTGAATGCTGCAACGGCGCTCCGTTTGCCCATTATTGGATGCATAATGGCTACATCAATGTCGACAACCGCAAGATGAGTAAATCCCTTGGAAACTTTTTCACAGTGCGCGATGTAGCAGCACAGTTTGGCTATGAGCCCATCCGTTATCTGATGGTGGCATCGCACTATCGCAGCCCAATCAATTACAGTGTCGAGGTGATCGAACAGTGTAAAGCCGGCTTGGAGCGCCTGTACAATTGCCGGGATAACCTGTCCTTCCTGATGAAGAATGCGCCGGAGGGGGAAAAAGAGGGCGAGAAAGAAATTCGCCGCCGGTTTGGTGAATATCAGGATCACTTTATTGAAGCGATGGAGGATGACCTGAATACGGCGGATGCACTGTCCGCACTGTTTGATCTTGCAAGGGACATCAATTCCACGTTAAATGCGTCCTCTGCACCTAGCCGGAACTTGTGCGCCTATGCATTGGATCTTTTCAATGAGTTGGCAGGTGTATTGGGGTTGCTTTACAATCAGAAGGAGGACCAGCTTTTGGACGAAGAGGTCGAAAAGCTGATCGAACAGCGCAATGAAGCCCGTAAAAACAAGGACTGGGCGACGGCGGACCGTATCCGCGATGAATTAAAAGCGCGCCATATTGTCTTGGAAGATACGCCACAGGGCGTTAAATGGAAAGTCGAAGAATAATTGGAAGTGAACGGTTCGTACCATACAAATCCATGTTGTACGATCTCGCAGCGGCACTCCCGCCGGCAATAGGTCCGGCGGGAGCGCGGTTTATTTGGAGAGAAGGAGCGTTTCCGATTGGCAAAGGACAAGGAGAACAAAACAAATGTTATGCGGATCTTGGACAAGGAAAAGGTTCCGTACAAGTTTTATTTCTACGATCACGAGGACGGAGCGATTGACGGCGTTGCGGTTGCCCGAAAATTGAATCAGAATGTTGAGCAAGTATTTAAAACTCTGGTGACAAAGGGGGCTTCTGGAGCGTTTTACGTCTTTGTTGTACCGGTAGCAAAGGAGTTGCACCTCAAATCTGCTGCCAAAAGCGTCGGGGAGAAATCAGTCGAAATGATTCACGTCAATGAGATCAACCGAGCGACTGGTTACATACGCGGGGGGTGTTCACCGATAGGAATGAAGAAACTGTATCGCACTGTGGTGGACAAGAGTTGCGAAGCGCTTCCCACGATCATCGTTAGCGGCGGGAAGATTGGCGCGCAGGTGGAGGTTTCGCCGCAAGATCTGCTGCGTTTGGTACAGGGAACCGTGGCGGAGATCGCAGTGGAGCCGTAAGAATTGTAGTAGGGCACATGGGAAGAGAGAGGGAGTGGCGAAATGACGGAAACTTCGCTTTTGCAGGCGATTGAAACGATGATCGATCGAAAATTGGAGCCCATTCGGGAGGACATGGCCCGGATGAAACAGGATTTATCCGGGATTCGGCAGGAGCAGGCAACCATGCGGCGCGACATTACTGCGGACAGTCAGGCGCTTGTGGGGACGAAGCAAAACCTTGCGGAACTGAAACAGGGAATTGCCACATTGAAGCAGGAAATCAACACTGTAAAGCAGGAGACTATGGACGCCAAACAGAAATTGGTCGGCGTCATACAGGATCTTTCTGCTGTGAAGCAGGGACTTACTGCCATTAAGCAGGCTGAAACAGAGTTAAAGCAGCTAGTTTCCGGTGTGGGACAGGACACTTCGGGCTTAAAACAGGCAGTTGCAGCGGAAAGGCAGGAGTTGGCTGGATTTAAGCAGGAGTTCTTGGCAGTCAAACAGGTGTTGTCCAATTTGGAAACGGTTGTATCCGGCATCGAGCAGGATGTCTCCACAGCGCGTCAGGACATCTCAAAAGAGCGAAAAGCGATGGAGCTGTTGGCGCAAAAGACCGTGCAGGTGGAAGCAACCTTGGAGAATACGACGAATCCACGTTTGCAGGCGGTACAGGAAAGTCAAAAAGCCATGCAGGCCCGTTTGGATGCATTCGACCGTCTGGACGAAAAGTTGGAGAAAATACATAGCATCGTGGATGTCCTCCGGGCAATCCGGATCAATCCCCAATATTAAAAAAGAAACCGGCAAACACCGTTTGTCAGCCTCGGCTGTCAAAGTGTTTGCCGGTTTGTTCTACTATGAAGGCTTTAAAGATGCAGATCGACCGATTATCCAATACGGAAAAGCCAATGAAATCCAATCGTGGCCACGGCGGGAAACGTTTGACCACTTTTATAAGCAGATACCCAATGGGATTACCATTACCGCAGATGTGGATGTCGCCTCGATGCAGGATGCTGCTAGGGGAGGAGCAGTACTTTTCTCCTCCGTTTTACATTTTCTCTGCTGGGTGTCCAACCAGCATGCCAGTTCGCTGCATTTGCCTGTGCCGAATACGGACAATCAAAGTAAATAATCAAGATGGCGTGCCGGGTTTACCTATACCGCATAGGGGCGAGTAAAGCAGATAATCAGGATGGTTTGCCGCATTTGCCTGTGCTGAATACGGACAAGCAAAGGAAATAATCAAGATGGCGTGCCAGGTTTACCTATACCGCATAGGGGCAAGTAAAGCAGATAATCAGGATGGTTTGCCGCATTTGCCTGTGCTGAATACGGACAATCAAAGTAAATAATCAAGATGGCGTGCCAGGTTTACCTATACCGCATAGGGGCAAGTAAAGCAGATAATCAGGATGGTTTGCCGCATTTGCCTGTGCTGAATACGGACAAGCAAAAGAAATAATCAAGATGGCGTGCCGGGTTTACCTATACCGCATAGGGGCGAGTAAAGCAGATTATCAAGATAATGATTAGCCGCATTTGCCTATATCTGATAGGCAAATGCGGCTAATCGATAGGATGAATTTCAAATGATCCATAGCGCCGAAGGAGAAGCGGTTATCTGGCAGCAGGTTCTTCTCAACGATACGGTATTTTAAGAGGAAGATGCCTCATTTTACAGCTTAAATATCGCTTATCACCCGGCTTTATCGATTTTTTACGAAAGAGCCGTGGACAATCTCGAAGAGAGCAAGCTTCTACGCAACCCCATTGGCGTGAAACCGTCCAAAGCACATTCTATGTTTCATGTACGCCATGATTCCGTTATTTAGGATTTAACCTTCGGATGCATGATGATGGAAGACTTCTATTCCCGATTATGATTATTGAAAGGTATTAATATTGATTTTTTCTTGTAAATCAAGGATTTATAAAACATCCAAATCATGAAATATACAAATTTATACGAATATTTGGCACAAAATGGCCAGCCATGTTATTGACTGTCTCAAGTCTGTTCCCTGACCTCGCTGTCAATAATAACACCATTCTTGCTTTATATCATGCGCGCAAGGGCCGCTAATAAATTTCTACCTCTCCTTTATAGAGTGGTCAAACAGGCGAGTGGTATTTTCACCAGGAAGAACGCCTGCTCTTACGTGGAAGGTTTGAATTTTCCACAAAACGAACGATACTTCCCTTCACGGTACAAATCCATCATACCTGTGCGAATGATTTTCATATGGTGGCCTTCTATCACGAACTTCAAAAGGAGTTGGACGGTTTCTCTTTGGAAACCGCCGGGAGAACAGCAGAGACATTTGATATCCGATCCTCCTAGAAAAAAGGATTATTTTCAATTTTTCTTCGACAGGCTTCCGTGCCTTTCTCCTTCCCTCCGTGTTACAATGTCGATGAAAGGGGAGGAGCGAACATGCGGATTACCATCTGCTGTTCTGTACAGGAGGATGTGGATAATGGACCATACCGGACCTATGGCCTGCAAATGGGGGCGGTGCGTATAGACGATATTTCGACGCACAAATGTACAGTGATGCGTTTACAGCAGAGGCTTGAGAGAAATCACATATCCCCGCTGCATCTGGTGGATGCAGTGGAGGACTTTTTAGCAGCGGATTGATACATTTAAACAGCAATATAAATAAAAACGTCTCCTGCCAGGGAAAAACTCCTTGACAGGAGACATTTTTATACGCAATAAGAAATGGACTCCCAAAAGCTCATTCTATTTGTCTTACACCGAGAAGGAAGTACCAGAAACAAACGGATTTAAAGACTGACAAACAGAGAACGAAAAGTGAAAGCTCACGTTCTTTATCATTTGGAGGAGCTTTTCTGTTCGAGGAGCCAGATGTGTTTATCTCTTCGGAATACAAGGCATGTACCGATCCCACAGATAGCCAATATACTGTAAAGAAGGGCAGCACCGGTTCCCTTTCCTTGGCCAAAGAGCTGGACAAGCAAACTCCCTTTACTTTGAACCTGCATCAATGGCTCAAATATCCAGTCGACAGCCATACCTCCCATCAGGTATCCCAGAGGGATGGTGAAAAACTGTAGGGCGTTTCGTATCGAATACACACGTCCCTGCATAGCAACGGGGATATGTGTCCGAAGCAAAGCGTCCAAATTGGTGTTCATAAAAGGAACCGTTAACCAGCCGAGAACAGCGCCAAGGCACCAAATGGGAACGCTTTTTCCAAATGCAAGGAAAAAGTTCTCTGTGCACATGGAAAAAAGCAGAGTATTGCAAATCACACGGGTGCGGCTCTTTGGGGCAGGCAAGAGAGAAGCCGCGATACTTCCCACAAAAGTGGCGATACCGGTAAAGGTACTCACCATTCCAAGCGCCGTGGAGCTTCCACCTGTTCGGGAAAGCAACATCGCGGGCAGTGCCGCTTCATAGACAGAGGCGATGAGATTGATTCCTGCGAGAAAAAGAATCAAATCGAGAATTCCACGATTCTCTTGTAAGAAGTGGAAGCCCTTTTTAGCTGCTTGCCAAAATGGTTCCGGTGTGGTTTTCTCTCCCTGTGAAGTGTGAGGGATTGAGATACAGACAGCCAGTGTCAGAAAGGCGATGGCAAAGCTCATCAGGTCAAACAGCAGAATGGCGTTCATTCCAGCCAATGTCAGTACAGCCGTTGCAAGCACGGGTGTTAAGATGGTCACCAGTGAGCGCGAAAAGGCTTGCAAACCACCGATCCGTTGATACTGTTCTTTGGGGGCTAAGAGACTGACCGCGACCTCCGATGCAGGCTGTTGAACAGAATTCATCATACCGTTGACTGCATTTAACAGGTACAGATGCCATATTTTGAGATTGCCCGTCGCCAGCAAGATCCATACGGTACAGGTGGTCACAGCGGCCAGTGTGTCACAAGCGAGCATCGTATATTTTTTATTCCAGCGGTCACTCACAACCCCCGCAAAGATACTCAAAACGACGTAGGGGGCATAGGAACAGACCGAAAGCAATGCTGTGGTGAGTGCAGAACCCTGCTGTTGGTACGTCCAGATCACCAATGCAAAGCTGGTCATGGAACTGCCCAATGTGGATAGCGCCTGTGTACTCCAAAGGGTTATAAAGGGCCCAAGGCCCCAAAGGAATGTTTTTTTCATGTTGACTTTGCTCCTTTTTATCGTTGTTTTCCTGATAAAAATGCAAAGCCCAATTGGACGAATTGTCCTCCATGCAGGTTCGTCCCAATATCAGACCTTGCATGGAGCGAAAGCAATACAGATTTTCACCGTTTTCCCTCCCTTCTATTGAGATAAAACCAGTTTAAACCGAAGTCCGCGATCTGTCAAATGTGTTGCCATTATGATGTATGCTTTATAACCTGTTTGATAAACATTGCGTATGAGTGACGGAAGGACGCCCTTTATTGACTTCCCCTGTCGGTTCCGTTACGTATACCGTTTGCCTAAAACGATATTTTCTTGTGGCGAAGGTCTGCTAAGCGCTTGGAAATATCCCCAGAAGGAATACCCCAACCAATATGTGATTGTGTTTTGGATTGGATACGGTACAGGATTGAAAATAGGGTACTTTTTCTGTATAATAGAAATGATTTTCGTCTATTTTTTACGAATTGATAGACGGATGGGAAGGTTAAAAATGGGAAACTGAAGGAGGCGCGCAATGAAAGTTCACCGGAGTACAAAACCCCTTGTGATGTTGCTGGTTCTACTGTTGTTTGCTGTAGGAATTGCCACGCCGTATGTATATGCGGCGGAAGAGCAGGAGAGCACGGACAAAATTCAGATTACTTACTACTATTTCTCATCTTGTGAGAGCTGCGAGGATGGACAAAATTTCCTCAATTCTTTGCAGGGGCAGATTGAGGACGCCATTTCGCCGGATGAGTATGAATTCCATTTGAAGAATGTGTTTGAAGAAGACATCTATAATGAATTCATGGAGCGCACCAAGGACATGGCGACGGACGAGTTTGCTCCATCTCCCCCCATGCTGGAAGTGAATGGAACCTGTCTGTTTGGAGTGGATGATATTACCAATAAGGCGCGCAGCGTAATCTTAGAAGAAAAGGAAAACCTGCGTACGGAGGAAGAACGTCTGGCGAGCTTCCGTGATATTCCGGCGGAAAACTCCTATTTTGTGTATTTCTATATGCCTGCCTGTGATGACTGTGAGAAGGTGCAGACCTACCTGGCCAATATGGATAAAGAATTTGCACTGGAACAGAACCGTCTTTCCAAGTTGCAGGTGAACTATGTCAATATGGGAGACCTGGACAATGTTCCATTGGCGCATTGGTTTTTTGATCAGTACGGTGTTCCAGAGGAGCGCCAGAAGGCGCCGGTTATGTTCTATCAAAACGGATATTTACAGGGCTATGAGGAGATTGTCGCCAATATGCCAAACCTCATTATGAATGGAAAGGCGTTGAATTGGCAGGACATTGACTATGTTCCCAAAGATCAAGACATGAGCTTTGGTTGGAAAGACTGGATATTTCTTGTGTTTACAGGGGTTGTCAATGGGTTGAGTCCGTGTGGGATTTCGTTGCTGTTGCTTTTGTTCTCCCTGCTGCTGTCGAAACATGCAAATGTTTTAAAGCTGGGGCTCACCTTCATTGTGGCGCGTTTCCTGACCTTTTTATTGTTGGGAACCGTGCTGTACTCTGCATTTGAACAGATCAGTGCAGTTCTTGAACCAGTGGGAAGGATTTTGCAGATTCTGATTATCCTTTTGTCCATTGTCTTTGCTGTATTGAATTTTATCGATTTCTTTATGGCCAGAAAAAATGAATATGGGAAAATCCGCTTTCAATTGCCGCCAAAACTCCGAGCCTTCCAGCGCAATTATCTGGAGAACACCCTGAACTGTGGTGGCAAATATTTGACAGGAACCGTATTTATTGCAGGGATTGTGTTGTCTGTGGGGGAATTTCTCTGTACGGGGCAGCTCTATTTGGCGTCCATCCTATACATGATGCAACGGCAAACCGCGTGGGATTTCATCGTGGTTTTGGAGTTTGTGGTTTATTTGTTGGCCATGTCCTTGCCGCTTTTATTGCTGACTGTGTTAGCAAAGCGCGGATCACAGGTACTACAGCTTTCAGAGATGACGCGCGGGAAATTGCCTTGGATCAAACTGCTCTATGGTGTGTTGTTTCTACTGTTTGCTGTTTTGTTGTTCCTGTTCATGAGGTGATCGATGGTGTTTGGGAAAAAGAAGAAGCAGACCCCTGCTGCACCCGTTTTTTTGATATTGGACTCATCGCATGCGCCGCTGAAGCGCTTCGATGCAGTGGCATTGCCGTTGCATCGAAATGTTGTTTTGGAAAAGAGCGTTGAGTTTTTCAGGACCCCAATCCCTGCGCCATTCATGAAGGCGCTGTGCGGATGCGGATGCTGGGAGAGCTGGAGGCGTATTTAAAGGGAAAAGGGACCGTGCCGCTTTCTGCGATGCCGGACTCCTTGCGCCGGTATCTGGAATTAGGGGAGGATGCTGTTTTTATAGCGCTTTTGGAAGATGGGATGACAAATCCTGTCTAAAAGAGAGGTTTATTTTGCTATATAGGAAGGCTTCTACCCAAATCAATCCAGCAACGATTGGTAATTTTTCACAATTCGCATAATAGCCTTTTCATTTCTCCTTGACTGCTCTATAATGGGTACAAGGGGGGATAAAGAAATGGTCTATAAAGTGCTGGAAGAGACGGTCGCCGACGAAGAACTCGGACAACGCCGTACATATGGGATTATCGCAGAGGCTGCCGAAGTCAGCGATATTTCGGACAAGCGCGATGTTGTAGAGCTGTTAGTCGAGTTGCTGAATACACGGCAGGTGCCCCTGATGCACTTCAAAGATGTGATCGAGGACTTCCTGACACGATAAAAGAACTCTCTTCTCAATTTTTTTGAGAAGAGAGTTCTTTTTTTACAGGGATCCTTTTATAGAAAAACCGCCCAATTGGGCGGTTTTTCTAAATAAAGAGAAGAAAAGGAAAATTTATGAAAAAGAGAAGATCTTGTAATCAATGAATTGGTTTCCGTTTGGAATGGTTCTTAGTATAAAAGGTAAATGTGAACATTGGATGAAAGAAAATTGACATTTTTTCAAAAATACCGTGGAAATCTTGTTCATAAAAATAGACGGCCTAGTATTTGTTTAAAAAATATAAAAAAGAAAAATATTGACTAAATCTTGCAAATATAGATTAGATATTTTACCTATAACTAGTAGGATTTATGGATAATTTTAAAGTTATTTAGAATGTTTGTGGAAAATTTGGAACACTTATGGAACACTTTCTGCACTATAATTATTTTTGCACAATTGAGGGTTGTGCGGGGAAATTGGGTTTGGCTGGAATGAAAAGGAGGTAAGAAAGAAAATGAAGTTGAATGGAAACAGGCCGTTCCGAAGCATACTGGCTTTGGTACTGGCTGCTGCAATGACGGTGAGCACCTGTAGTACCGCTTTTGCAGCGCGTTCCGCAAAGACCAGTGAGGATTATGTCCCAACTGGAGAACACACGGAGTGGTACGACGGTATTGAGACGCCGGCGGTCAATCAGGAACCGTATCACGCACAGTTTATACCTTATGACAGCCGTGAGCTCGCCTTGGAGAATGAGGCGTCGATCCTGGATGAAGACGAGGAAACCTCGCCGTATTATCAGCTTTTAAGCGGCAAGGATTGGGACTTTGCCCTGGTGCGGAATCCAGAGGAGGCTGCTGAAAAGGATTCTGCCTATTTGGCGGAAACCCTGGATGAGGAAGCCCAGGAGGATTTTGAGCCGGAGTATGTTCCGCAGGCGTGGCAGACCTATCGGAATGAAGACGGCAGCTTCAAATATTTTGACGAGCCGATGTACACCAATAGTATTTATCCGTGGGGATCCATTGTGGAGGACGGCGTATGGCAGCAGATTGCCTATAAAGATCCGCATGCTCCCACGATGTACAACCCAGTAGGGTATTACCGCACCACCTTCCAGACACCGGATGAATGGGACGGCAGGGAGATCTTTGTATCTTTCCAGAGTGTCTGTTCAGCCTACTATCTGTATGTGAACGGAGAGTATGTCGGTTATGCTACAGACAGTTATACGGCCCACGATTTCAATATTACACCGTATCTAAACGAAAAGGGCGAGGAAAATACCCTTGCGCTCAAGGTGTTCCGTTGGTCGATCGGCAGCTATCTGGAGAACCAGGACTATATCAACGAGAGCGGTATCTTCAGAGACGTCTACCTCTATTCCAAGGGTGATGTTGAGATCCGCGATTTCTTTGTCAAAACACAGTTGGATGAACGCGATAACAAGGACAGCGATGCAACCTTGGAATTGGACGTGGATATTCGCGGACTCCATAACGCAGAGGCGGGCGAGTACTATGTGGAGGCCACCCTGCTGGACATGGAGAACGAAGAGATCGGTTCCATGGAGTTTGATCCTGTGGAAATCGAAGCGACGAAGCCCAGTGCAGAGCAATCCAAAGAGGAATTCCTGGACAAGGTGGCGAGCACGGGCGAGACCGTCACCCGTTCCATGAGAGTGGAAAACCCTGCAAAATGGTTCCCGGATACGCCGAACCTCTACAAGTTGCTCATCGAGCTGAAGGATGAATCCGGCGAGGTGATCGAGGCAGCTGTCCAGCGCATCGGCTTCCGCGAGGTCTATAAGGTCAATATCAACGAAGAGGGACAGGAACAGATGCAGATCACCGGAGAGAAGGCGGTGTTCCGCGGTGTCAACCGTCACGACGCGAATCTTATGACCGGCCGTGCGCTTTCCAAAGAGGATATTTATCAGGATCTCAAATTGATGAAGGAGTATAACATCAATTCGATCCGTACATCCCACTACCCGAACGACAAGCTGCTCTATGAGATGGCGGATGAGATGGGCTTCTATGTTTGCTGTGAGGCCAATATCGAATCGCATTATGGCGGCTATATAGACGAATACGACGATCCCTCCCAGGTTATCCCCTCCGGCAGTAAGACGTGGGTACCGCCAGTGATGGACCGTACAGAAAATATGTTGGAGCGCTATAAGAACCATGCCTCCATCGTCATGTGGAGCTTGGGCAACGAAGCGACCTATACCACCCACAACTATGATGAAAATTATTGCTTCTGGGTCAGCTCCCAGTATGTGCTGGAAAGAGACCCCAGCCGCTTGAGAATGTATGAACGCGAGTCCGACGGTTACTATCACCGCTATCAGAAGGATGAGGGCGCAGACCCCATGGATATGGACCAGCGCTGCAAGAATATTGTGGACGTCCACAGCACCCAGTATCCGGCGCCGAGCGCGGTAGAGAGCTATGCCAAGAACCCGGACTATCAGATGCCGTACATGGAGCAGGAGTATGCCCATGCGATGGGCCAGGCTCTGGGCAATTTCAAAGAATTCTGGGATTTGGTTCGCAAGTATCCGAACTTGCAGGGCGGATTTATCTGGGACTGGGTCGATCAGTCCATCGCAACGAAGGTTCCGGAGGATATCACGACCTATGTAGTACGGGATACAAAGACCGGCACTGAGGCGGTGCTCAGCGACACTGCGGCCTGGACGGAAGGCCGTGATGGGACGCAGGCGATTGAAAATGGTTATATCACGGTAGCGCGCGGCGATGACCTGCGGGCAAAGGGTAACGCTCTGACTATGGAGGTCTGGATCAAGCCGGATGCAATTCCCAGCAGCGACCAGGGCTTTATCTCTACCGGTGATAATGGCCTGGGGCTGAAAGTGAACGCGAGAGGCGACCACCCGTACTTCGAGCTGTTTGTGGACGGTTGGGCAGCAGGAACTGCTGCGACAGCCGGACTCCCGGATAATTATGCAGACGGTAACTGGCACCAGCTGGTGGGTATGTGTGCTGCCGACAAGACCCTGCATTTCTATTGGGATGGCCAAGAACTCCCCAATACAGGGGCAGCGTCCACGACCGCTTCCGCACCGTTTGACAGCGCCAGCGAAGCACTGACGGTGGGCCTGGATTCAGCTTCTGCGGACCGTGTGTTTACCGGCGCGATTGACAGTGTCCGTATCTACGAGAGAGAACTGACTGCGGAGGAAATGGCAGACCCGAACCGCACCATGGATGACGAAGGCGTTGTCTATTGGCTCGACTTCACGGACGATGAGATTGAATCCAAAGAGACCAATTATCACTGGTTGGATGATAAGCTGGACGGCTACTATTGGGGCTACGGCGGCGACTGGATCGACAGCCATTCCAATGCGGACGCATTCTGCGCAAACGGCCTGCTATTTGCAGACCGCACTCCTACTGCGAAGGCAGTCGAAGTCCGCAAAGTGCATCAGCAGGTCAATTTCTACGATGATGGTAAGGCGACCCAGGGCGAGGTCCGCGTAGTCAATGAATTCGAAAATACCAACCTGGATCAGTATGAAATCATTTGGAAAGTGACGGAGGATACGGAGACCATCGGATCAGAGCAGGCATTGGAGCTCGACCTCGCACCATTCTCGGAAGAAACCATTCAACTGGATCTGCCGGAGTTTACGCCGAAGGCTGGTTCGGACTATCTGCTGGAGTTCAGCGTCCGCTATAAGGAGGATACCTCCTGGGCGAATGCGGGCGACGAATTGGCGTTCGATCAGATCCCACTCACCGTTGAGACCGGCGACCGGATGGAGATGGATACCTCCGCGATGCAGGCGTTTAGCAATGTGGAAGAAAACGAGCAGGAGATCAAGATGGAAGGCGTCACGGCGGAAGGCCAGAACTATTCCATCACAATGGACAAAGAGACCGGTGTGATTACCAATTACTCCTTGGATGGGGAAACCATTTTGGAAAAAGGCCCGGTCCCGAGCTATTGGAGAGCACAGACCTATAATGATATTACGAACTATTTCCCGACCGAGCTCCGCAATGCAGAGGATACGATGCAGAACGTGGAAGTGACTGTGGAAAAGGATGAAAACGGAAAGCATATTTCCATCGCAATCTCGGAGGATCTTTTGGTGGATGCCTCCAACTATGTCACCTACGACATCTACAGCAACGGTGAAATCGTCGTCAGTAACCAGCTTGTGCCGCACAGTAACTTTGCACCGGGCGGCAACGGTGAATTTGCACTCCCCAAGGTGGGAATGCGTATGCAGGTTGCAGAAGGCTACGAAAACCTGGAATACTACGGCCGCGGCCCGGACGAGAACTATTGCGACCGCAAGACCGGTTCCAAGTTGGGCGTGTACACGAGCACAGTCGACGAACAATTCATGTATAAGTATGTCAAGCCGCAGGAGAACGGCAACCGCACAGACGTGCGCTGGACGTCCCTCACAAACGACGAGGGCACCGGCCTGATGGTTACAGCAGACGGCACCATGGAGACCTCGGCGCAGCATTACACGGCGGAAGAGCTGAACCCGGCATTGAGCACTCAGCCGTATAACTCCGCCAGCGCGTATCGCCATCCTTATCAGGTTCCCATGCGTGAAGACACCATCTGGTGCATCGACTATATGCAGCGCGGTGTCAGCAATACGGCGTTCTTCGGCCATGTGCCGCTCGATCCATACCGCCTTGATACCGACAAGACCTATACCCATGCATTCCGAATTTCTCCGGTTTCAGGAGAGACCGATAAGATGGCCAACAGCAAAGTAGCGGTCGAGCCGAGCACGATCCAGTATCCGATCACCGATATCCAAGTGGACGGCACGTCCATTCAGGGCTTTGATCCGTCGAAGACCGAGTATGTGGTTGAAGTTGCAGCCAGCAGTGAACTGCCGCAGGTGACGGCGACCACTTCGCTCTCCGGAGTGCAGGTAGACGTCTCCTTCGAGGGCAGCACAGCGACTGTGCGTGCAACCCTGTCCGGGCAGACCAAGACCTATACCATCCGTTTCTCCGAGGTGGATGTGACCTATGTAAGCGATCTGGACCAGAGCGATTGGGTATTAGAAGGCGGCGGCAACGTCACCTTGGACCGCACGGCGTTTGACGGCCCGCTCTCCTTGAACTATAATGGCACGACCACCTTTGCAAAGGGTGTTTCTGTACAGCATCCGGATGCAACTTATGAGTCCCGCCGTATCATGGTCCAAAAAATCCCGATCGAAGGACAGGGCTATGAACGTTTCTACACGATCGCTGGCGTGGATACCGTCACGCCGAACTATGCGTCTCTAAAGATCGAAGTCGTCACCACGGATGGCGAAACCATTACCCTCCTTCCAACCACGGCGTGGCTGACTGGTACTTCTGCTGCATTGAAGGTCGATCAGATGTTGCCAACCAATGCAAAGACCCTGATCTTGACTACGGAGATGGATAATTCCAGCGTGGTCGTCGATTACGCGGATGCGAAGCTGATAAAGAGTGTGGCCGACGGCCGTGAGGCTTTGGAAAATCTGATTGCGAAGGCAGAACAGCTCCAAGAAAAGAATTATACAGCGGAAAGTTGGGCTGTCCTTGAGACCGCTCTGCGGGAAGCAAAAGAACTGCCGGAAGATGCATTGCAGGCGCAGATCCAAGCGGCTGCGGATGCTCTCCAAAATGCAATGGCAAAGCTGGTGAAAAAGCCGAGTGGTGGTTCCAGCAGTAGCTCTTCCAGCTCGTCCAACGGAAGCAACAGTATGGGTTCCGATGGATATGCCGTGGCAATCGGAACAGATGCGGCAACCGCTCCGGCCAAAGTGGTCTCGGATACGACGGTTGACTTCTCTGTGAAGAGCGGCAGCGCGTACTGCTTCAAGATGACCGTGGTCAATGGAAATGGTGTCATTCCGGTCTTTACTGTGGGCAACGGCAATGTACTGAAGACCCAGTATGTAACACAGATCGGAAATGATTACTATTTCCGTGTATGGGCCGTTGGTACACCGGGCAGTAGCACGGGCGTTTATACCACTCTCCCAGGCCAAAATGCTGTGAAGCATTGTACCATCACGATTGCATAGGCCTCAAAAGGCATCAATATTGAAGTATAAAAAAGCGATATGATAAAAAGCCCCGGTTCTGGAAGCCTCTGGAACCGGGGCCTTTTTATGGAAAATCAAGAAGGATATGCAGAAAACTAATAAATATTTCTTTTTAGCAAGCAAATATACAAAGAAACGTATTTTTTTACAAATTTATTAGTATTTCCTAAAAGAAGAAGTGAATATGGAACACTTTTGGAACACTCTGTTTTATATAATAAAGTCCAGGCCAAAGTATTCAGAATTTTGTGCCAAAAATCCAAGAAGGGAGAAAGGGATCATGAGAAAAAGAACATGGCGGTCTGCACTTGCCTTGCTCCTGGTATTTGCGCTTGTATTTACCAGTGGGCTTCCCGCGGTCGCGAAGACTGAGGAAAACCGTGCAGATCCAACAGAGACAGCCGCCGTATATCTCAGCGATATGGAATGGACATCCGCTGAGGATGGATGGTGGCAGGTCCGTAAGGACAGAGATGTCAACGTACATAAGATTGTCCTGACGGACGAAAATGGGGAGGAGGTTTCCTTTGAAAAGGGCCTCGGTACGAGTGGTAACGCAACGATCGTCTATGACCTGACCGGCTATGGTGCGCTGCGTTTCCAGGCACAAATTGCCATTCAGTCGGATAACTGGTGGGGAGGAACAAACTTCACACTGAAGGCGGATGGCGAGACGTTCTATACAAAGAATTTGACCAGCAGCAAAGGGATTATACCGGTGGATGTGGAAATTCCGGAAGGCACAACCGTGCTGACGATGGAAAACTCCGGTGGTTCTAATTCCGTTTGGGCGGAAGCACAGATTATCTGCGACCGCGCTGTGATGGACCGTCTGAAGACATTGTCCGTACAGCCGGAAGAGCCGGCTGTTGCAGTAGGGGACAGCACCAATCTGGTGATCTCCGCGTATTCCAACGGTCAGGAGAGCATTGCAATCACCCCGGAACAGTGCACATATTCCAGTAACAATCCGGAGATTGCAACCATTGATCCGGATACGGGTGTCATTACCGGCGTTGCAAACGGCATTGCAACGATGACTTGTACAGTGGTGGATGCGGTCGATTCGAGCATCAGCCGTACAGCGACCTGTGAGATCATTGTTGGCGAAGGGAAAGAGGGCGCAACTTGGTCGGTTGCATCGCCCGACGAGAATATCTCCGCACTGTTCTTTATGGACGCTGAGGGCGCTGTCCGCTTCTTCACGACATATGCAGGAAAAACCGTTGTTTCCAGCTCCCCCACGGGACTGGTAACGAACGTTGGCGATTTCCGCGACGGCCTCACCTTTGTGAGCCGTGAGGATGAAGAGGTTACGGACTCCTATGACCTGATTGGCGCTAAAGTGGACCATGTGGACGCTACGGGCAACCAGATGACGCTGAACTTTACAAAGGGCGGCGCTTCCTATAGCATCATCGTTCGTGTGTACGACGATGGCATGGCGTTCCGTTATGTGATTGAAACCGAAGATGGCGAGGAACTCACCATTTCGGAAGAGAATTCTGGATTCCAGCTTGCAAGCGGTTCTGTTGCACAGGCGATGGAATATGAATATGCAAATGAATCCGTTGCACAAGAGGAAGAGGCCCATAAGCTTCGCGGCAGCTACTGCATGCCGCTCCTCTATGAAACCACCGATGGCGTTTGGGCGCTGCTCTCCGAGGCAGACCTGAATTCTACCTATTGTGGCGCACAGCTTGTAGGCGATGGCACTGGTCTGTTGAATGTTGCCTTTACTCCGGAACAGACCGACGACGTCGTGACAACCGCTCCGTTTACATCTCCTTGGCGTTTTGCCGTCATCGGTTCCCCGAAGACGATTGCAGAAAATACCATGGCGGAGACCTTGAGCGAGGACTGCAAGTTGGAAGATACCGGCTGGGTAGAGTCTGGTACAGTTGACTGGACTTGGCTCAATGGCGACCTTCGTCATACAGACCCGGATGTGGATTTCGAGAACGAAGCTTTTGAAATCTATAAAGATTATGTCGACTTCGCAGTAGAGATGGGCTGGGAATATCAGCTGCTCGACGAAGGCTGGCAGAGAAAGAATACGGACCCGAATGACAGCTCCATTTATAAGGGGTATTATGACTGGACCGAAGATCTGATCGAGTATGCCAACGAAAAGGGCGTTGGCTTGATCGTTTGGGCGAACAGCTCCGACCTGAAGACCCCAGAACAGCAGGAAGAGCGCATTTCTGAATGGGCAGAGATGGGCTTCAAGGGCGTCAAGCCGGACTTCTTTGATTCCCAGGATCAGGCAACGATTCTGCAAATCGAAAACCTGGCAAAGACTACAGCGAAATATAATATGCTGTTAAACGTGCACGGCGCTGGTAAGCCAACTGGCGAACGCCGCACCTATCCAAACGTTATTTCCCGTGAAGCGGTGTTTGGCGCAGAGCAGTATGACTTTATTCCTGATAATGTCAGTGCACGCCATAACTGCACGCTTCCGTTTACCCGCAATGCAGTAGGACCAATGGATTATACCCCCATGGCTTCCTATGGCGCGAGCGGCGATTATCGTCAGTTTACCTTGGCGCATATGGCTGCCCTGCCGGTCGTATTTGAAGCTGGCGTGCAGTGCATGGCGGACAAGCCGGACGTTTATCGTGCGCATCCGGCCTATGAGCATTACTTTAAGAACATGCCTTCCGAGTGGGATGAATCCATTCTTGTAGATGGAGAACCCGCGGATTATGTGAACTTCGCCCGTAGAAATGGGGACGACTGGTATCAGGGAATGATCTGTGATAATGCTCGCAATGCAGAGTTCTCATTGGATTTCCTCGGTGAAGGAACCTATACTGCCTACATCTATACGGATGGCGAAGATCCGATGGAGACCGTCGATGCGGAAACCCGCACGGTTACTAAGAACGACACGCTGAACATTGCGCTTGCTGAAACAGGCGGCGCAGCGATTCACTATGTGAAGACCGAGGATGCACCGGTTTGGGATACGACCGCAGAGTATCGAATCCTGACCTCCTTGAAGGATGCAGGAATTGAAGTATACGGCGGCAATACCAGCGCTGGAGCAAAGGTGGATCTGTGGTGGAACTACAATCCGGGAGATGCACTGTGCTGGCGTTTGATTCCGGATGCAAATCAGGAATACTATCGCATCCAGCCCAAGAACACGACTGCTACCGTTTTGATGCCGACCGGTTCTGCGCCGGAAGTCGGTACAGCTTTGACCCTCGGGAACATTGACAATGCGGATGATTCCCAGCTGTGGAAGATCGTAGATACCGGAAACGGTACGTATCGAATTCTGAATAAGAAGGCCGAGCTGGCAGGCACGCCGCTTTACATTGCTCTCGACGGCGATGATACAACGGATGGAACGCTCATTGTTCTGGCCAATGAAGATTCTATTTCCAACCAGTGGAAGTTGGTACAGGAAGCAAAGCCAGAGCCGGAGCCACAGGACCCAGTTGTGGAGTTGGCAGTTGACCAAACGTTGTTGAATGTGGGCGATGTCACCAAGGTATCGGCTTCCGCATGGGACAACTATGGTGAGGCAATTGAAGATTATACCGTAGAAAGCAGCAATTCCTCCATCTTGGAGGTTAGTAAGACCAATTCTGGAATCACTGCAGAAGCAAAGAGCAACGGCACGGCCTCTGTTGTGTTTAAAGCAGAATTGGAAGATGGTTCTACACTCGAGTCCTATGTCCAAGTGGTTGTTGGGACCGAGCCGGTTGAAGGCAGCATTTTTGAAGTGACGGCACCGGCTGCAGATGTAAAGGCACTGGTTGCTTATGACGCTTCTTATGGCGCTGTTTCGTATCTCGCCATAAAGGATGGCGAAGTAATGGCTGGCGTATCCCCGACTGGCCTGATGACCAACATGGGTGATTTCCGCAGTGGATTGGTTCTGGGACAAGTTTCTTCCAAGAGCGGAAACGATTCCTATGATCTAATCGGCGGTAAAGTAAAGCATGTAGACAAGGATTACAACGAGACAACCTTCCCGTTCACCAAGGATGGGGTAAGTTACAGCATTCTTGTTCGCGCCTATGATGAGGGCGTTGCTCTCCGCTATGCAATCGACGGAAACGGCGATGAACTGGAGATCACAGAGGAATTCACTGGATTCCAGCTCCCCGAAGGTTACCAGAAGTTCTGGGGTCAGAGCTGCGGCGACAATTCCAGCGTTGCAAACGAATGGCCGCACAGAGAATGGGGAAGCTATTCCGATCTGGATGGCCAGCTGTTCAATATGCCGCTGTTGTATGAGACGGAAAGTGGCAGCTATGGTCTCTATTCTGAGGCGGATATCATGACAGGAACCTATTGTGGTTCTGTGCTGGAGGGCGGCGAGGATACGATGCTCTCCGTGAAATTTGCACCTGAGCAGGATGCAGAGGGACCGGTGGTCACTACTGCACCGTTCACTTCTCCGTGGCGTTTCCTGGTGATGGGCGATCTGGCGGACATCATGGACAATACGATGCCGGAAAACCTGAGCCCGGACAATGCAATCGGAGACACCAGCTGGGTTGAATCCGGCGTATCCAACTGGACATGGCTGAATGGCGATCTGCGCCATGACCAGATTCCGGCTGATAAATTTGAGACAGAAGGCCTGCGTATTTACAAGGAATATGTAGATTTCGCAGCGGAAATGGGCTGGCAGTATCAGCTTTTGGACGAAGGCTGGATGGTGCCGTATGAGCGCACTGAGAACAAAGAAGAGCAGCCCGGTTATGATCCGGATGCGCCGGCTGGCCAGCGTTATCTCGGATATTATTCCTGGACGGAAGAATTAGTTGAGTATGCAAAGAGCAAGGGCATTAAGCTTTTGGTCTGGGTACACAAAAACGATATTGTGACAGAAAAACAACGTGAGCGCATTGACTACTGGGCAGAACTCGGAATTGCTGGTATTAAGCCGGACTTCTTCGATTCTGCAACGCAATCCATGATGCAGTTGTACGATGCCCTGCTGAAGCAAACTGCCGAGAATCATATGATTATCAACCTGCATGGCACTGTAAAACCGGCAGGCGAACGCCGCACCTATCCCCATGCTCTAACAAGAGAAGGCGTCGGTGGTGCAGAAGGTTACGCCGTAAGTGACTGGCGTGACCCGAACGATTACGGCGGCGGTACTTATCCGTGGGGCGGCGATTTGACGGCTGCGAATAACTGTGTTATTCCATTTACAAGAGGCGCAGTTGGTCCGTTGGATTATACTCCGATGGCATCTTTTGGTGCTTTGAACAATGTACGTTTCGGCCCGACAGACCCGGATACTGGAAAACCACAGGAATTTGACAACCCGCCGATGTTTACCTTGGCACATATGTATGCGCTGCCGATCATCTATGAGAGTGGCATTCAGTGCTTGGCGGATAAACCATCGGTTTATAAGGCGATTCCTTTCTATGAGGAATATTGGAGCAGTATGCCGGCCTCTTGGGATGAGAGTAAGCTGATCGGTGGCGAAGTTGGCGAGCTGGTAGAAATGGCACGCCGCAATGGCGACGATTGGTATTTAGGTGTCATTTGTGCATACGAAGAGACGAAACCGGTGGACATCGATCTCGATTTCTTGGGCGATGGCACTTATACAGCATATATTTACAGAGATAATCCGGACAATCCGCTGGATTTGGATGAACCGTTGAACGGCGTGATCGCAGAAACAAAAACAGTCACAAGTGCAGATACTTTGACCATTGACCTTGCTGGCCTGGATACCCCGGTTCTGGAGTATGAATTTAAGCAGGCAGATGGTTCGACGGTCACTGCACATAGCCGCAGCGATTTGACGACCTCTGGCGGCGCAGCGATTAAGTTTGTGAAGAACACAACCCCGACCGAGCATATGTTGACAGTAAGCTACCCGACAACGGTGAAACTGTCAATCGATGGGGAAGAGCAGACGATTGCAAACCTGATCGGCGCATATAAAGACGTCGTGATGGCAGAAACTTCGCTCGATCTGACCTTTGAACCGAGAGTTGAAGGAAGAGAGATCGCAGGCGTGACAGTCAATGGCGAGCCGGTAGAGGCGTTTGATGTCAATGAGTATGTATACAGCCTGGCAATGCCAAATGCAGACACCACGATTGAACTGGGCTTCACGATCGTGGATAAAGAAAATCTGCGCGAAGTGATCACAATCGCAGAGAGCGAGAACGTGAAAGCGCAGGTAGAGGCGGCAGTCCCGTCGGTACAGAAGAAGTACAAGGAAGCGCTGCAGGCAGCGAAAGCGATCGAAGAAAAGAAGACCGCAAGCCAGGATGAAATCAACAACGCGATGTTTGAGCTGATCGAGGCATTACAGTATCTGAGCTTTGCAGCAGGGGACAAGAGCCAGCTGGAAATCCCGATGGAGATTGCAAAGCAGATCAATCGAGAGAACTTCACGCCGGAGAGCGTACAGGCGCTGGACGACGCCTACAAGGCGGCAGAGGACCTGATGGACGACGAGGAAGTTCTGGAAGCAGACATTCAGGCGGCGGCAGAAGCGCTGTATGAAGCGCTTGACAACCTGGTCTTCCGTGCAGATAGGACGGATCTGGAAGCTTTGGTAGCAGAAGGCAAGAAAATTGTAGAAAATGCTTCGAAGTACATCCAGGATGAAACATGGGCTACCTTTAAAACCATCCTGGGCGATGCAGAAACTCTGTTGGAAAATGACAATGCAACCCAGGAGGCAGTGGATGAGAAGGCTGAAGAACTGCTCGATGCGATTACAGCACTGCGTATGATTCCGAACAAGGACGCTCTGAAAGACCTGATTGGAAAAGCAGAGGCAGTGAACACCAGCAAGTACACAGCAAAGAGCGTGGCAGCGATGCAGAAGGCATTGAGCAACGCAAAGGTTGTGTTGAACAATGAAGCAGCGACCGAAGAAGAGGTCAAGAGTGCCGTAGAAGCACTGGAAGCAAGCATCCAGAACCTGGAGACAAAGACGACGATAGCGAAGAAGAGCGGCTCCACATCGAGAAATGTAAGCAACACATATGGAGCAGCGGGTGTGGTTTCTGCAAGCCAGAGTGCAGCGGCAAGTGTGCGCAGCGATGCGGCAAATGCCATCACGCTGAACAGAGGAAGCATGTACACCTTCAAGATGACCGTGGTCAATGGAAATGGACTGGCGCCGAGCTTCACAGTGGGCAACGGAAGCGTTCTGAAGACGCAGTTTGTGTCCCAGATCGGCAATGACTACTACTACAGAGTGTATGCAGTTGGCACACCGGGCCAGAGCACAGGCGTTTACACCACACTTCCGGGCCAGAATGCGAAACTACATTGCACGGTAACCATTGCTTAAGTTGATTTAGGGACTTCCTGCAGATGAAGATCCGATGGATCTGAGCAATCGTGGGATAAGAGTTGTTTACTTGATGGAGTGAAAGCTATACCAGTCAATATGCGTTTAAGCTCTCCTTCCAAGAGAATGATGAAAATATAAGAAGGAATCCCCATCCCAAAATTTTGGGATGGGGGTTCCTTCTGTTTTTCAATGTGGATTATTGTATGGGGAACGATAGGGAAAATTATGTGGATAAATATGTGCCAATTTGTAATCATAGCAAAGTTTTACACTTTTAGATTCTACAGGCATGACGGCCTTGATCAATTCATCATCTGAAAAACGGGAGTTGTATAATCGGCATCAATGAGAGGGAAATGTTATCAAATATTCCAATATAGGATTTTGCTTGTTTCGCTCAAACGCCTTTGTCTTATAAAATGAAGTAAATTAAGAAACGTAAAGAGATCCGTGAACAATTGTTTCTTATTAGCCTGATGAAAGAAAGCTCTCACAAATACAACACAAGAGAGTATTCATCCCAGCAGACTCGGATGAGCATGCCTTTGTGTTTTTATTTAGACTGAAGCTCAAAGGGATATTCACGGAAGTCTCTAGCCATTGGCAGTTAGTTTGGTTGAATGCGAACAATTTCATATCTTTTGAATAGTGCGGACACACAGAGCTTTTCACACCATAGGCGTCGATTATGGAAGCTCCATGCTATCGGTTGTTAGGAGCTTAATTTGGATACCAACTACTTTTATTCTTTCCTCAACACGCTTCCGGTGTTTGCCTATCATCAACAAACCCATCGCAATTTTTGCGTCATCGGCATCCTTCTACGAAAGCTCCCTGTTATCGATTACCGGCCACTTGATCGAATACGAACTACTTTCACTCTTTCCGTAACACGATTCCAATGTTCGCCTATCAACGCCGGACATTCGGCACCTTTACACCTATGGCGTTTCCCTACAGGAGTTTCATGCCACCAATCGCCGGGTACTTGATTAGTTACAGATTTCTTTCACTCTTTCCCAAAGATAATTCCGGTATTCATGGATTATTGCCGGATTTCTACGGTGGAAATAGCTTTTATGCCGTCCCTAAAAGATCCCCACATCCGTCCAACTGTTACTACACAGTAACAACGTCGTACAACACATTCCCATACCTATGAAAAGTGTGACCCAGCAGGGGTTATTCACATTCGCGTTTGCGAACTCCCCTACTGGGTCATCTCGGTGGAATATCTCCGTTTTGGCTTTCCTATGTATTCGCTCCCATGAGAGGCAAATCATCTACATGCGATTAGGATATACATGTACATGTAGAAAAGCTATCCGCCAGAGACATCCCATATTCTTTTTTCCGAACCCTTATGCCACGTGTTTCACCACTTTCTGGTCCGGAAGGGTCGTGTAGACGCCTGTATTCTAGCACGGTGGACGCACAGCGTCTTTTGCGCCTTAGGCATTTCCTACGCTGGCTCCCCTCCATCAGCGATTGCTGGATCGAATCACTTATGCTTTCCACAAATTATTCGGCATTCAACCAATGGTCACTGTACAGTGTTTCACCACATTCTGACCAGGCAAGGTTGTGTCAACACCTGTGTTCTGTCACGGTGGACGCACAACATCTTTCGTGCCTAGGGTATTGCCTACGAAACTCTTTGCTGTTGGTTACTGGGTTCGATCGGATGTAGTTTACCTTCTCGTTGTTCAGAACAGATTTGGTACTCAGCCGATTGTAACTGTACAGTGTTTGACTGCATTCTGCCCCGGCAGAATCGTGTAGACACCTATGCTCTAACCCGGTGGACGCACAGCGTCTTTCGCGCCTCCGGCGTTTCCCACGCAGGCTCTCCTCCATCAGCGATTGCTGGATTGAATGGTTTACACCCTTCGCTGGTATCCGGTATTCAACCAATGGTCACCGTGCAGTGTTTCACTGCATTCTGACCAGGCAGTGTCGTGTAGACGCCCGTGCTCTGGCCCGGTGGACGCACAGCGCCTTTCGCGCCTACGGCGTTTCCTACGCTGGTGCTCTTCCATCAACGGTTACTTGATCGAATGGCTTATGCCCTTCACTGGTGTCCGGCATTCAACCAATGGTCACCGTGCAGTGTTTCACTGCTTTCTGCCTTGGCAGTGTCGTGTAGACGCCCATACTCTGGTTCGGTGGACGCACAGCGCCTTTTGCGCCTTCACGTTTCCTACGCTGGCTGCTCC